>SYMJ01000124.1 GCA_005805505.1 Verrucomicrobiales bacterium | reverse complement strand
TCGAGCGCGCCTGGCGCAGGGACTGCCCGAGGATGGTGCGACCCGCTTGATTTGGGCCATGGCCTTGGGTTGGCGGACTGGCTTGGCCGGCGATGTGGACGATGGGTTCATGCGGTCAGGAACACTGCATGTCTTTGCCATCAGTGGCCTACACATTGCACTGATCGCTGTTCTGCTGGTGCAGGCGTTTCGTGTGCTGGGTTGGAGTCGTGCCCTGTGCGGTGGCTTGTCCTTGCCGCTGATTTGGTTCTACGTCGCGGCAACCGGATGGCAACCGTCGGCTGTTCGCTCGGCCGTGATGACTTCGGTCGTGGTGGGGACGTGGATGCTGGAACGTCCCGGTGATTTGCTCAATTCCCTCTCGCTGGCGGCGTTGCTCATCTTGATCGCCGAGCCGGGGCAACTCTTTCAGGCAGGTTTCCTGTTGTCGTTTTTGGTGGTGGCAGCGTTGGCCGTCTTCCCTTCGAGGTGGGAGGCCTGGTGGCTCGAGCATCGCCCCTGGAGCCCAGATCCTTTGCTGCCGCCCTCGCAGTGGTCTCGCACGCGACGGGTCTGGGAATGGGCTGAGCGAGGGCTGTGCCGCGGGTGTGTCACCGGTCTGGCCGCGTTGGTGGCGTCGTGGCCGATGTCGGTAGAATGCTTCCATTTGGTCAGCGTCATTTCAGTGGTGGCCAACCTGATCGTGGTCCCTTTGAGCAGCCTGGTGCTCATTGCCAATGCTCTGTCGATGGGCTTTCCGATGGGGACCGAGCTGTGGAATTCCGCCGCTTGGGTGGGCATGCATGGGATGATGGCTGCGAGCCGCGCCTGTGAGGCGGTTCCTGGAGGCTGGTGGTCGGCTGCATCGCCGGGGAGTTGGGTGTGGATTCCCTACACGATCCTCTGGGTTGTCGCGGCTTCGGGCTGCCTTGAGACCCTGCGTCGTCGACAGCTCTGGTGGGGGGCGGCGGCTCTGTGGCTCGTGCTCATGGTGGGTGCGCCTCACATTGGTGAACCGGCGGCCACTGTGACGGTGTTCCGATCGGGCGAGGCAGTGTGGATCGACCGGCCAGGAAGCTCTGCGGACCTGCTGTTGGATACCGGAGACGCGGCCACCGCCAAGGCAGTGGTGTTGCCGTGGCTGCAATCACGGGGAGTCGATCGTGTGTCGACTCTGGCTGTATCCCATGGGGACGTTCGGCATTTGGGAGGGGTGCCCGTATTGATGACCAGTGCCCCGCCGCATCAACTCATCCTTCCGGTGGGTCGGATGCGTTCGCCGTTGTTCCGAGGTTTGGATGGGTTAGCAGCGTCCAATGGAGTTCCCTTTCAGCGGGTTCAACGTGGCCGCTCCATTGCCGGGATGACGGTGCTCCACCCGGACGGCTCAGACTCTTTCTCGCGTGCAGATGATGGTGCGTTGGTTCTTTCGATGGAGGCGGCTGGCTGGAGGATTTTGTTGGCTCCAGACCTGGGGCCTGACGGTCAAAAGGCCTTAATTCGGCGCGAGGGCGCTTCGCTGGCAGCCGATGTTCTCATTACGGGCATCCCTGCCTCAGGTGAGGCTGCGTCCGAGGCGTTTCTGGCGCAGGTAAATCCGCGGTTGCTCGTGGTGGCGACGGGAGATCGGCCCGCCACCGAACGGAGTCCAGTAGCCTTGCGACGAAGGCTCCGCGGGCGACCAGGTTTCACTCTGTGGACCGAACGCATCGGAGCTCTGGAATTACGCTGCTGGGCAGACCGATTGGAGGTGCGGGACGCTTTGGGAGATCTGCGGTTGCGGCTCGAGCGGTCCGATCCGACAAGCCTTTAAGGTAGAGCGACCGCCTGGTAGTAGCGCGTGCCAGTGGGTTGGGTATCGGTCCAGGTCGCCAAGCCATCCGGAGCCGCCGAGACAACGATGTCGCGGTCGATCCAAGTTTGCAGATCGTTGCTCGACTGGATTCGGTAGCGCACCGCGGGCTCGCCCCAGACTTTCAATCGGGCTTTGCCTTGTGCATCCAACCCGTCCATTTCCATCAATGGGGCTACTGCGTTCGGTGGGTAGGCGATGATGCGATAATCGTCGAAGAGCATGTAGTTGTCGTTCCAGGTGCCCTTGGGATTGGCAGCCCAGACGACATCCACGCTGCCCAGTGAGGGGCGTTGAATTCGGGTGCTCAGAGGGAGTTCGTAAACCACCGGGGTGCCATTGAGTGAGGCTGACAACCGGTTGCGGCCGAAGCTCATGGAAATCTCTAGTTGGTATACGACATCGTATTCGAACTGGTACCCCGTGCCGATGAAGCCCTTTTCATCGTCGAGGGCGTAATTGATGGATTGGTCGGGACCGTGGTAGTCGAGGGTGAAGAGACGTTGGTTGTTCGGCGTATAGACACTCCAACGAAAGTCGTCGGCTGCGGCTCCCGATGGCGAATCATCTCGAATGCTGAAGGTGGCCTGGAACACCACCACGGGCAGCGTGTTGGTGTCGGGGACCAACTGGATGGGGCGGAAGAGGTTCGCGCTAAAACTTTTATTCGTGGGCCCCTGATAACCCATGTAGGCGTATTGCCCCGTGAAACCATCGACTTGGTTGGTGAGCAAGCCGTTGCCGCCATGTCCCACCGCGATCCAGCCGTTCTGGCCGCGTCCCAGCCAATCCACCAAATCGAGGGTCGGATCGTAACCCTCAAATCGCTCAAAGCCGGTCTCGAAGAGCACGCGACCACTGGCTCCGGCGCTCTTGGGCTTACTGAAACCCTGGGCCATCAACAGGCCTGTAATGGTGAGAAACCAACCCGACAGCAGGATTCGCAGGAGGATTGAGGTGCTCATGGTCAGGAATGATGCGTGTGTCGGTAGAGGTCACCGTTCTACGGGCCCACGTGGACCTGGCCGCCCCGCGGGAGCTGGGCTTGGAGCGGCTGACGGTGCGGGCCGAGGAGAGGGTTGGAACGAAGGAGCCGGGCTAGGAGCGGCTGACGGTGCAGGCCGGGGAGAGGGTTGGAACGAAGGAGCCGGGCTAGGCGTAGGGCGCTGTGCTGGAGCCACGTTGGGGGCGGGAGACGGGGCCGGAGCGAACTGCGATGCCGTGGGTGCCGGGCGTGTCTGCACGTTTTGGGGGATGCTCGCCGAGGGCGCAGGTGCAGCAGGCCGGAAAGCCTCCTGGCGTAAAGCCGGCGGTGCCGAGGGTGCTGGGGCCACCGAGGGATTTGCCGCAGGCCGGGAAGGGACACTCGCATTCGGGATGACGATGGGGCGGGAAATCGGAGCCGCAGACTGCGGCGGTGCTGATTGCACCGAGGGGCCCGGGATCGATGCGTTGGGCGTCGGGTTTGCTGGGATCACCGACGGGCGTGAGGTCGTCACCGGAGTGGGGCGGGACCCGGATTCAAATCCGGATCCGGATCGGGCGGTAGGGATCCGGGAAGCGGACCCCGGGCTCGGCGCGCCGAGGGGCGAGGCGGGCTCCGTCGGCACTGCACGCGGAATGGGCACGCTGCGGGATTCCGGTGGGCGCGAAGGGGTGACGCTGGGTGTGGGCGTGGTGGGCCTGGTGGGCGTGGTGGACGTAGTGGACGGGTTCCCCAAAACCTTCGGTGCCACGGCGGTGGGTGTGCTGCCTCCGCTTCCGGGACGCGTCGTGGGGGGCAGTGTCTGGGTCAATCGTTCCGTCGGACTGCTTGTTGGGAGGGGTGCGGGCCGGCCGGGAGACGACGAGGGCGCCACGCTGGCAGACGGGATGTTGGCCGGCCGGTTCGGGCTCAGCGAGCCACTGGCCGACGGAACCGTCAGTGGTCGAGAATTCAGCGGTGAGATGCCGATGCGATCTGGCAGGCCGCCGGAGTTCGGGGTGGGAGCCAATCGCGAAACTTCTGGTCGCTTGAGGACCGATTCCGGCGGGCGTGAAGCATGGGTCGGCACCGCCGGGCGGTACACGGCCACTTCAGCGGGCCGGCCCCCCGAGGGGTTGGGTCGCGAGTTGGCGAAGGCTTGAGCGGCCGCCGGGCTGTTGACGTCGCGGAGTTCCGTGCGCCGGATCTCCTCTCGACTGTGCTTCTGGACTTCCTCTCGGGAAATCCCGTTATTGATGATCACCGTGTTGTTGTTGCCCCGGATGTTCACGCCCTGAGCGCTGGCCACCTGGACGTTGCTCTCGCGAACGAAACGCTCGGCTTGATGGCGCGGCAGTCGATGATGATAAAGGTGGTGATCACCGAAACGGTCCCAGGTCGTCGCATACCAGGCCGCTGTGCCGATGCCAAACCCGATGCTGACGGCCGTGCGGCCATTGACCCACGAGAAACCCACGTTGGCGCTCCATTGGCATTCCGGAGGCAGGGGAGCCCAGCCGCAATAGCTCGGGGAGCTGCGCCAAGCGACCCAGGCCGGTGCCCAGTCATAACCCGGATTCCACACCCAACCGAAGCTGGAATGCTGATGCCAGCGGCCATAATGGTACGGAGCCCAGCCCCAAGTGTAGGTCGAGTTCCAATACCAACCCGCATCGGTCCACAGCCACGATCCACCGTCGCAGTAGGGTTGCCATGTCGGGTTTGCCACCGAGGCCGACGGGCGCCAGCACCATCCGTAGCCAGGGACTTCCATCCAACTGCCATAGGGGGAGAGTGATTGATAAAAGACCTGCTGGTTGACAACGGTCTGGGCTACCGGTGCAGGGACAACAATGGTCGAGGAGGGCGGCGGCGGCGGCGTGCCTTCGAAGGTGGTGGTGGTGATCGCCGTCGGAGCCACCGGCGGCGGGGCTAAGTTCGTGGGGATCGACTGGGGAACCGCGGATGCTAAGGCGCTCGGAGGGGCGGGTGCTGGGCTTTCCGGTTGGATCGCAGCCGCCTTTCGCATTAGTACATGGATAATATTGGAGGACACCCCTAGGTCATTCAGATAGACGATCTGGCTGGCTCCGAGAGCGAAGGGTTCCCGGATATTGGTGATGTATTCAGTGACCACGCCTTCGTCGAGTCCGCCACGGGTGAGTTGCACTACATCGGCCACTGGGCCGGGCAGGGGCGGCGGAACCAGAACTGCCACCGAGGCCGAGGGGTCTATCGGGGCTGGCGGTTGGGCGGCCGGGGCAGGAGTGGGTTGCGGAGGCGGTGGCGTTGGGGTCGATGAGATCACCGGATCCACTCCCGGGGTCGATCGGTTGCCCAAGGCAGCCGGAACCGAGGGGGCTTGGACGATCACAGTCCTCACGGTCGGCGCTGGAGGTGCGGTGTGGACTACGGTCTTTGACCCGGTGTCGCATCCAACGGTAGTTCCCAAACAGAGCAAGATTAGCCCAAGGGTGTTGCGGGATGGACGCATGAACGAGGCATTCATTGTGTTCAGAGCGGTTAGAGACAGGTATTTTTTGGGGAAAGTCGATCCAAGGGTCGCGAGCCTCTCGATGAAGGTTCGTTCTTGGGGTTGGAGAATAATCTAGGAACGTGACTGGACCCCGATGACGGGAAATCCCTTGGGAGACCAACGGAGAAGTCTTGCCGGCCGGGACGTAATACCTTCGCAAGGAAGGCTGCCGTCAGAGGTCTGAGTATTCACGGTTGTGGGGGTGAGACGTAGTTAATAGGTCCTTATTCAAGGGATCAGAGAGGTGGGATTTTTATGCCCATGGTCCCGGATTCGGGGTGTGAATTTTGACGTCTGCCGGTGAAGATGGTCCCGCCGTTATTGTGGTTGTCGTCGGTGATATCGGTTTTGCGACAGACGACGGACACACTCATCAGTCATGAATCGATGCTGTTCTTGGATGGCCCTCCTTTGGGCCTGGTGCGGATGGGGTGCCCTAGTTCTGCTGGGGCAGGGGGCTCCACAGTTGACGGCTGTTTCCACCAACCGTGCTCAGTCTGGGGCGCTCATTACTATCACTGGGCTAAATTTCCTCAATCCTCCCCTGACGGCGGTCACCTTCAACTTTACGCCGGCGACCGTGGAGTCCATCCGATCTCTGGGACTGGGATATAATCAGATTTCGGTGCGGGTCCCCCTAGGGGCGACCATTGGGCCGATCTTTGTTGAAAATGCGTTTGGTCAAACTCAGACACCTTGGAATTTCCAGTTGCCGCCGGTGGTGCAGCGGTTCGCCCGCAACGGTGCCTTCACCGATGCCGACAAGGTGCGTGGTGTTCCTGGAGACTCCGTGGCGCTCACTGGTTCCAACTTTCTGGATCCCACGGATCCCAACTACCGCTTGGGTGTGTTCTTTGATGGCATTCGGGCTGGTTGGGACACCGTGACGGAAGGTTCCGTTTCGGTGGTGGTGCCGCCCGGAGCCATGACGGGCCCTATCACCGTGACCAACAATGCCGGTGCGACGATGACCAGTAGCTACTTCTACCTCGCGCCTTGGGTCACGGCCTTCACGTCTCGGGCTCGGGTCGGGGACACACTCACCTTGAGCGGTCGCAGCTTTCGCGCGGTGTCTTCGGTTTCTTTTGGTGGGGTGGTCACCACCAATCTTACGGTGGTGTCCAACATGCTCATGACGGTGGTCGTCCCGTCGGGAGCGCCGGCGGCCGCACCGTTGACTTTGGAGTCGCCGGGAGGGCGTTTCATCACGGTGTCCAATTTTGTACTCGCTCCCCGGATCAACGGGTTTTCGCCATCCAACGGTGCGGCGGGGACTTTGGTGACTGTCAGCGGTTTCGGGTTGTCCGCGGTGACGCAGGTGCTCTTCGGCGCAGCTCCGGCGACGCCGGTGTCCGTCACGGCCACGCAAGTGACGGTCAAGGTGCCCTTCGGTGCGGGAACCGGATTTGTGAGGGTTTCAGGAAGTTCTGGGACTGATGAATCCTTAACCTTGTTTCATGCGTCTCCGCAACTGAGCACCGTCAATCCGAACCTCGTGAAGGTCGGAGAGACCGTGACGCTGAGCGGGACCAATCTCTTGGGAGCATCGGCCGTTCTCTTTGGAACCAACCGGCTTGCGGCTAAAGTCTTCACGGTCGTGGACAATCGCCGCATCACGGCCCAGGTGCCGGAAGGTGCCTCTTCAGGATGGGTCAGGGTGGTGACGCCCGGGGGTGAAGCCTCCGGCGGACCGATTTCTGTTCAAGGGCCGGTTCCGGTGATCAGTGGGTTTTCTCCGGCCTTGGGCGGGGTGGGTACGGAAGTGCGTATCGTCGGTGTGGACCTAGGCTTGCCGGCAATCGTGCGGTTCAGCGGGGTAGCGGCCTCGGTGGTCAGCGCGACGACCAATGGGTTGACGGCCCGGGTTCCTGTGGGCGCTGTCAGCGGTCGGATTAGCGTGGAGACGGCAGCCGGGGCGGCTGTCTCGGCGCAGGATTTTCTTGTGGGAAGCGCAGCCGACTTCGATGTCTCCCTGGCGTCCTCGGCAGAACCCGTGGTCGTGGGGTCGGAGTTTCGTTTGAACCTCAAGGCCCGCAATTTGGGGCCGCTGCCGGCCACCAATGTCACGGGGAGTCTGACGTTGCCCAGTCCGGCGGAGTTTCTGGGGGCGACGCTGGGAGAGGGTGGTAGTTTTCAAACAGGCGCCACCGGAGTGAGTTTTATTATCGGCACCTTGCCCGCTAAGTCGGAGTGGACCGCGCTCATCCGCGTCCGGATCCCGGTGGAGGCCGTCACGCGCTTCGAGTGGGTGGCCAGCACGCTCACGCCGGATGTGGACGTCACGGACAACCGAGCCGCCGTCTCGGTGACCGCGGTTCCCCTGCGCCTGGAACTCACCGGCTTCGGGGATGACCTCTGGGTGTTAAGTTGGTTGTCACTGGCTACTGAGATGGAGTTGCAGGAATCCACACTCGATTTGCCTCGGCAATGGCGTGGGGTGGTTGGAACCCCGTTGAACGACGGGGTTCGTTTTCAGTGGTCCACCAGCGCGACGAACTCGGGTCGACTGTTCCGGTTGAGATCGCGCTGAGTGTTTCTGTTCCGCAGGATTTTCCAGATAGGTTCTTAGCTGGAACCATTCGTTTGAATCATTCTGGCTCAGGCAAAATCGTGTGAGGCAGACGTCTGGAGGTGGTGATCGGGGAGTCGTTCGAGATGTAGGGCGCGCACATGGATCGTGCCGTGCCGGCGTTGCACGATGCCCTCGACCAGTAGGAAGGGTTCGGTGCTAATTCGGAGTCGCTCGGTTTCGAAGAGTTCGGGCGAGACGATGGCGTTGGTGATGCCGGTTTCGTCTTCCAGGCTCAGGAAACATACGCCCTTGGCGGTGCCGGGGCGTTGACGGCAAATCACCTGCCCGGCCACCCGGATGCGGGCGCCATCCGGAGCTTCCTGGAGTTGGGCGCTTTGCCAAACATCCTTCAAAGTGCCTCGGCGCAAGGCCATTGGATGGGGGCCTGTGGTAAGCCGGAGTGTGGCGTAGTCGGCGACCAATCGCTCCTCGGGCGACATGGGTTTCAGCGGGGAGGCCGAGCCTTCGAGGGGGTCCACGGCGTCACCGTCAGGGAACCCTCCGCCCAAATCTTCTAGGCGCAGCGGGCGTTCCGCCTGCCACAGGGCCGAGCGACGGTCGGTGGCCCAGGCATTGAGTGCGCCAATGGAAGCCAGGGCGCGCAGCGCCTCCGGACCCAGTGTGGTCCGCGCCTTCAAATCGTTCAGCGAGGCGAAGGGCTTGCGTGTGCGTTCGTTCAGCAGGTTCGTCGCCTGGGCCAGGGGCAACCCTTGCACGAGTTGCAACCCTAGGCGCAGGGACCCGTCGGATTCCACGCGGGTCTCCCAGTCGGAGCGTGCGGCGCAAACCGGGCGCACGGCGATGCCATGTTTTTTTGCGTCCTGCACCACCGTGGCCGGTGCGTAAAAACCCATCGGCTGGTTGTTGAGCAGTGCAGCAAAGAATTCCGGAGCCCGGTGCACCTTCAGATAGGCGCTGGCGTAGGCCAGCAGCGCGAAGCTGATGGCGTGCGATTCGGGGAATCCGTAAAGGGCAAAGGAGCCCACGGTCTTGGCGATGGAGTCGATGACGTTTGGGGCAACGCCCTTGCGGGCCATAGACTCGCGCAACTTGACTGTCGCTAGAGCCATCTTCTCGTCGGAACGGTGGAAGCTCAGGGCCTTGCGCAAGTTCTCGGCTTCGTCACCGCTGAAGTCGGCCATGACCATGGCGATCTCCAGCATTTGCTCCTGAAAGAGCGGCACGCCCAAGGTGCGCTGGAGGATGGGTTCGAGCCGGGGGTCGAGGTAGGTCACCGACTCGAGTCCGTTGCGGCGGCGAAGGTAGGGATGGGCCAGGTCGCCTTGAATGGGGCCGGGCCGGATGATGGCCACCTCGATCACCAGGTCGTAGAAGCAGGCGGGCTTCATGCGCGGCAGCGTGGCCATCTGGGCACGGCTCTCAATTTGGAAGACACCAATGGTGTCGGCCCGCTGCATGAGCGCGTAGGTGTCGGGGTCGTCTTTGGGAAGCTGCGACAGATCTACTGGGCGTCCGCGCTGGGTGGTCAAGGTGATGGTGTCTTGCAGCACGGCCATCATGCCCAAGCCCAGGAGATCGACCTTGATGATGCCCAGTCCCTCGCAGTCGTCTTTGTCCCACTGAGCTACCACGCGGCTGGCCATGGAGGCGTTCTCGAGCGGAACGATTCCGGTGAGTTCGCCTTGGCACAGAATCATGCCGCCGGAGTGCTGACCCAAGTGGCGCGGCAGGCGGCGCATGCGGCGGCAAAGTCGGGCGAAGGCGGTGGCCCTAGGGTGCTCGGCGGGCAGGCCTGCTTGGCGCATTTGCTCCTCGAGTTCGAGGGTGTGCGGGAAATCACCACCGGCTTGCAGGCTCGAAAATCGGTCCAGCACATCGGCCGGCAAATTGAGAGCCTTGCCGATCTCGCGGGCGGCGCTGCGGCCGCGGTAGGTGATGACCGTGCCTGTCATGGCGGCGCTGTGACGGCCGTAGCGTCGGTAGACTTCTTGGATGACTCGTTCGCGGCGTTCACCGCTCGGGAGATCAATGTCGATGTCGGGCCAACCCTTGCGGCTTTCCGACAGGAAGCGCTCGAAGAGCACGTTGAACTTGAGCGGATCGACAGCGGTGATCCCTAGGCAGAAGCAGACGGCGCTGTTGGCGGCACTGCCGCGTCCTTGCGCCAGGATTCCCTCGTCGCGGCAGAAGCGGACGATGTCGGCGACGATGAGGAAGTATCCGGAGAACCCGAGGCGTCCGATGAGGGATAGTTCCTTCTCTAGCAACCGGCGCACCTTTTCTGGGATCTCGCCGCCGTAGCGGACTCGTGCGCCGCGGAAGGTCCACTCGCGCAGCACCCCTTCCATGGTTTCGCCGGGGCCCACTGGGTAGCGAGGGAACTCGTAGCCCAGGTCTTCTAGGGTGAACTCCAGCCGTTCGGCCAGTCGCACGGTCTCGGTCACTGCCTTCGGGAGGTCGCTGAAGAGCCGAGCCATGGCGGCGGCGGGCTTGAGGTGTGCCTCGTCGTTGATGCTCAGGTGAGTGCCCGCGGCGTCGAGGTGCGTGTGGTGACGGAGGCAGGCGAAGACATCGAGCACTTCCCGGCCCTCGGGGGTGGCCTGGCTGACCCCTCCCGTAGCCAGTAGTGGTATTCGGTGCGCGGCGGCCAAATCTTGAAGGGCCTGATTCCAGCGGGTTTCGCCACGGAGGCGTTGTCGCTGGATCTCCACGTAGACGTGTCCTTCACCAAAGGCTTGGAGGAGTCGGCGCAGGGCCGCATCGGCATCTCGGCCAGCGCGGATGGCTCGTAGGGCTGGCCCCTCCCGATCGCCGCTGAGTGCGACGAGGCCCACGGCGAATTCAGGGAGTTCTTCCCAACGGAGGGTGGCTTCGTTCTTGGCGGCCCGGAGATGTGCCTGGGAAAGTAGTCGACACAGGTTGCGGTAGCCTTCGCGCGAGCGTACCAGCACCGGGAAGACCGATCCGTCGTCCATGGCTAATTCAGCGCCGATGATGGGGCGGATGCCTTGTTCGCGGGCGGTGTCGAAGACCCGAGGTGCGCCGTAGAGCCCCATGCGATCGCACACCGCCAGCGCAGGGAGTCCGAGGCTGGCGGCAGTGCGGGCCAGTTCTTCCGGCAGCGAGGCCCCACGCAGGAAGCTAAAGGCGCTGCGGGCGTGCAGTTCGATGTAGGCGGGACTGGAGGCGGTGGCAGCCACTGGATCGATGGGTTCAGTCGAGCAGGGCGTCGACCGTCCATCCATCGGGCTGATGAACCAGACGCAAGACTTGTCCGCGCAGGGTGGTGGCATCCCATTCCTCGCGCTGCCAGGCACCATTCTCCCACCAGCGTCCAGAGGCGCGCCAAGGGCCCAAGGTTACCACTAGGCGGCCGTGGGCGATAGAACAGCGGATCGATGAGGGGCGTCCATCGACCGATTCGATGGTGGCCACAGGCGCAGGTCGCAGCCGGCGCAGGCCGGGAGCTTGCAGGGCCGGGCGCGGTTGGGATAGGGCAGCGACTCCTTCGAATTCGGGAGGAACCAATCGGAAGGCGTCGATTCCGTGCTGATGGAGTTTCACCGGCGTGCCCACACGATCCGAACCGAGAATGGCGGCGATGCGTCCGAGGGTTTCCTGGAACTGGCGAGGGTCTTTGAGGGTTGTTTCGAACAGGCCGAACTGCCGCTGGACCGGTACGGTGGTCTCCAGCGTGAGTTGCAACCCCACGACCGCACTTTCGCTGCGGACGGTGTCGAGGTGGGTTGCTAGTAAACGTTGAAGCACGGCTGCGTCGCGGGTGGGTTCCGGGACGTTGAGCTGGCGTTCAAGTCGGTTCCCGGATTCGAGTCGCAATGACAGGTCGACGCGTTCGGCCGCACGACCTGCCAGTGCGAGCCGCGCGCACAGGGTGTCGGTGAAGCGGCGTAGCAGAAACAGTAGGGGCTCGAGCGTTTCCACGGGGTCCTCGAAATCCCAGGATTCCGTCCACACTTCCGGCGGGCGGATGGTTTTCAGGGGGCGTGTGTTTCGTGTGGAGGCCGCAGCCAGTAGGCCCAGGGCTTCGAGCCCCAGGCGGTCGGTCAACTCGGCCGGATCGAGGGCCAGCAATTCTCCCACGGTGCGCAAGCCCCAGCCTGTGAGAATTCGCGTGGTGTCGCTGGACGGTTCTAGTGCAGCCAGTGGGAGCGAGGCGACGAAACGGGCAGCGTCGGTGACTACGTGGACTGCCACTCCAGACTGTGCGGCATGCCGTGCCAGATTGGGAGTCGTGGCGAAGCCGATGTGGGAGCGGAGTCCTTGTGCTGTCAGGCTGGATTGCAACTCCTGGGCCCAGGCTTGCAATGCGTCGGGTTCAGGGGGCTGTAATCGGCTCAATCCCCGTAAGTCTAAGGTGCACAAGCCCGGGGCGGTGGATTCTAGGTGCGGAGAAAATCCGTAGGCGCATTGGAGGAGGACGTCGGTGGTGGCTGACTCCCGTGCGGGGACGCGGTGGCGGATGAGGATGCCGGTGCATCGCGCCAGCGCCTGGGTGGCGGTCTGTCCCCGTTCCACGCCCGCGTCCCGGGCGGGCGGGGTTGTTTCCAGGACGACCGGGGTGGTGCGCGCTGGGTCTACCAGGGCGACGGGTTGTCCCCAGAGTTCGGGTGATAATCGCAGCGCGGCTTGGAGTGCGAATTGGGGGAGGTGAATGACGGCGTACATGGCGTGAGAGCAAGTTTCGAGAAACGGGCCTTCAGGCGGTTTGCCGCGCACCGGCCTCCCGCACTCGACGTTGCTCGGTCTCGAAGCGGAGATTCAGGGTGTCGGGGCTTCGCTCGAGATCCCGATGGTCGAGTCGGGTTTGGGAAACGATGCGGGCGGCGGCTCCGGCCACCAATGGTTGGGGCGTGATGACCAGCACGGTTCCGCCGTGCTGTTCCATGAGTCGGCTCAAGCGGTACCAGAGGGTGCCCGGGATGCGGCGCAGTTCGTGGGCGGCGTTCAGTTTCAGGTCTAGGACCACCAGGGCGATGTTTCGGTCGCGCAGAAGGAGGTCCGTGGTTTGCAGGGCCTCCGCAGTATTTCGACATCGGACCCAGAGCAGGTGGGCCAGGGCTTCCGGTTCGAGGGCGTCGATGTCCAGGCTGTCGGCTCCGTCGACCAAAGTCAGGAAGCGTCCGCCCGAGGCCGTGTGTCGCAGCAATGCATGGATGAACTGGGCGCTGCCGGAGCCTTCTCCGGGGGCCACCAGTTCGGTGAAGGCACCTTGGGGTAACCCGCCTCCCAGGCCCTGATCAATGGATTCAATGCCGGTGGGCAGGGTCGCGGGAACTATTCGCTCCGGTGCCACCCCGAGCCGAGCCCGTGGCAGGCGTTCGGCGAGGAATTGCCGTAGTTCGATAATCTTAGTGTCGGCGGGCATGGCGGTGACCGGAGTCGGGTCGGGGGATCAGTCTAGGTATCCCCTCAGCCGGTAAAACCCAAATCCTTCGGGGGTGACTAGAATTCACCGCCCCCCGGGACAAGGGCTGTCTGTGGGGGGATGGCGAAAGACGGGGGTGCCAGTCGTGTGTAAGGAGGCTCAAAGACCTCGATTTGCTTCAGATCTGAAGCTGCGGTTCATTGGGTCGATGATGTTTCGGGCAATTCTGGCTGCGCTGGCGGCAGGGATGGTGGTTTCTGGCGTGGGTGGGGCTTCGCGGGATCGGTCCTGCGCGTGCTGAGGAGACTCGAGGGGGAGGAGGAGTTTTCGCGCTGTACGCGAGGGGTTTGGGTGATCGCCTCCAATGCACGCTCCGGTCCGGTCCCGCTGCTGCTTCGGTATGGGTCGATGCGGGTGGAGGAGGAAACGAAATGTTGTGCGTTGGATGCAGGGACGGTGATGCTGCGGGGCCGGTTTTTGCCGGTGCACGGAGGTGTTCCGTGGGAAACTGTTTTTTTATGCCAACCTTGATTGCCAGCTTGGTCGCCGAGCGTGTCGGCGGCCGCGTTGTGGGTGACCCTTCTCTAGAATTAACCGGTTTTGCTCCGGCGGATGGAGCCAAGTCTGGTGATCTCACCTTTGCTGAAAACGAAGCGTACTTTCTGCGGGCTGATCAAAGCGCTGCTTCAGCCATTCTGGTGGCCGGTGATTTTCGGTCGTCTACCGGCAAAACTATTCTGCAGGTCGAGAATGCACGGGTGGCTTTTGCACAGGTGTTGCCGCTGTTTTTCCCTGAGCCGGTTTTGCTGGCAGGGATCCATCCGTCGGCGGTGGTGGCGGCCTCGGCACAGGTGGATCCTTCGGCGCAGGTGGGACCTCAGTGCGTCATCGGTGAACGGGTCCGGATCGGGGCTGATGTGGTCCTCGTTGGTCGCAATTTCATCTCGGAGGACTGTGTCGTGGGTGACGGGTGCCGGCTTTATCCGAATGTTACGCTCTACCCCCGCAGTGCGCTGGGGCGGCGTGTGCGCATTCATGCGGGCTCGGTGATTGGTTCGGATGGCTTTGGTTATGTGTTCGACAAGGGTGAGCACCGCAAGGTGCCGCAGGTGGGGCAGGTGATCATCCATGATGACGTTGAAATCGGTGCCAATGTGACGATCGATCGGGCGGCTCTCGGGGCCACGGTGATCGGCCGTGGTACCAAGATCGATAACCTGGTTCAGATCGCCCACAATGTGACCATCGGTGAGCACTGCATTCTGGTGGCGCAGGTGGGGATCGCGGGCAGCACCAAGATCGGTAATTACGTGACGATCGCGGGTCAGGTGGGGGTGGCGGGTCACTTGCGGATCGCGGACAAGGTGACGATCGCGGCGCAGTCCGGGGTGATGCACCACATTCCGGAGGGACAGAAATGGCTGGGTTCTCCAGCCGGCCCGGATCGTGTAATGAAGCGTCAGTACTTGGCGATGGAGCGTCTGCCGGAGTTGCTGCGCCGTGTGCAGGAGTTGGAGCGGCAGCTCGGGGATGAGGCTTCGTCTTCCGCATAGGGTGTTTGGGCTTGTGGGGGCGGGATGGAGAAATAAGGTGTCTGATCATGAGGATTCCCCGATGTGTTCCCCGCTCGGTCCGGGTATGGGTCGTGGTGTTGGGGATGAGCCTGTCGAGCGGTGCTTCAGGGGCCGTGGCGACCAATGGAGTTCATTGGTCTTACCGGCCGTTGCAGTTGCCTGAGGTTCCGGTTGTTTCAAGCCCGTCGGGTCCCGTAACACATCCGATTGATGGGTTTATTCTGGATCGGCTGCATCGGGAGGGGATTTCACCGACGCCGGAGGCCGATCGGCGCACGCTGCTGCGTCGGGTGAGTCTCGATTTAACAGGGTTGCCGCCGACGCCGGTCGAGATGGATGCCTTCCTGAATGATCCTTCGACGGATGCGTATGAGCAGTGTGTGGACCGGTTGCTGGCGTCGCCTCGTCACGGTGAGCGTTGGGCGCGCCATTGGTTGGATGTGGTCCACTACGGTGAGACCCATGGCTATGACAAGGATCAGCCTCGTCCGAACGCGTGGCCGTATCGAGATTACGTGATCCGGGCTCTGAATGCGGACAAGCCCTACTCGCGCTTCGTTCGGGAACAAATCGCGGGCGATGTGCTCTGGCCGGACACTGAAGATGGTGTTACGGCCACCGGATTCATCTCGGCTGGGCCGTGGGACTTGATCGGCCATGCCGAGGTCCCGGAGTCGAAGACGGATGGCAAGATCGCTCGCCTGCTCGATCGAGATGATATGGTGGCGACGGTGATGAACACCTTCAACAGCGCTACGGTCCAGTGTGCACGCTGTCACGATCACAAGTTCGATCCGGTTCGATCGGAAGAGTATTACCAATTGACGGCGGTGTTCGCCGCGCTCGATCGGGCCGACCGGAAGTTCGATGCCGATCCCACTGTGGCTGAGCGTCGGCGATCTCTGGAGGGACGTAGGGCTGCGTTGCAGCAGGAAAAGAAGCCTCTGGATGAAGCGATGGTTCGTCAGGGTGGGCGGCGGTTCGCTTTGCTGGAACGCCGCGTTGCCGCTGCGGAGGCCGGGAGCAAGGAACCTGCGCGGCCGGAAATGGGCTGGCACTCGGCCATCCAATCGAAGGCCGATGTTGTTCAGTGGGTGCAGGTGGATCTGGGGCGGCCAGTTGAGATTCACCAGCTCCTCTACGCCGGTTGCCACGATGACTTCAACGGCATCGGCAAGGGGTTCGGATTTCCGGTCCGGTACCGGATGGAGTTGTCGGACGATCCCGAATTCAAGGCGGGCGTCCAGCAACTAGAGGATCAGACCGGAGGCGATTTGCCCAATCCCGGGGTGACCCCGCGAGAGGTGAAGGTGCCGGGCTTGCGGGGGCGCTACGTGCGAGTCACGGCCACTCGTCTCGCGGCCCGCATGAACGACTTTATCTTCGCTCTCTCGGAGTTGGAGGTCTTGGATGCTGAGGGCAGCAATTGGGCGCTCGGCGCGCCGGTGAGCTCGAGTGACAGCATCGAAGCGGCTCCGCGTTGGGGGCGGGACAACCTCACCGATGGGTGGTTTCCGGGGCGGACTCAGTCTGCGACGGGAGAGGCTTTGGATCGGTTGCGGAAGGATCGCAAGGCTCTGGAGGGATTGCCGGCTTTGAGTGCGAGCCTGGCTCGCCTGACTCCAATCCGCACCGAACTGGACCAGGTGACTCGAGAAATCTCAACCCTTCCGCCCCAACGGATGGTGTACGCGGGCACGGTGCACCAAGGGGGAGGCGCGTTCCGGGGCACCGGCTCCAATGGAGGGAAGCCTCGGCCTGTCTACTTGCTGGCGCGTGGGGATGTGCGCAAACCCGGCAATGAGGTGACGCCGGGCGTGCCTCGGTCTTTGGGCTTGAGCCGCGGACTTCAGGTGGATCCCGCCATGCCGGAAGGTCAGCGCCGGGTGGCCTTGGCCGAGTGGATTGCCGATCCAGAGAATGTGCTTACCTGGCGATCCATCGTGAACCGGGTCTGGCAGCACCATTTCGGCCGCGGTTTGGTTGAGACAGCCAATGATTTCGGTCGCATGGGCACGGCGCCCAGCCACCCGGAGTTGTTAGACTGGCTGGCCGTGTGGTTCCGCGATAACGGTCAATCCCTCAAGTCGCTGCACCGGCTGATCGTGACGAGCCGTACTTACCGGCAGAGTTCTGTGGTTCCAAATCCAGAGGCTCACCCGGGCGTGGCGCGCGACTCCGACAATCGACTGCTCTGGCGCATGAACCGTCGGAAGCTGGAGGCTGAGGCGATCCGTGATTCCATGCTCTGGGTGGCGGGGTGCCTGGATGAACGCCGCGGTGGGCCGAGTTTCAAGGATTTCGTGGTGGAGCGGCCGGAGCATTCGCCGCACTACGAGTACGCGCTGCACAACCCGGAAGATCCCGAGTCGCACCGGCGCTCGGTGTACCGCTTCCTCGTGCGTTCTCAGCCTCAGCCAATGATGGCGGCCCTGGACTGCGCCGATCCGTCGATTTCGGTGGACCGTCGTAATGAGACTCTCAATGCCTTGCAGGCTTTGGCTCTGATGAACCACAAGCTGGCTGTTTCGATGTCCCGTCATTGGGCCGTCCGCTTGGAGAACGAAGCCCCAACGATCCCGGAACGGGTCTCGCTGGGAATGCGCTTAGCCCTTGGCCGCAGACCGACCGCCGAAGAGTCCCAGGCGCTGGTCAGCCATACCGAACGCCATGGCTTGGCCAGCACCTGCCGTTTGCTGCTCAATCTCAACGAATTCGTGTTCGTCGATTGAGCTCAAGAGCCTGTTGGAGAGGGATTGCTCTGCAGGACAATCGACTTTAGCGGCCGAGGTCGAGACAGACAGCCTCCTTGGTGGAGCGGGCAAAGATCTTGCCGTTGGCTAGCACCGGCGTGGTCCAGCACTTGCCGTCGAGCACGTCGGCGCGGGCCAGTTCCTTGTAGGCTGCGGCGTTGGTGTCGATGAGCACGAGGTGTCCGTCATCCGAGAGAGCTAAGATGCCGCTGCCGGTCAGGATCACGTGGCCGGGTCCGAATCCGGGCTGTTCCCACTTTACGGTTCCCGTGGCGATGTCGACGCACTTCACCGGGCCGTTGCCGTATTCTTTGAACTGGAACATGCCGAAGAGGTGGCCGTCTTTCAGTACGGGCGTCGACCAGTGGTTAGCCAGGGGCTTGTTGCCGGCGAAACGGTAGGCCTCGGTGGCGGTCCACTGAGATCCGTTCTTGGTCACCTTGGCGGCCCCTGCACCCACGCCGTAACCGGCTGAGCAGTACACCAAGTCACCGGAGATGACCGGCGAGGCCGCCGTGGAGACCTTGTAGGGGAAGTTGTGACGCCAGAGCTCGGTGCCGGTCTTGGGATCCACCGAGACCAGTCCCGATTGGAGGAACCAGACGACCTGACGCACGCCATGAATCGTGGCCAAAACGGGGGAGGCATGAGTGATTTTCTCGTCGCCGGTCTTCCAGATCGGAGCGCCGGTCTTGACGTCCAGGGCCATCAGGCTCTCGCCGGCACCGCCGCCAGCCACGAAGACTCGGCCGTCTTCGATCACCGGTGATTGAGCGTTCTGCCAGGAGATGTTTCGGCCGGCGTGGTCCTTAGCGAGGTCGCTCTTCCACACTTCCTGGCCGGTCTTGGCGTCGAAGGCTTGCACCACGAGTTTGGCCGAGAAGGTGTACACCCGGCCGCCCTGAATGGCAGGCGTTGAGCGCGGGCCGTCACCGCCTCGGTTCTCTTTGGTGCCGTCGTCGCCGCCGTCGCCGGTCTTCATCGATCCCAAGGCTGCGGTCCACAGCTCCTTGCCGGTGTTGGCATCGCGGGCAACGAGGGTCTCGAGCATGGCACCCCCTGAATCCCGGAGTTCTTGGGTGAAGCAGCGGCCGCCAGCCACGGCGAACGAGCTGAAGCCGGCGCTGCTGGGAACCTTCCACAGCACCTTGGGCCCACTGGCGGGCCAGGTCGTGGCGATCTTCTCCGGGGTGGCCCCATCGTGGTGGGGTCCGCGGTACTCGGTCCAGTCCGCTCCGTGGGAGACGAGCGAGGTGGCGATGAGGGCGGCCAGTGCCAAGGGGCGTTGCATGGGTTAAGCCGTGACGGATCTGCGGCGCTCCGTCAAACCCCGAGTGTCCTCCCTGGGTTCCTTCGATCGGTTAACTTATGCCTTCAATCCGCGGGACGGCTGAGCTTTGCTGAGCGGATGGACGCGCTGATCAAGGTTCTTCGCCGGGATGCCACCCTGAGTCCCGCTACGCTGGCGGCGATGCTGTGCCGGTCTGAATCAGAGATCCGGGCCGAGATCTCCCGCCTGGAAGCCGAGGGAATCTTGCTGGGTTATCGGGCTGTGGTGAACGAGGAGAAGCTCGGGCATGACGTAGTCCGGGCGATGATTGAGGTGAAGATCACCCCGGAGCGCGGTGGTGGTTTCGATAAGCTCGCCGAGCGGATTTCCCGCTACGAAGAGGTGCGGTCCTGTCACCTGATGTCCGGCGGCTATGATTTGCTCGTCGAGGTGGAGGGCACCGACTTGCGCGACGTGGCCGCGTTCGTCTCCGAGAAGCTGTCCACCATCCAGGGTGTTCTTTCGACGGCGACCCACTTCGTGCTCCGCGCTTACAAGGAGCAAGGCTTGCTGATGAAGCGCGACGCGGTCGAAGAGCGACTTCAGGTCGCTCCCTGACACGGCCCCAAGCCGTCGTCGGTGGTTGTATCCTACAATCGGAGGAAGAGTTTCCGGCGGTGCAAAGCGCGGGCGAAGAGGAAGAGCACGAGCAACCCGCCAGCAGCCTGAAGCACCTCTCCCGTTGTGCCGAGTCGGGCCCGCAGTTCTGGAGATAGGAAACGTCCGGCCACAGCTCCATAGCCCACGAAGCTGGAGAGCAGGTAGAGGGTGATGGGGTTGGTGCCGATCCAGACGAAGGGCTGGCACCAGCGTTGTTGGCCCCATCCGTCTACCACCTGGTAGAATCCGGCCAAGAGCAAGAAGCTCCAACCACCGGCGAACAGGACGAAGGAAGAGGTCCAGAGTTTCTTTACGATGGGGAAGGATCCATTCCAAACCCATCCAACGGCGAGGCAAGCCAGTCCCGCCAAGATGAGCCGAAGGGTGCGTTGAGTGGGCTTGAGTGATCCTAGTCGGAGCAAGGAACCGGCAAACACTCCAAGGAGGCAGGTGGCTATGGCTGGAATGTTGCTGAGGATGCCCTCGGGATCGTAGTAGGTGTCGTACTTCTTTCCGGGAAGGTGCTCGAAGTCGAAGTGGTTCACCACGTTGAGGCCGGGCTCGTATTGCCCCGTTACCCGCTGGGTGGTGTTCCAGTACAGTTGTTGGGCATTGGTGGTTCCGGTGCGGGCCATGCCTTCTTGCACGGCGGTCGGGATGAGTTGGATGGCCCGTATGGGCACCCAGGCGAAGAGGGCCCAGTAACCGAGCAAAAGTCCGGCACAAACTCCCAAGAGCGCCCGGACCGGCAGGAACACCAGCAGGATGCCCGCAGCCGTAGAGGCTAATGCGATGCGGTTGAGCACACCCAGCCATCGGACTCCATCCAAGCCCTGCGAGAGCCCACCCGAGTAGAATACGCCCACCAGGAACAGGAGGAGCCCGCGGGTCAGCAGGCGTCGGACCGCTCCAGCCTTGCCGCTCCGCTCCACAGCCTTGCCGGTGGAGAAGGTCAAGGACACGCCCGCGATAAAGACGAAGAGCGGGAAGATGAGGTCATAGAATCGGAAGCCGGCCCATTCCACATGAGTGAGCTGCTGGCGGATGCCGCTCAGAACTGGGGAACCGCTGAACTTCTCCAGCGCCCGCAAGATGCCTGCGCCGCCGACGATCCAGAACATGTCGAACCCCCGGAGGGCGTCGAGGGACATGAGGCGCTCGGACGGCAGCGTGGCCGTTGTCGATGAGGGGTTCTGGGCGGGGGGCATGACAGGAAAAGGGGATGCAGGTGGCAATGCGTTCCGAGGTTGGGTTCAGATCCGCAGAAAAATCCGTCGGCCATGGAGGAGCCAAGCCAACCAGACGCAGAACCCGACGGACACGAAGGCGGTGACCACGCCCGTCGTCCCTGGATGCAGTCCGTCCAAGAAGAGGGCGACTTCGCCGCCGGTCAGTCGTTTGGCCAGTTTTCCGAAATCAGCCAGGTTCGAGGCCAGGTAGACGGCGATGGAGTTCATGCCAATCCAAGTGAATGGCTTGGCCCAACTGGACCAGCCTTTCACATCGATGATTCCGTAGAAGAGCGCTAGCAGCAGGCAACTCCAACCGCCCGCGACACAGACATACGACGAGGTCCACAAGCCCTTGATGATCGGAAAGGCCAATCCCCACAAATGCCCCGTGGCCAGTAAGGCGACGCCGGCCAGAGTGAGTGTCTTTAGGCGTTGAGCCGCATTCTGGGAGGGGTCCTTGAGAAACAGTCCGGCGAGCACGCCCAAGAGGCAGGAGGCGATGGCCGGCAAGGTGCTCAGGAGACCTTCCGGATCATGGGCGCCGTTCCACTTCTTGCCGCCGAGGAACTGGGCATCCACCCAATGGGCTAGATTGGTGTCCGGTTGGAGATTGGCTGGACCGACTCCGGGCACCGGCACGAGGGTCATGAGGCCCCAGTAACCTAAGAGGATCCCGACGGTGGTCATTCGCAGCGCCCGGGGGCTCAGGAACAAGTGCAGGGTGGCGGCCGAAAAATAGCACAGGGCGATGCGCTGCAAGACGCCGAGGTAGCGGATGTCGTTTTCCCAGCCCGTATAGCCGCGATAGAAGAACACTCCGAGCAGGTAGAGCAGGAGCGCGCGCTTGAGAATTGCCAGGAACGCCCTGGACCGGTCGCCCGCCTCCGGTTTCGCGCCGCGTGAAAGGACGATTGAAATGCCGCTGATGAAGACGAAGAGCGGGAAGATTAGGTCGTAGAAGCGGAAGCCTTGCCAGGCCACGTGCTCCAATTGATCGGCGATGGCATGACTCACTGGACCGTTGGCCGCAGTGAGGAAGGCGTGGCCGAAGGCGTCCGCGCCGCAAATCCAGAACAGGTCGAAGCCGCGCAGTGCATCGAGGCTGGCCAGTCGGGATGAAGTGCCGTGGACGGCGGGATTCGGGGAGTTCGCCATACTGATGAACCATCAAGCCCAGCTCGGACAGGGGTGCCAAGAACGGATTTTCTAGCGGGCCGTGGTTCCGGAGGCCGTGTTTGGCCCGAGGTGCTGGTCGAACCAGCCGGCAAAGTGGTGGATGTCCCAGAGCATGGTGAGCCATCCGTGCTTTCCGCCTGGGTGCACGACGAGTTCAACGGTCGAGCCGATCTCCCGGGCGCGGGCTTGGTACCGTTGGGATTGGTCGAGCGGCACGAGGGTATCGGCATCCCCGTGGTAAATCAGGGTGGGCGCAACCCCGGGGTGCAGATGGAAGAGCGGCGAGAGAGGCTTGCCGATATCCACCCAGTTGGTTAGCCCGTTGGGTTGGGGACGAAAGGCCTTCACGAAGCTCTTTGGCGGCCCGCCGTCGTGGAGATTCTCGGTCGAATTCCCTAGGTTCAACAAATCAGTCACGGGATAGAAGATGGCCACGGCCTGAACGGCGCAGCTCTCCCGATCGATGGGGTCCGACGTCTGGGTGGGCCCCGGGCCTCCTCGGGTGGCCAAGAGCAGGCTCAGATGACCACCGGCACTGCCGCCTGTGACACCCAATCGCTTCGGGTCGATGCCATGCTCTTGAGCATGATGTCGGATGTGCCGGATCGCTCGACTCACGTCTTCGAAGATCTCCGCCACCGTCGCCTCCGGTTGGGACACATGGTAGACCGCCAGAATGGTGTACCCTCGGCGCAGTAGGGGGGCGGTCATCCAGGGGCGGAAGCTATTAGTACCGGATTTCCAACTCCCGCTGACCATCAGGGCTACTCCGAGCCCGTTGGGATTCTCGGGTCGGACCACGTCGTAAGAGAGTTCATGGCCGTGGCGTTGCCCGTAGGTCACCCGCTGAACCGAGGCGAGCGACGGATGGTAGTAGAGCCACACTCCGGCGGCCAATGCCATCAACGCCAGGATGAGGCCGGCCAAAATGGAGGCGGCCCGGAGGAGAATGCGACGCAGTGCCATGGTGGGAGTACGATCAGACTGGGAGATCAGCGGTTATCTTCGGAGGAAAAGCCTGTGGAGTGATGTCTAGGCAATGGAGGTCGGTCGGACCTTGGTCGTCCACGGTCCTTGGGCCAATCGGGCGAGGGTCTCAGGGTAGAGGCTTCGTTCAGCCTCCTGAATGCGCTGGTGCAGTGAGGAGACAGTGTCCCCTTCGAGCACCGGTACAGCTTGCTGGGCTAGGATTGGGCCGGTATCCACACCTTGGTCCACCCAGTGCACTGTGCAACCCGTGACCTTAACTCCATAGCTCAACGCCTGTTTCCAAGCCTCAAGGCCCGGGAAGGAGGGGAGCAACGACGGGTGGATGTTCATTACGCGGCCCTCGAAGGCCCTAAGAAAGTCCCCTTTGAGAATGCGCATGAATCCGGCCAAGACCACCAGGTCGACTTGGGCGTCTTGGAGAGCTTGAATAAAGGCGGATTCGGCCGTGGGATCCAATTTGGTGCGGAAGGCGCCCGGAGGAATAAATTGAGCCGAGATTCCTCGATCCCGGGCCTGCTGCAGAATTCCGGCCTCTGGCATGTCGCTGAGAACCACAGCCACCTCCGCTGGCAGGGAGCCACATTGAATGGCCTGGGCGATGGCCACAAAATTGGATCCCTTGCCCGACCCCAGCACACCTAGTCTCAGTTTCTTTCCATTCTGCATGCGTCAGATCAAGGCGAAAGGAGCCTTCGATCTCAAGCTTCGGTTACTATTGGGCCTCGAAGAGATCACGGTTACCCATCGAGGACGGCAGACTAGGAACAGTTTTGGATGGGGTCGAAACTGCGTGTTTTGCGGTAAATTCCCCAGTATTTCCAGGTTTCTGGCGACGGTGTTTAGAAGTGTTTCATTTAAAGTAAAATTTTTAGTTGCGGTGGTTTGTAACTGTAAGTATTTCGATGTTGTGCGTGTAGCCCAGTCCACCTTCCCCGATGAGTTGGGGCGGACCGTCAATGAGTTGACGGTGCGTCAGGCACGACTGCAGACGCAGGCGGCGACCGGTCAGCGAATTCGGAACGCTGAGGACGATCCGAGTGCGTTTCTCAACGTCCTCGAACTTCAGGGTGATTTTCAGCGTCTGGGTCAGTACTCCGACAATGTCGCCAAGCTTCAAGTCCGTTCTCAAGCGATTTACTCGGCCAGTTCTCAGCTCAAGAAGATGACGGACCGTGCGTCCGAGTTGGCGACCATGGCCAACAGCATCCGGACCAAGGATGACTACGGGGCCTACGCTTCCGAAGTTAATCAATTGCTGGAGAACGCATTGGCCTTGGCTAACGGCAAAGACTCCAACGAGGCCCTGTTTGGTGGGACTTCCGGCGCTGCGACAGCGTTTGAGGCTGTTCGGGATGCGGATGGAAATATCACTTCGGTGGCCTACAAAGGGAACTCGAAGGTGCGGCAGGTGGACATTTCTGCTGGGATTTCCTTTGCACTCGATGTTCCGGGTGCCAATGAATCCACCAGTGGTCCTCGGGGGCTTCTCAAGGATGATCGTGCCGGGGTCGATGTCTTTGGTCACCTGATCGCTTTGCGCGATGCCATGAAAACGGGCGATAAGTCCGCTTTCCCCGACATCAGTACGTCACTGATGAAGGATGAGAGCGGTTTCATCGAAAGTTTTGCCACTTTGGGTGCGGCTCAGTCGAGGTTGGAAGTGGCTGCCAAACAGAATTCCTCGGAGTCTATTTCGACCAATCAATTGATCTCGCAGGAGAGCGATGCGGATCTGGCTCAGACGCTGGTGGAATTGAACCAGTTGCAGGCAGCCTATTCTGCGGCCCTGCAGTCTGCGGGCAAGATCCTCCGGATCAGCCTCCTCGACTACATCTGAGCAGTCGGTCTGGCGAACCTCTGCCGGGGCGGAGGACTTCGTAGTTGGCCTTCATTTCATTTACTCCGATGGCCGTTCGAATCAGTTTCCTCAACCAAAAAGGCGGCGTGGGTAAATCCACTTGCTCCATCCTCGTGGGAGCAGCCTTACAGTCAGCGGGCTATCAGGTTCAGTTCGAAGACATGGATCCTCAGGGGTCCTTGGCGATGTGGGTCTCGCACGTGGGCAAGTTGGCTCCGTTGCCCGAAGGCGTGGCTCCGGATGTCATTATTTGTGACACCCCCGGTCGGATTGATGTTTCGGCGAGCAGCCCAGATCCATTTTTTCGCGATCTCATTTCCCGTAGCGATCGATTGGTCATTGTTGCTGAGAAGTCTCTCTTCAGCACCCAGGCCTCGATTCCGATGGTCGAGTCGGTGAAGCAGTTCATGTCTCCAGCTGCCCGGGCCATGATTTTGTTCAACAAGGTGCGTCGCCGCACCCTGGTGGGTGGCCAGAATGAGGAAGAGATGGGGCGCGATCTCGGCTTGCCGGTTCTCAAGAATTCGCTGCCGTTGGCTGCGGCCTACGAGTCGACCCAGATCCAGGGATTTAGCGTCGTGGTCAGCAAGAATCGGGAGAGAATTTTTCAGCTGGCCCTTGAGATCCTCCGCTGAGGCGTGCCGGCCCGGTGATGGGTTTCGCAGCCAGCGTGCTTCTTGGGCGGTTGCAGCGTTGACGCTTTTTTTCTGTCCGCCACCCTTCGCGACTCTCGTATGCCTCGTCTTCAGCGTGCCCTGCTCTCCGTCTCCGATAAATCCGGACTCGTTCCCTTCGCCCGCACCCTCGTGGCGGCCGGCGTAGAACTGCTTTCCACCGGTGGAACCGCCCAGGCGATTCGTGAGGCCGGCTTGCCGGTGCGCGACATCTCCGAGCACACCGGTTTCCCGGAGATGCTCGACGGTCGAGTGAAGACGTTGCACCCCAGGGTTCACGGCGGGCTGCTGTACCTGCGCGGCAATCCGGTCCACGAGGCCACGGTGCGCGAGCACGGCATCCTGCCCATCGATTTGGTGGTGGTGAACCTCGACCCCTTCGAGGCGACGGTGGCCAAGCCCGGGGTTCACTTGCATGACGCCATCGAGAACATCGACATTGGTGGTCCGTCCATGCTGCGGAGTGCGGCCAAGAACCACGACAGCGTCACGGTGGTGGTGGATCCGGCCGACTACGGAATCGTCTCTGAACAAGTGGCCGCCGCCGGCGAGACCACACTGGAGCTGCGGCGCACGTTGGCAGCCAAGGTGTTCGCTCGCACGGCGGCCTACGATGCAGCCATCGCCGCCCACCTGACTCGGGAGTTTTCTGGCCCGGACGCGGTGTTGCCGAATTTGGCGGTGAGTGCGCCGCTGGCCCAACCGCTCCGCTACGGGGAGAACCCGCATCAGAAAGCGGCCTTGTACGGCAAGTTTCAGGAGTACTTCCAGCAACTGCATGGCAAGGAGCTGTCGTACAACAACATCCTCGACCTGACGGCCGCCGCGGCCTTGATCACGGAGTTCGAAGGTCAGTTGCCGACGCTGGCCATCCTCAAGCACACCAATCCCTGCGGCGTGGGTCGCGGGGCTGATTTGCACGAGGCTTGGCAGCGGGCTTTTGCCACGGACCGACAGGCGCCCTTCGGCGGGATCATCGCGGTGAACCGTCCGCTGGATCTCGCCTGCGCCAAGGCCATCGCTGAGATCTTTAGCGAGGTGATCATCGCTCCGGAGTTCGAAGCCGATGCTCTGGAACTCTTGCGTCAGAAGAAGAACTTGCGCCTGTTGCGGATGCGGCGCTCGCCGGTCGCGGCTGGATCGCATGACCTGCGCAGCGTGGGAGCCGAGTCGTACTTGTGGCAGCAGCGCGATTTGAAGATCACCACCGAGGCCGACCTCAAGGTGGTCACGCAGCGGGCGCCGTCGCAGGCGGAACTCGAGGCGATGCTCTTCGGGTGGCGCGTGGTGAAGCACCTCAAGTCGAACGCCATTCTGTATTGCGGTGCCCAGGCCACGCTGGGTGTGGGTGCGGGTCAGATGAGCCGGGTGGATTCCAGTCGCATCGCTGTCTGGAAGGCCGGTGAAGCCGGGCTCGACTTGAAGGGCAGTGTGGTGTGCTCGGATGCGTTTTTCCCGTTCGCAGACGGATTGATCGCTGCGGCCCAGGCCGGCGCCACGGCTGCCATCCAGCCGGGCGGTTCAGTGCGCGATGAGGAGGTCATCCGCGCGGCCAACGAGCGGGGCATGGCCATGGTCTTCACCGGAACCCGTCATTTCCGGCACTGAGCCGGGTGCGGTGGCCCGGAGTCTGGGAGTCTTGAACCCATGGTCACGCGCAGGGGTTTGCCGGATGGGGAAGCTCCCGAGTTGATCCACGCCCCCCCTCGGTGCATCCCTACCTGCGGCGTTCCGTGCGCACCTACCTGCGGCGTTCCGTGCGCAGTTCGATGGGTGCGGTGTTTTTCTCGGAGATCCGGCGTCTGCGGGCGGAGGCACTTGCGGGCACGATCGGCATGGCCGGCGCAGACTGTAGGATCAGCACACACGGCGGGGTCGGCGGGGTCGGCTCGATTGGCTGAGGTTCTGCGGGTTATGGGGCCTCCGGGCCGCCGTTCGGCTCTCTTTGAATAGAACGGGCAAGACCAGCTGTTCAACGACAATTATTCCTCCCCTTTGGCGACAATTAAAATTCCTCACTTGAGGTGAGGGGTGGATGGGGTGGGAATGGCTCGCTGGGTGGTGGAGCGAAGGAAGGTGAGCCGTAGG
>SYMJ01000123.1 GCA_005805505.1 Verrucomicrobiales bacterium | reverse complement strand
TGCACATCGGCCATGCGAAGTCGATTTGCCTCAACTTCGGCATCGCCCGGGAGACGCACGGACGCTGCAACCTGCGGATGGATGATACCAATCCCACCAAGGAAGAGGTCGAGTACGTCGAGTCCATCCAGGCCGATGTCGATTGGCTCATTGGCGGTTGGGCCGACGACCGCCTGGGCCGCAAGGTGCCCGGCGATGTCAGCGGGTCCGCGGTGCTGCCCTCGGAGGCCTCGGGCCGTCCGCTCGAGCCGTTCTTTGCTTCCGATTATTTCGAGCAAATGCTCGCCTTCGCGGTGGAACTCATCCGCCGGGGCAAGGCCTACGTGTGCGACCTGAACCCGGAAGAGATGTCCGAGTACCGGGGTGTGCCCGAGCGGCCCGGCAAGCCTAGCCCATGGTGCGAACGCTCCGTGGAGGAGAACCTCGATTTGTTCGAGCGCATGCGGAAGGGCGAGTTCCCGGACGGCACCCGCACCCTTCGGTCGCGCATCGACATGGCGTCGCCGAATATTCATTTGCGGGACCCGGCCCTGTACCGGATCCGCCATGCCACGCACCACCGGACTGGAGACCGTTGGTGCCTCTACCCGATGTACGATTACGCCCATCCGATCAGCGATTATTTGGAGGGCATCACCCATTCCATTTGCACGCTCGAGTTCGAGATCCATCGGCCGTTCTACGATTGGGTGCTTCAGTCGCTCGACCTCCCGCGCACGCTGCCCCGCCAAATTGAGTTCGCCCGCCTGAGTCTCGGCTACACGGTGATGAGCAAGCGCAAGTTGCTGCAGCTTGTCGAAGAAGGCCTGGTCAGCGGTTGGGATGATCCGCGCATGCCGACCTTGAGTGGCCTGCGTCGTCGGGGCGTTCGGCCCGAGGCGTTGCGCGCCTTCGCCGCCGCCATCGGCGTGACCAAGTACAACGGCCTCACCGAGGTGTCGGTGTTCGAGAGCTGTATCCGCGATGACCTGAACCTCGTGGCCTTGCGACGGTTGGCCGTACTGCGGCCCATCAAGGTGGTGTTGACCAACATCGCCGAGGGCGAAACTCACTGGTTCGATGCGGTGAACAACCCTTCCAATCCGGAGTTGGGCACACGCAAGATCGCCTTTACCCGCGAGCTGTGGATCGACTCCGACGACTTCATGGAAGTGCCGCCGCCGAAGTATTTCCGGCTGCGTCCGGGCGGTGAGGTGCGCCTTAAGTACGCCTGCATCATCCGCTGTGACGAAGTCGTCAAAGATGCCGCCGGTGCGGTGGTCGAACTGCGCTGCACCGCCGATCTCGAGACCCGCAGCGGCGGAGCCAACGCGGCCAAGAAGGTCAAGGGGACCATCCATTGGGTCAGTGCCGCCCATGCCATTCGGGCCGAGGTGCGCCTGTACGACCGGTTGTTCACCGAAGAGGCGCCGGAGGCCGACGGGAGGGATTTCAAGTCGGTCCTAAACCCCGAGAGCTCTCAAACCATCACCGCTTTGCTGGAGCCGACCCTGGCTGAAGCGCGCCAAACCGATCGCTTTCAGTTTGAGCGCGTGGGATATTTTACTCTCGATGTGCCGTATTCCCCGACGGGCGTCGCACCGACCTCGGTGCCGCTGATCTTCAACCGGACCCTGGGACTCAAAGACAGTTGGGCCAAGGAAATGGCCAAGAAGTAGCCACTGCGTTCACTCCGTAGCCTGCATCCATGGATCCGGATCTTGCCTCGTCCAAAGCTTGGGAACTCCTGCGGCGAAGCCTGTCGCGGGATCGCCTGGCCCATGGGTATCTCTTTACTGGCGATGACCTGGATTCGCTCGAGGTGGGGGCGGAGGCGTTGGCTCAGACGTTGAACTGCTCCGCGCCTCCGGAACGATCCCCGGGCGGCACCCCCATGGCTCCCTGTGGCCAGTGCCCCAACTGCCGTCGGATCGCCGCTCGCAATCATGCCGATGTCACCTGGGTGCGTCCGGAGAACAAGTCTCGCCAAATCAGTGCTGACCAGACGCGCGAGATCGTCCGCATGATCACTCTCAAACCCATGCAGGGGTTTCATAAGATGGTGATCTTTGCCGGGGCTGATCGCATGAACACGTCGGCGGCCAATATCTTTCTTAAAACCCTCGAGGAGCCGCCGGCCGGTTCCGTGCTGATTCTCCTGACCACCGAGCCGAGCCGGTTGCTGGAGACCATCCTTTCCCGATGCCAACGGGTCAGCTTCGGTGTGAGGCTCTTTCGAGTGGGTGATGAGGTCGGTCGATGGGTCACCGATTTCGCGCGTAAAGCCGCACCGGGTTCGACCGGGGTCTTGGCTCGTTATCAGCTTCTGGGCACCTTGCTCGAATCGCTGGCGGCGGCGCGTGAGGTAATCGAAGAGCAATTGACTGCGACCTCGCCGCTAGCCAAGTACCCGGATGCCACACCGGTCCAAAAGGAGCAGTGGGAGGATGCCCTGACCGCGGCCATCGAGGCCGAGTACCGTCGTCGTCGCGGAGAATACCTGGCGGGCCTCCAGGCCTGGCTGCGCGACGTGTGGCTGCGGGTTTGCGGGGTCACGGGCGAATCGGCCTTCTTCCCCACGCTGGAATCTGCCACGGAGGCCGTGGCGGCCCGCCTCAAGGTGGCCCAGGCCCAAAATAATCTGGAGAGTTGGGAAAGCACCCAGCGACTCCTCCACACCAATGTTCAGGAGGCCTTGGCCCTGGAAGTCGGTCTGCTGAGGTTGACCTTGTGAATGGCCCCGCATCTCCCACCCGTTCTTCCAGTCCGGAAGCCCTGCGTTTCTTTGCCCTGATTTTCGGCGCGTTCTTGGGGCTTTGCATTCTGAAGTGGGGCAACCCCGTCATTCTCGATGCACAAATTCCCATGCCCCGGGATGCGGCGGAGTGGCTTCAGCAGCCGTGGCCGTCGCGCCTGGCCCCGCCGTTCCTAATGGTGCTCGTCGTGGTCGGAGTGATGACTTCCAAGCCGATGGAGTCGTTCCGGGGTCGCCGCATTCCAGCCCTCTTGCTCATCTTGCCGGCCATCTGGATGGCGTGGCAGTCGTTGGCGGCGGGGCGTTCGGTGGATCCGGTGCTCACCGGGTTGACACTCCCTCAACTGGCCGGTTGCCTGGCCTGCTACAGCCTTGGGTTCCTGGTGTTGGGTCCGGCGCTGCGCAGCGGTTGGCTCTGGGTCGGACTCATCGCCGGTTTCGGACTCTGCCTCAACAGGGCCGCCCAACAGCATCTCTTCGAATTGCGCCAAGACTATCAAGTGTTGCTCGAAGGGCAGGCGACGGGTTGGACTAATTTCACGGAGTCGTCGTTGGCGGAAATGAGGGCCAATCTTCTGCTCATTCAGACCAACGGCGTGGAAATTGCCAATCCGGTCATCCTCGACAAGATGCGGCGGGCGCGTGTGAACGGCACGATGGTTTATCCGAATGCGCTGGCTGGAATGATTCTGTTGCTCTTGCCGGCGTCCTTGGCGGTGCTGGCAACGGTGAGCGCCACCCTGAAGGCCTCGGTCCGGCGCTTGGTGGTGGGTAGCTTTGGTCTACTGGGACTCCTGACCCTGTATTGGACGGGTTCTAAGGCCGGTTGGTTGGTAGCGATCGGGGTCGGTGCGGTCGCACTGCTCTTGCGGCCGGGTTCAGCCCGAATCAAGGCGGCTTGGGTGGCGCTGTTATTGGCCGGTGGACTGGGGCTTTTTGGACTTCGCTTTGCCGGCTACTTCGCCAAAGGGGCGACCAGCGCCGTGGCTCGAACTGATTATTGGAAAGCCGCTGTGCAGAACACTTGGGAGCATCCGCTCTGGGGCAGTGGTCCGGGAACATTCCAGCGACCTTACGCCCGCCTCAAGGCTCCGGAATCGGAGATGGCTCGGTTGGTTCACAACGATTTCCTGGAGCAAGCGAGCGACTCCGGATTGCCCGGATTCGCCTTCTATACGGCTTGGATCGGGGGGCTGCTTTGGACCTTGGGTCGGCGAATCACCCGTGAAAAAGACCTTGAGGCTCAGCCCCTGAAGGCATCGCCCGCGGGTGCGGCGCAAATTTCGGGTGCCGGGTGGCCGGTGTGGCCGGAGGCAGACCGTCAGCGCCTAGAGTTGGCGGTTTTCATTGGCCTGCTCGGGTGGTTCACCCATGGATTGGCTGAGTTCGGACTCTACATCCCCGCCTCGGCATGGACCGCGTTCACCTTGGCGGGCGCTCTGCTTGCGGGCGTGATGCCGCGACGCTGAGAGCCTGTCTGAAGCGGATTGGTCGGAACCGTCAGCGGTATTTCTGGTTCTCCGCGTACCACGCCACCGCCGCCATGAAGGTCACCACCGCCAGCACCGCGAAGAAGATCTTGAGAACGCTGTAGGGTCGTTCTCCGGCGATGTTTCCGGTGTAGCCGTTGATCACCACTTGGTAGCTCTTGCGTCCGTAGTCGTAGGTCAGCAACCAGACGGGCACCAGGATGTGCTTGAAGGTTTGGCCGCTCCACTGAATGGAGACCTGCAAATTCATGTGCGTGTCTCCGGGAACCTCGCGGGCGCAGAGCGAGCGAACTTGATCGGCCATGTCTTGTCGAGCGGCGGTCGCGGCTCCCACGAGGTCGATTTGATAGCGCTCGACAGTCCAGCCGGCGACGAACCCATCGTGATACGGCACCAGTTCAGCGGTGGGAAACGGTTCAATTTTGCGCAGGAGGTCCGACTTCACGCCCTTCGATCCCGGCACGAGTTCATCGTCGAAAAAGTGCGCCAAGGAGCCGGAGCTCGGGACCCAGCGCGTGTGGCGGACTTGTCGGGTCTGAGAGCGTCCGTTGGAGTCGGTGTAGGATTCGGTCGTGTAATAATAGTACCCGCTCAGAGCAGTCCAATGAGCCGCCGCGTGCGCATCGAAGGTCCAGTAGGGCAGGTACACGCCGTGGACCGTGTCGGTGAGGGCCCGTTGACCGAGGTTCGACGGGGCAAACCAACGTTCCGAGTACCACTTGCGGATGCTCTCGCGGATCTGGCTCTCGGCGATGCGCAAGGGCAGTAGGCTTTCAGGCCGAATGGATTGCTGGAGTTCTTGATAGGGGACCAATGCCGAAGATCCACAGAAATCACATCGCTTGCCTGCCTGTTCGGCCTCGAAGACCGAGATGGCGTTGCAGCTTTGGCAGCGGACGGAACTGGCCTTGGGATTCCAACCGCGCGCGGAATCGGGCAGTTGTTCAAGAGCCTCGGCCAGATCGTGCTCGCGGATCGTCTCCTTCTGAACCAGCGCCTCGGGGTGTTCGCTGGCAGGGGTGGCACAGTAGGCGCAGACAAGGGTCTTGGTCGACGGATCCCAGGTGGTTTCTCCGCCGCAGGCCGGGCAGTGAAACTTGCCTTGGGCTTGACGCTCAGAGGTCGGAGGGACCGGAGGCATCAGTATCGGTGGCGGGACGGAATCGGGAGTCACTGGGAGTCGTGGGTCAGGGGTCCCGGTTGTGAAGGCCTATTTCGGATGAGAGGCCAACCATCCACGGATGGCTGCCGCTTGGGGGTGGCTGGGTTCGAGGGCCAGCACCGATTCGTAGTGGTTGCGTGCCTTGGCCGGGTCGTCCAGTTCGCCGGCGTACAAGCCCGCGGCGGCCAGATGGAGCGCCGTCTCGGTGGGCTTGGCGGCGAGGAACAGTTCGATTTGCTCGGCGGCGTCTTGGGAATGGCCGGCCTGCTTGAGCGCCACGGCGAAATTGCGACGCGACTCGGAGTCGGCGGGGCGGAGAAGCAGGGCCTGCTCACAGGCGACGAGAGCGAGATTCAAATCTCCCTGATCTAGGGCGACTAGGGCGAGGTTGTGATAGGCCTCGTGGAAGGACGGATCGACCTCGGTGGCTCGGCGATACTGGGCGGCCGCGTTAATGAGGTCTCGGCGTTGATGGGCGCCAATGCCTTGCTGAAAGTGCGGTTCGGCCGCAGTGCGATTGCCCGCAGGCAGCAGGCCTACCGCGCGTCGGACGTAGCGGGGCGGGGCAGGGCGCCGGACCTGAGCGATTTCGGTGCGGGGTGCCGGCTTGGACGGAGCCGCTGAGGCTGTCGCTGGAGTCGTTGCGGCGGTGATCGGCGCAGTCGCTGGGCCCACGGCGGCGGGCGGTGACAGAGGCGTGGTTTTTTTCTGCGGCGAGGAGCTGGGTTTGGACGCCGCCTTGGCGGCGACCTCGGCGGGGTTTCCCGGCGGCCTGGCATCGGAGGCCGCGGCGGTGTTGGTTTCCGAAGACTTGCGAAACCACTGCACGGGGTTGGCCCATTTGCCTGGGGTCACGCGTTGCCACAGCGAGCGCTTGGCAGGGTTATTGGCGTCGTCGGTCTCCAGCGGAGCGGGGGTGGTCTTGCCTTCGGCGGCGCTGGGAGAGGTGATCGCGGCGGCTGCAAGCTCGGTGGGCTTCTGAGGCGCAGGCGCTGCAACCCCTGTGGGAACGGGTGCGACCGGTTTGGCGGCGGGTTTGGCCACGGGCTCGTCTTGGGCCGGACGCAGAGGCGGATCTTCCTGCACGTTGACGACCTGAAGCGGGGGCGGAGGGGTAATTTGCGGAGGGGCGACTGGCTTGGCGGCCGCGGGCTCAGGCGTGCGGGCCGGGCTCGACGGAGGTGTCGACGGAGCGGTCGACGGAGGTGTCGTCGTCGCCAGGGGTCGCGGGGCTTCGGTCACGGCCACAGCATTGGTCCGTGGGTTGGGTGCCACTGGGGCGGTCGGTCGGCCGGGTCTCTGCGGAACTAACGGCGTCGGCGCATTGGTGCTGACTAGGGCGGTGGGCGGAGTCGCCGGGGTTTCCCACTGGCGGACCAACTCCTGCACGGCGGCGCTTTGAGGGGCGCTCGGGTTGACCGCGAGCCAGCGGCGATATTGGGCCGCCGCGGACCGTCGATCCCCTTGAAGCTGATGGGAAACCCCCAGGTTGTAGAGAGGCGTGGTGGCCGCCGGGTTGAGGCTAAGAGCGTATTGGAAACAATTGACCGCATCCTTGAATCGCCGTTTTCGCAGACTCAGCAGGCCCCGGCTATTCCAACCGTCGGCACTAATGGCCCCAGTTGGTTGGATGGAGGCGAAGGAACGCTCAGCATCGTCCCAACGACCGGACTGGAACTGCACTTGAGCAAGAACTTCCCAGACGGCGGCATCTGTGGGGTGGGCCACCAAATAGGCCCTCAAGCCCTTCTCCGCTTCCAGCAGTTCACCTCGTTCGAGGTGGGTAATGGCCAAATTGTAGGTGGCCTCGATCCGGTTACGGTCGACCTCTAGAGCTCGCAAATAGGCCCGGCGGGCCTCGTTGGTCTTGCCGCTAGCGTGGTAGGCAAGCCCCAGATGATTGAGAGCCGGGGCGTTTTGCGGAAGATCCAAGGCGGCCCGCTCCAGCAATGGTATGGCCTCGGTTGACTTGCCGATTTGGAGCAGACGGTCTCCCTCGATCAACGCCCGTTCTCCCGAGGGGCTGCATCCGCCCAGAAACAGGCTCAATGTGACCATCGAAGCCTTGCCGAGGGAAACGGGTGAGGGGAGTCGTTTCGTGTTCCCGTGGGCGTTCATCCGTGGAGCTGGAGAGGAGCGGTGTTTGGCTGAGACGTAATCCGTGTCATCGGAGACGTCGATCGTGGTGGGCGCGACAGGACTTGAACCTGCACAGCTTTCGCCAATGGATCCTAAGTCCATCGTGTCTGCCAATTCCACCACGCGCCCAACGCCGACATCAGCACTCCGCTGCAGGAGTGCGTTCCCCCATTGCTAGGCCGCCAGCCGTGTTTTGGCAAACACAGGCTCTGGCCTAAATCACTATTTCTTGAGGAGAGCGTACTCCATGGAGTCCACCAGCGCCTCCAGCGAGGCGGTGATGATATTCTCGCTCACGCCCACAGTGCCCCACTCGCGCTTGCCATCGGTGCTCTGGATGAGCACGCGGGTCTTGGCTCCGGTTCCGGCGACGCCGTCAAGGATTCGCACCTTGTAATCGGTCAGGGTCAGCGTTCGGATTTTGGGGAACGACTTGGCCAGCGCCGAGCGCAGAGCCCCATCCAGGGCATTCACCGGACCATCGCCCTCGGCCACCGTGTGATGGACTTGATTGCCCACCCGCACCTTGACGGTGGCTTCACACACCGACTGCGGACCGTTGGCCCGCATCGAGACATGGTAACCATCGACGGTGAAGAGCAGCTCGGGGTTGTTATCGAGCACCCCGCGGATGAGCAGCGCTAAGGACGCCTCGGCCGCCTCGTATTCGTACCCGGCGTTTTCCCTGTCCTTGATCTTGGAGGTGATGGCCTGGGTCTCCGGTTGGCTCGCGGTTAGCTTGAAGCCCAGCTCGGCGGCCTTCACCAAAATATTGGTACGTCCGGACATGTCACTGACGAGCACGCGGCGGTGATTACCCACCGACTCTGGGGTGATGTGCTCGTAGCTGCGAGCCACGCGCTCGATGGCGTGCACGTGGATGCCGCCCTTGTGAGCGAAGGCGGTTTGCCCGATCCACGGTTGACGCGGGTCATGGCGCATGTTGGCAACACCATCCACAAATTCTGACAACTCCTTGAGCTTGGGTAGTGACTTGGCCGGCACGCCCCGGAATCCCATTTTGAACTGCACGATGGGGATCACGCTGGTGAGGTTGCAATTACCGGTGCGCTCGCCGTAGCCGTTAATCACACCCTGAATTTGGGTCGCTCCGGCCTCGAGGGCAGCGATGCCATTGGCCACGCCCAGCCCGCAGTCGTTGTGGGTGTGAATGCCCAGGGGAGTATTGAGCTTGCCCTTAGCAAAAGCGGTGATGCGCGCGATTTCCGACGGCAGGCATCCGCCGTTGGTATCGCACAGGCAGATGATATCGGCACCGGCCTGCTCGGCCGCCTGCCACGTGGCCAGCGCGTACTCGGGCTCATCCTTGAAGCCGTCGAAGCTGTGCTCGGCGTCGTACACCACGGTTTTTCCGTGGTCTTTCAGGAAGCGGATCGTGTCGCCGATCATGCCGATGTTCTCATCGGGCTTGGCCCGCAGCACCTCGGTGACGTGCAGCAGCCACGTTTTGCCCACGATGGTGATCACCGGCGTCTCGGCATCCAGCAGCATGCGAATTTGCTCATCGTTCTCGACGGCCACGCCCTTGCGTCGGGTGAAGCCGAAGCTGGCGATGCGAGCGTTCTTCCACTTGCGGCGCGCGGCCTGCTTGAAGAATTCGAGATCCTTCGGATTGGAACCCGGCCAGCCGCCCTCGATGTAATGAACCCCGAACTGATCGAGCCGCTCCGCGATCCGCAGCTTGTCGGAGAGCGAGAAATTGATGCCCTCGCCCTGGGAACCATCCCGGAGCGTGGTGTCGTAGATTTCGATCTGCTTTGGCTTCATGAATGAGATCTCTGTCGTGGTGTCGTGGAGTGCGGCGTGAGGGGAATATCAAAAAACCCCGTTCCGGCATGCGGAACGGGGCTTCTTCCCAGGCGTTCAACAGTACCGGCTCTCGGATCGTCCCGGAATCTTCCGGATTCCGATCTGCTCGATCTGCCCGATCAATCCGATTGCCTGAATGGAGAGGTTGAAAAGCATGGCACTTCGACCCTCAACAAATGCCAGACCCCGCCCCGCCACGCAAGGCGCGGATTTCGAGGAAGGCGCGGGCTGGTACGGGTTGCGGTTCAGGTTGCCGTCCGGGTTGCGGTCCGGGTTGCGGGAGCGGAGGCCCAAGGCGGGTTTGGGTCGGCCGCCTGAAGATCGGTGTTCGCGGAAAACCTGCGTGCCGTGCGCCGAACAGTGAACCCGATTCGCGACCGCGACGAGCCGGAGATGCAGGAGGTGCAGGAGGTGCAGGAGGTGCTGAAGGTGCTGAAGGTGCTGAAGGTGCAGGCGATGCTGGACTGCCATGGATCCCGGACGGGGGCTCTCTTCGCCAGCAGTCCCGGCCTGACAGAGTTCCGTTCCGGCGCGCTACCGGTGAAGGGGGTGGAGTTGGTGGTTGGGAAGCGCCGTCTGTGCGGTGACCTGAGTCCCGAGTCGGCCCTCGCGATCCTGCAAAAGACCCCGCCCGACGCGGTCTGGACCCACGACCAGGCCCATGCCATCACCTCAATTTTCGGCCCCTTCGACGGCACAAAATTTTTGGAACGTCACTACCTGAAGGCTCAAGAGAACTCCGTCGGTCACCTATAAGTGTTCAAAAATCATCAATGCTCTAGAGAATCAGATCCAAAAAAGGGCAGAATAACGCAAAATTCCCCACAAAAGAGGCCAACATCCTAGTCACTCGAATCGAATTGCACGAAAATGATGCCCAAAAACTTAAAAACGTTGACTGATTCGAATACCGAGTTTAGAAATCAACCATAAACCGATGAAAAAGCTTACCCAACCATGGAAGCTGCGCCGAAGTTTCGGCAGTCAGCCCGTTGGGAATGTTGATGGCCCGAGGTGGCCCAAGGCAGGCATCGCCACCCAGGTGATCCCCGCCCAATCATCGCGCTGGACCTTTCACAAAGGTCAGAGCCTCACTGCCGACCTGCCTCACTGCCGACCTGCCGACCTGCCGACCTGCCGACCTGCCGACCTGCGTACTTGACTCTACCCGCAGCTCAGATGTTCCCACCACCTTCAACTCCAAGGTTGGGAATTTCTACGGAAGTCTTTCCTCCAGACCACTCCTGCCCTTTCAAGGCTCAGCAATTATCCGAACGTCGTCTCCGGTGTTACCGCGCGGCGCAATCTTCCTCAAGTCTTTCTTCCCCACTGGGGACAGCGAGGAACACTTTCGCTTGCATTTTCATCAACGGAGTCGTTGCCGCAGATTCATAAGATAGTTTAATTTCACAAAACACGTTCCTTGCCCAGCAATTAATTGAATTCAGCTCGAATCAAAAATGGCCGCGCAATTTTCTTTCTGTAATTTCAGTGGGCATCAGGTCGTGGGCGGGTTGGAGGAGTCCATGCTGAGGTAAATTTTCCCGGTCTCCCAATCTTGGGAGATCTCGGTGAGGAGGGCGGAGACGAGGCGTAGGAGAG
>SYMJ01000122.1 GCA_005805505.1 Verrucomicrobiales bacterium | reverse complement strand
CCGGGCTGCTCCACCCCGCGATCCCGAGGCGCAAAGGAATACGGGATAGACGCCTTTACAGCAAGGATGAAGGCGAAGTTTCTTCAGGCGAGCCGCTGGAAAGAGGCAGTGCAGGACACCCCTAAAACGCTTATTCGACTGACGGTGATCAGCGCCCGAGGGACTTGCGTTCGACCTTCTTAATCTCCTTAGCCAAAGCCGGTCCCCGAGTTTGGGAGGGCAGGAATGAGCGAGCCCACTCCGGCGTGGGAGCCCCGGTGGGCAAGGCGATCACCAGGCTTTGAAGGGCCTCCGAGGTGTATCCGCTCCGTGCCGCCAATCGTGTGCCTTCGCGCAGTGTATCGAGGGCTTGTGCATCGCTGAGGGAGTTCGCAACGGGGGCTGAACCATTGTTGGCAGAATCTCCCCCCGGCTGGGTGAGTAACGTGCGGACGAGCTCGGTGGCCACCCAGGTCGCAGCCAGTTGATTGAAGGCCGTTAGTTGCTGGTTCCGGTCATCGGTCACCGGCTTGCGGGCCTTCTTGGTCGGAATTTCCGCGGGGTCGGGCAATGCAGCCATGCCGTTTGGCGCATCGGAACAACGACGCAAAAATTCAGCGAGATAGCCCGGGCAAGCGGAGTCACGGCCCACCGCCAAGGCGAGGCGGGACCACAGTTCCAGCGCGTCGTCGCTCACCAATACTTGGCGGCCCTTGGATTCCACCCACGGGCTCTTGCCAGTAGTCACTCGCACCGGCGGTTGCGCCAAGTAAGAGCGTTGCTGCGCGCTCAGCGTATCGCACAAGCGGGTATTAATTTTCTCGAACCACGGACGCCATTCAGACTCGGCGTTCAGTCGGAGAAACCCAACGTGGATCCACAGGAGGGACAGGCAAATGAGACGGATCATAAGGTCCGGACAGTCGGGTTGATGAGCTCAGGCGTGCCCCAGATTCTTGAGAATCTGAACCGTCGAGTGAGCTTTGTTCAGGGTGTAGAAGTGCACGCCCGGAGCGCCACCCCGGATGAGTTCTTCGATTTGCTGCGTGCAGTATTCGATGCCGAATGCGGTCACGGCGGCATCGTCGTCACCCAGGGCTTCGAGGCGGGAGAGGAATCGCTCGGGCAACCGCGCTCCGCAGAGCGCTGTGAATTTTTTGGTCTGGTTGAGCGCCACGACGGGCAGGAGGCCGGGAATCAATGGCACATCTACGCCCAGCGTCTTAGTCAGATGGTCCCGCATGGCGAAGTAGTCGTCATTGTCGTAAAACAACTGAGTCACCACGAAATGGGCTCCCTGGTGAATTTTGTCGGCCAAGTGCTGCCAATCCTGGTGTTTGCCGCCGGTCTGAGCGATGTGGCCTTCCGGGAATCCGGCCGTGCCGATGCTCAGGTCGCCGATCTCCTTCAGGTAGGCCACGAGTTCCGAGGAATAGCGGAACCCTCCTTCGGTTGGCACCCACTCGCCGGAACCGCCAGGAGGATCTCCGCGCAGCGCCAAGATGTTGCGCACACCGCGGGCTTTTGCTTCATCAATGACTGATCCTAGTTCGGTCTTGTCGGCGTTGACGCAAGTGAGGTGCATCACCGTCGTCAACCCGAAGTCGCGCTGGATGCGCTCGACGAGCCCTAAGGTCTTTTCACGGGTGGACCCGCCGGCACCGTAGGTCACCGAACAGTAATCCGGCCGAGCGGCCAAGAGGGCAGGGAGGGTTTTCTCGAACAACGTCCGCTCACCTTCCTCGGTCTTGGGCGGAAAGAACTCGATGGAATACGAGGGACGGCCCCGTCCGGCGTTCTCCCGATGGATCTCGTGGATGTGGCGGATCATGAGTGTGAAACATGGGCGGTCCGGATATGGAATCAAGAGTCAAATCAATCAATCCTGATGGGATGATATGTTTGTTGGCGCCCTCCATTGACCGGTTCGATGTTTGAGCAAGGCCAGGATCGCTGCCTTTGGGCTCGGCAGCGACGTTGCCCCAGTGCCCGGCGATCACAACAGAGTGACAGGTTCAAAGTGTGGGTTCGGCTCAGCCTTGCCTCTGGGTGATGATAAAGTGACAGGTTCAAAGTACTCCAAGGACTGGCTCGGCCGACATCGGGACAGCATTGGGCCTGGAGCGGGCTTGAGTTGGCGGGCTCGATTGTCTAGCAAAGAGCCATGACACGCCGAAAGTTTCTCCAGACAGGCGCAGCTTTGTCGGCCGCCACCTTTATTCCGACGACCTTCGCTCAAGAAAAAGCCCTTCGAGTGGGATTGATTGGAACGGGTTGGTACGGCAAGGCGGACTTGCTGCGCTTGATCCAAGTCGCGCCGGTGGACGTGGTTTCGCTGTGCGATGTCGATCGCCGCATGCTCGCCGATGCGGCGGCGTTGGTGGCCCAGCGGCAGAAGTCCGGCAAGCAGCCCCGGACCTACGGCGATTACCGGAAGATGCTCGCGGAGAAGGATCTGGATGTGGTGCTCATCGGGACTCCGGATCATTGGCACGCCTTGCCTATGATAGAGGCCTGCAAAGCGGGCGCTGACATTTATGTGCAGAAACCCACGGGCGTAGACATCGTCGAAAGCCAGGCCATGCTGGCGGCGGCCCGGAAATACGGTCGGACGGTGCAAGTAGGCACCCAGCGGCGCAGCACCCCCCACCTCATCGAGGCGCGTGATCGCATCTTGCGCGAGGGCAAACTGGGCACCATCGCTCATGTGGAAATCTGCTGTTATTGGCACATGCGGGCCCGGGACACCTTGGCCACCGCGCCCGACACTGCGCCGCCGGAATGGTTGGATTATGAGATGTGGACCGGCCCCGCACCCATGAGGCCTTACAACAAAATGGTCCATCCGCGCGGATGGCGGGCGTTCTCGGAATATGGAAATGGCATCGTGGGCGACATGTGCATCCACATGCTGGACATGGTTCGATGGATGATGGACCTCGGATGGCCCAACTCGGTGAGTTCCAATGGCGGCATCTTGGTGGACAAGGCGAGCCGGGCCAACATCACCGACACGCAGACCGCGACCTTCGACTACGGCAACGTGCAAGTGCGCTGGACCCATCGGACCTGGGGCGAAGGCGGCGACCCCAAGTACCCTTGGAGTGCCACGTTCTACGGCGACAAAGGCACTCTCAAGGCCAGTGTCTTTGGCTACGACTACACGCCGCAGGGCGGTGGTAATTCGGTGCACAAGGATGTCGGAATGGAACTCGACCAGTATCCGGAGGACCAGACCGAGAAGGACTTAGAGAAGCATTGCGCTCCCGCCATTCGCGGACACATGCGCAACTTGCTGGAGTGCCGCCGCAGCGGGTCTAAGCCGGTGGCCGATATCGAGCAGGGGCACATGTCCACAACCTCCTGCGTCTTAGCTAATTTGTCGCAGCAACTCGGCGGGCGAACCCTGCGCTGGGATCCTAAGACCCACACCATTGTCGGGGATCCTGAGGCGACACGTCTGTTGGCGCGGCCTTATCGTAGTCCCTGGACCCATCCTACGGCCGCATCGGTTTGAGGGTCTGGTCATGCCGTGCATCCCGAAGTTGTTGGTGGAAGTCAGTTCCAGAGAAGGTGCGCGTCCTTGTTTTTGACCGCGACGCAGAGTCGAAGCAGAGGCGGCAGGCCCGGCTGTCCCCAGAACTGTCCGCAGCCGCGCAGGCGGGCTTG
>SYMJ01000121.1 GCA_005805505.1 Verrucomicrobiales bacterium | reverse complement strand
CTGCGAAAAGTACGGCATTGAAATCAACTGGCATTGCAAGCCCCTCGGCAAGGACGTGGATTGGAACGGTTCGGGCATGCATGCCAATTTCTCGACGACCTACATGCGCGAGACGGGTGGACAGCCTTACTTCGAGTCCCTCATGGCGGCGTTCGACAAGTACAAGAATGAGCACATCGCCGTGTACGGACCGGACAACCACTTGCGTCTGACGGGGTTGCACGAGACCCAATCGATCGACAAGTTCAGCTACGGCGTGGCCAACCGCGGCGCGTCGGTCCGATTCCCCCACAGCTTCGTGAACAACGGCTACAAGGGGTACATTGAAGATCGCGGCCCGAACTCCCAGGGCGACCCGTACGCAATCTCCAGCCGCATCCTTCAGACGATCGCAACGGTCCCCACGCCGTGATCGACCAGGGCGTCTGAGCGCCTCCTGAAATGACTCTCACAAACCCGGGCGATTGCCCGGGTTTTTTCTTTCTCAGGACCTCCTCTGAAAAAATACGACGAAAAAAAACTCAACGCTGGCGTCAAGATCACGCAGCTCAGGCAAAGGCATCTATCAAAAATCGGCGAAAGACCAATGAAAGCCTTGTTTTAGAGAGATGGCATCTTCATAGCTGGAAACGGGACAAAAGGCGTTGACACTCTAGGTCGACTGCCTACAGTCGCCCCACCTTAAGCCCTTAACTTCACACACTAAATCCTATGAATCGTCTCCGCAAACAACGTCTCGGCGCTTTCACGCTGATCGAGTTGCTCGTCGTTATCGCCATCATCGCGATTCTGGCCGGCATGCTCCTGCCTGCTTTGGCCAAGGCCAAGGCTCGCGCCAACCGCATCTCCTGCGTCAACAACCTCAAGAACATCGGTTTGGCCTTCCGCACCTTCGCGGTGGACTTCGGTGGCGCCTACCCCTGGCAGGTTTCTCCCGATCAGGGCGGTGTCTCGCTCGTCGCCGCCTCCGTGGCCGGCACCATGGCCACCGGCATCTCGAACAACGTCACCGCCGCCTTCGCGGCCGTGTCGAACGAGTTGAGCACCCCGAAGATCGTCTGGTGCCCGTCCGACGGCAGCCGCTACACCGCCTCCAACACCTGGGTGGGTGTGCAGCGCTTGGCTCTCGCCAACAACCAGAAGGTTCCGAGCTACTTCCTCGGCACCACCGCCACTGAAGAGCAGCCCCAGAGCATCTTGGGCGGCGACCGCAACGTGACCAACGGCTCGACCGAGGCTCTGCTGGCTGGCAAGCACATCATCTTCGCGAACCCCGACGCCAATGGAGCCATCGCCGTCCTGACCCTGAACAAGATCGGCTACACCAGCTCGATCCACCAGAACGCCGGCAACATCCTCTTGGGTGACGGCTCCGTGCAGCAGGTTTCCTCGGGCCGCTTCCGCGATCAGATCCGCGACTCCGCTGCCGCCTCCGGCGCGCAGAACTTCATCTTCCCGGCTGCTGGCAACTAAGTTGCACGCATCGGATTCAACCCAACCGGGTTGAACACACAACAGGCACCCCTACCGGGGTGCCTTTTTGTTTTGCCCGATGTGTTTTTCTCGGTCGGGTTTCCGGGGAAGTAACCGGTAAGGCCCGGTGAGACCCTGGAAGTAATGCGGTCAGCGCCCTCCGATCGGCCCGCAATTTCTCAGCGAGAAATCGACCGCTGGGGAGAGTTGTTCAAAGCCAGGCTTACGAAAGCTCCCAGAGCTCACTGCGGAACCTCACCGACTGGCTCGATTGGAACAGACCGTCGCCCACGGGCCTCCCCACTGAAATAATTCCGGCTTAGGCCCCCGTCAGATCCTTCAGAATCTCATCCAGCGTCCGCCGAGGACGAAACCCCGTGAGGCGTTCCAGCAACTTCAGGCTGGGCTGGCGGTGGCGCATGTCCTCAAAACCCGGACCGAAAACGGTCTCATAGGCAACCAACTCCACCCGAGATGCCGAACGCGTCACCTGAATCACCCGCTCTGCCAATTCCCGGATTTCTACCGACTGATCATTGCCCACGTTCACCACCTGCCCCACCGCTTCCGGGGAGTTCATCAAGCGGAAGACCGCCTCGACGGAATCGGCCACATGACAGAAACATCGGGACTGACGACCGTCACCATAAACCTGCACCGGGCGACCCGCTCGGGCCGAGTCCACAAAGCGCGGAATGACCATGCCATAGGCTCCGGTCTGCCGGGGACCCACCGTGTTGAAGAAACGCACGATGCGCACAGGCACTCCGCGCTCGCGGTAGTAGGCCATCGCTAAAAACTCATCCATCAGCTTGGAGCAGGCATAACTCCAGCGTCCCAACGTCGATGGACCAATGAGCAAGTCGTCGGTCTCCGAAAACTCCGGCTGGGAGCTTTTCCCATACACCTCGGAGGTCGAGGCCAGCAGCACCGGTGTGCCACTGTGAGAGGCCGCGGCCAGCACAGCTTCAGTCTCACCAAGATTGGTCTCGATGGTGCGAATGGGCGAACGCATCACCTGTTCCACTCCTACAACGGCCGCCAGATGCACCACCATCGCGGCGCTGGCCACGAGTGATTCCAAATCGTGGCATTCTGACACCTTGCAGGCGCGAAAACTGAACCGGGGATTCCGCTCAGCCAAACTCAGATTGGAGCGAGAACCCGCGGACAAATCGTCCACGACGATCACCTGCTCTCCCGCCTCCAGCAGACGGTCGGCCAAGTGCGATCCGATGAAGCCCGCGCCACCGGTCACTACGATGGGTTTACCATGCACCCGGCCATTGTGCCGGGAAGCCGGATGGAAATGAAGCATTCAAGACACGCTCTTAAACGCATATGGCGGGACAATCCGGTTGACACCCCGAAACTCGATTCCTAGCGTTTGAAAGTAAATCCTATGTCCGAAACCACGCCTCCGGTCAACCCGCCCGCCGCTGCCGAACCCCAGAATCCGGCCGAGGCGTCCGCCCAGAAGAAGCAGACAGTACGCATCAGCCTTCCGCCCAAGCCCGCGGGTGGCCCTTCGATCCGCGTGCCTTCTGCTGCAGCGGCTCCTGCCCCGGTTTCCGCAGCACCCGCCGCCGCTCCGGCCGCGCCCGCACCAGCAGCCTCTGTGGCGGCAGCCTCAATGTCTTCGCACGCCACCAAAGCCGCCGCGCCCGCAGCACCTGTTGCCGCAGCCGCCGCTCCAGTCGCCAAACCGGCTGCCCCGGCCAACCGCCCGGCTGCCAAGCCTGCCAGCATTAGTGGCCTCGACATGGGATTGGCCTTCGCCGCGATGGCCCTCGGCATCGCCGCCGTCGCCGCGCAATTCGTCGTTGCGAACTAAGTCTTTCGGGCTTTCTTTCCAAAAATATGGCTGCTGCCAACATCATCACTGCGACCACCCAGAACTTCCCCGCCGAGATCATTGGCTCCGAACAACCCGTCCTGGTGGACTTTTGGGCTGAGTGGTGCGGCCCTTGCAAGATGCTCGGTCCAGTTCTCGACGAACTGGCCACCGAATACGCCGGCAAGGCCAAGATCGCCAAGGTCAACATTGATAACTACCAGGACTTGGCCGGTCAGTTCGGAATCCGCTCCATCCCAACCTTGCTGATCTTCAAGGGCGGCCAGGTGGTCGAGCAGTCCGTGGGCCTGAAATCCAAGAAGGATCTCAAGGCCAGCCTCGACCGGGCCATCGCTGGTTGATCCGACCTTCGGTCCAACGTTTTGCAAAAACCGTCCGGCGAACCCGGGCGGTTTTTTCTTGGGTTGGGCCCTTGGCCGCAAGTCCTGATTGGGGCCGTTTTCAAAACACCTCGGGTCTGGGATCCGTCCCAATTGGCTGATCATTTATTCCAACTCGAAAAAATGAGTGTGTCAGGAAACGGACGGATCATCCGTTCTCTCTTTCGAGGACGATTCATGACACCCCCCCTTCACCTTGTGCGCCCCCCATCAGCATTCACATTGATCGAGTTGCTGGTCGTCATCGCCATCATCGCCCTTCTCGCGGCGTTGCTCTTGCCCGCCCTTTCGAAATCCAAATCCCAAGCGCTGAGCGTCCGCTGCCAATCGAATCTCCGGCAACTCAACCTGGCCCTCTTGAGTTACACCAATGATCACCGTGACAGCGATCCGCCGCGGCAGGGGGCCCCTTATTGGACACAACCCCTTTCCCCTTACTACGGAGACACCGAGAGCGTTCTGAAATGCCCCGCGGATACCCGCACTCCGACCAAAATCTCTTGGCCACCCACCGTACCACCGCCTCTTTCAAAACAACTCCCCTACGACATAGATGGTTCCCACAGAAGCTATCTTGCCAATGGCTGGAATGATTATTTCAAGGAAACCCTCTCGCCCGAGGCGCTGGCACGCTTCCAAGTCATTTTGGACACCACCCCAGCACAATTCTCTTGGGAATATTCCGTTCCACTGAGCTCCATTCCCAACCCCTCTGAGACCATTACTTTCGGCGAAAAGAAATCGCCTTCTCCTCAAGCGTACATGGATTTCCTCCAAGGCCGAGGTGGCGGCGACGACATCAACGAGGTCGAACATGGTCGTCATGGCCGAGGTGGAAACCGATCAGGGCGATCCAACTTCGCCTTCGTCGACGGCAGCGTCCGCTCGT
>SYMJ01000120.1 GCA_005805505.1 Verrucomicrobiales bacterium | reverse complement strand
GCCTCGTCCTTCACGATCTTCACGCGGCTCTTGTACATGTCGAAGTTCATCCGGGAGAACCGCTCGGCGTGGAGCTTGCGGAGTTTCTCCTGGTAGCCGTGGAAATTCGGTGGCCCCAGCAAATCGCCAGTCATCCCGCATTGAGCCACCAGGGTCCAAACTCCCTTGGGCGGATCACACGGCATTTTCTCGGTCTGATAGAAGGTTTCGAAATGTGCCTTGAGCGCGTACTCGGCAGCGGCCTCTTCATTCAGCCAGAGGGTGTCGTCGAGATTGCAAACAAAGAGCGGCTGGACGGCCACATCCTTCTTGCTCGCCTCGTCACGGTGCTTAATGACCTTAAAGCCCACGGTGTAACGTTCGGGCTTTTGCATCACCAGACCGGCTACCTCGAAGAGGGGGTAGGCGCGACCACTCAGTTTGATTTGTCGGGCCAGCGAGCTAACACCGCCTTGTTCAGGAGTCAGGGTCAGTTCGATGGGAATCAGCGGTTCAGGACGGAAATCCGGACGACGCGGGCCGCGACCGGGTCCATCGCGACCGGGTCCATCGCGTCTTGGGCCGTTCTTGGGATCCCAAGCGATGCCAGGAGCGCCGCCGCCGCCGCCAGGTCCACCCTGCGGGCGCGGACCACGGTCACCGCGGTCACCACCGGGGCGGGGGCCGCCAAAGCCACCAGGGCCGCCGGGGCGAGGGCCGCCAAAGCCACCAGGGCCACCGGGGCGAGGGCCGCCAAAGCCACCAGGGCCACCGGGGCGAGGGCCGCCAAAGCCACCAGGGCCGCCGGGGCGAGGGCCGCCAAAGCCACCAGGACCGCCGGGGCGGGGGCCACCGGGGCCGCCGGGACGATCCCCGCGGCCAAAGCGCCGGTCGCCACGGGATTCGCCTTCGGTTCCATCGTATCGGGCGTACTTGTTAGGGTCCGTCGGCGATGTAGCCCAGGCGGGCTGAAACAGTTTGTTCAGGTCGAGGTTGATCTCCAGTGATTCGCTCATATCAAAAAGACCGCATCTAAGCGGGTGTTACCAAAATGGTTCGGCACAATGGGACTCGGAATGGGCGAAAGCAAGTCTGTCAGCAAAATTGCCAATTTTCTAAAAACCATCGGTTTGGATTGGTATGGAGCAGGCCGGCGTTGGCCAAGGATTCATAGTCTGAGCTCGCTTGGAGACGGGGCTTGGATGAAACGGTGAATTGATGGCATCCTTTTGCCAGGTTCTCATGGGTTCAAACTTTTCCATTCGTTGCTGTGAGTGCGCTCGGCAGGCGCCGTTGGAAAACTCTTGGCTGCGCCGAGCGTGGGTGGGTGTTTTGACGGTGGCGTTCGCCCTGAAGATTCTTGCGGCAGACGCAGTGAGCACAGGGGGCACAGGGGTCGCCTCCAGTGGTCCCAGTTCCCGAGCAGTGGCGCTGTGGTCACTCAATCCTCTATTGTCTCCTCCGGTTCCGAAGGGCTTGGGTTCAGAGCATCCGATCGATCGGTTTATTGATGCGGCCTTGGTCACCCAGGGGTTGCACCGGGCTCCGGAAGCACAGCAGCGAACCTTGATTCGGAGAGTGGCCTGGGATCTTACAGGGCTTCCCCCCACGCCCGGCGAGGTGGACACCTTCCTCTCGGATCCTTCCCCGGAAGCCTTCGAGCGCATGGTCGACCGTTATTTAGTTTCGCCTGCCTACGGTGAACGGTGGGGGCGCTGGTGGCTGGATTTGGCGCGCTATGCCGACACGAACGGCCAGGACGAAAACAAAGTCATGGCCAATGCCTGGCGCTACCGCGACTGGGTGATCCGCTCGTTCAATGCCAACCAATCGTACGACCAATTCGTTCAGGAGCAGTTGGCCGGAGATCTTCTCGACCGAAAGGAGGTTTCGGAATCTCAGTTGTTTGATCGGTATATGGCCACGGGATTTCTTGTTTTGGGGCCCAAGATGTTGGCCGAACAAGACAAGCCCAAGTTGGTGATGGATTTGGTGGACGAGCAAATCGATGTCGTCAGCCGGGCGTTTCTGGGGCTGACGATGAGTTGTGCCCGCTGCCACGATCATAAATTCGATCCGATCAGCGCCCAAGATTACTACGCCATGGCCGGAATTTTCCGTAGCACGAAGACTCTGGAGAACTTGGCCTTCGTCTCCAAATTCAACGAGCGCCCTATCACGGGCAGCCAACGCATGGCTGCCATCGAGGCTCACAAGTCATCGATGAGCCAAATCCAGAAGCAGTACGATGAAGCGGTTCGTACGGCCAATGCCGGATTGCAGCGCGAATGGCAGGCGGTGATGTCGAGGGATCTTCCGCTGTGGATGGATGCGTCTCGCTCCGCGGCGACCAACAGTCTCGAAGGACGATGGAAACAATGGTGGCAGGGTAAATCGCCGACCCCGGGTGTCCGGCGCACCTTCGAAGAATTGGCGAAAGATGCTGCGGTCCGCGAGTCCTGGTTGGCTCCTATTCGCGCCGGCAATGAATTGAAGGCCGGCGGGGTTCAGTTGGCTTCAGGTCGGGTGGGATTTGGTTTTCAGGCCGATGGCCGAAACCACATTAATCGACCAGCGAGTGCCGATTTAGAGCCCAAGCAGTGGACCCTCCAGACTTGGGTTTATGTCGACGAGTTTGGCAAGGAAGGCGATGCCCGCCGTTGGTTAGTAGCCAAGAACGACAACGAATGGGCCGAGGGACATTACGCGCTGCTCCTCGATGGAAAACACCCCATGGCCTATCTGAACATCGGGGGTGGCCCGGAGCGCGTGGTTTCCCTTCGGGCGACCAAGACCCTCCAGCGGCGGGAGTGGCATCAATTGACGGCCACCTACGACGGAAAGCTATTCTGCCTGTTTGTGGATGGAGCCCCCGCTGGACAACTCGAGGTCGGCAAACCTCGCGTGGCCGGATCTGGGCGTTTTTCAGTAGGGCAGCGGCCTGATGGGTATGTCCACTTCAAGGGGCGTTTGGATGAAGTGATTTTGTCCGACGAGGTCTGGACGGCAGAACGCGTGAACGAGGCGTTCAAATCGCCGGAGCGGGTCCGTGATTGGCCTGCGTTGCTTCGCTTAGACTTCGACCACCTGACCGACTCTGAACGCCGAGAAGCCGAATGGGCCGAGGCTCGTGAGGCGGTCTTTGGTGCCGATGGAGTTCTCGCGTTGCCGAAGGATCCGAAGCCGCTCTACCCGCAAGTGGTCCGGGACGCGCTTTCGCAGAAGGAACAAGAGCGCGAAGCCTTGAAACGCCAAGATCCGGGAGCGCCTGAATTTGCGCTGTCCGTTGAAGAAGGGACGGTGGCGAACTTGCCGGTTCACATCCGAGGCAGCCATCTTCAATTGGCGGCTCATCCTGTTCCGCGCGGTTTTCCCAAGGCCATTCAAGTGAGCCATGCTCCGGTCATTGCAGAATCACAAAGCGGGCGACTGGAACTGGCACAGTGGTTGACCCGACCCGACCATCCACTCACGGCGCGGGTGTTGGTCAACCGAGTTTGGCAGGCGCACTTTGGCAACGGATTGGTTCGCAGTTCTGACAATTTTGGTTTGCGCGGTGAGGTTCCAAGCCATCCCCAATTGCTGGACTGGTTGGCGCATGGATTTGTGAGTGGCGGTTGGAACATTAAGCAACTCCACCGGCAAATCCTAACCAGTGCCACCTGGCGGCAGGCCGGTCGGATCCACGGCGATCCGAAAGGGTTTGAATCGGATCCGGAGAACCGCTGGCTTTGGCACTATCCCCGGCAACGGTTGGAGGCAGAGATGATCCGCGACGGTGTCCTGGCCGTATCCGGACGGCTGGATCGCTCGATGGGTGGAAGTTTGGTCTCGTGGGGGAATGACGATTACACACCTGAGGACACGGTTTCCGAAACCTCCCGGCGTCGCACGCTTTACCTGCCGGTGGTGCGAGACCGCGTCTATGATTTGCTGACCCTCTTTGACTTCGCCAATCCCAGTGTCGGGGTGTCGCGGCGGACAACCACCGTGGTGTCGCATCAAGCGCTTTTCTGGATCAACAGCCCCTGGGTCAAAGATCAGGCGGGTGCGTTGGCAACGGACATTCGATCGGGGGAGCAACGGCCCGTGACTCAGCGTGTGAGCCTCGCCTACGAGCGGGTTCTCGGCCGCTTGCCGACCGAAGCGGAGCAGGTCCGCGCGGTGGCGTTTTTGTCGAAACCGGGAACCACGGCCACCGCACCGGATTCTGCCGAACGGTGGCTCGCTTGGTGCCAGGTGCTGCTGGCCAGTTCTGAATTCCAGTACCGCGATTGATTCCTATGAACCCGGCCATGCACTCACGAATTTCACGACGCCAACTCCTGCGTCGGTCGGCTCTGGGCTTCGGCAATCTCGCCTTGATGGGATTGATGTCCCCGGGTTTGAGCGCGCGTGGCACTGAAGTTCAGCCCAACCCCTTGGCTCCGCGGGCTCCGCTGTTTCGCTCCAAGGCCAAGCGGATCATTTTTCTCTTCATGCATGGGGGCCCCTCGCATGTGGACACCTTTGATTGGAAGCCCCGGCTCTTGAAGGATTCGGGCAAGCCCTTGCCCTTCGATAAACCCCGGATCCAGTTCGCCAAAACCTCCAACCTCCGGCGTTCTCCGTGGGAATTCCGGCCCTACGGACAGTCGGGTGCGATGATTAGCGACCTCTTTCCATTGGTTGGGGCCCGAGCCGACGACTTGTGCTTCATCAAGTCGATTCATGGGACCAACGAAGCGCACGGCGGCGCGTTGCTGAAGCTCAACACGGGTTCCGACACGGTGGTACGACCGAGTATGGGCTCATGGATCACCTATGGACTTGGAAGCGAGAATCGGAACCTTCCGGGCTTCATCACCATCAACCCGACGTTGGGTCATGGCGGGGTGGGCAATTGGTCTAGCGCCTTCTTGCCGGCCGTTCATCAGGGCACACCTATTGGCGGTGGTGTGCCGGTGGATCGAGCCACCATTCACTACCTCCATGACCCGAATGGCGATGCCAAGACTCAGCGGGCTCAACTGGATTTGCTCGGTGACATGAACCGCGATCACCTGGCTTCGGTCGGCACCGATGCGGTATTGGAAGCCCAGATCGAGGCCTTCGAATTGGCGTTCCGCATGCAGTCCGAGGCTCCGGAGGCCATGGCCATTGATCGAGAAACACCGGCCACCCGCAAGTTGTACGGTTTGGATGATCCCAAGACCTCGTCCTTCGCCCGGCAATGCCTGTTGGCGCGTCGGTTCAGCGAGCGGGGAGTGCGCTTTGTGCAGGCGAGCCACGGCTATTGGGATCAGCACTCGGACCTCACCCGAGAACACGGTCGATTGGCCTCCGAGGTGGATCGCCCCATCGCCGCGCTGCTCCAGGATATTAAGGCCCGCGGGTTGTGGGACGAGACGATCGTCATGTGGGGTGGTGAATTCGGGCGCACCCCGACCCTTCAAGGGGACGATGGCCGTGACCATCACCCGCATGCCTTCACCATGTGGTTGGCCGGAGGAGCTGTGAAGCCAGGTTTCAGTTACGGTGTGACCGACGACTACGGATTCTACTGTGTGGATCAGAAGGTTCATGTGCACGACCTCCATGCCACGCTGCTGGCACTGCTGGGGATGGATCACGAGCAACTGACCTACCGTCACGCCGGACGAGATTTCCGACTGACCGATGTCCACGGCCGGGTTGTTCAAGAAATCTTCGCCTGATTCGTAAACCGGTTGGTCAAGTCTCGCTCGAAGCGATTCGCACCGACCGACACCCGATTGGGCTGGAGGGCGGCGATGTCCAGTGGCTTTCCTTGGCCGATGAAATGCAGCTCATCCCGCCAACGGAGTTTCAGCAGCCTCGTATGGACTACTTCCTACTTCTTCTTGTCGTGGTCGTGCTTCTCGCCGTCCTTGTGCCCAGACTTGTTGCCCTTCTCTTCCTTCTCGGAAGAACATTTGCACAGCCATTCGGGATTCTTGCAGGCGGAACAGATCGCCGCGTCAAATTCGAAGCGGGCCGTAACAGTCTTGGCCGCGGGCTTTTCCCGGAACTGTAGTACTAGGAGGTAGTCGTCGCCCTTGAGCGCGGGGAAGACAAACTGCCCGCCCTGGATTTTTACTTTTGGTCTCTCCTGTACGACGACGATTATTTTTCCCAGTGACGACGATTAAAATTCCCCACTTTGGGTGAGGGGTTTTTGGTTCGTCCGGCCAAGCCGGACTATGGGCGATTGCCCATTGGTCTTGTGGCTTGCCGCAAGATGATCACTGG
>SYMJ01000119.1 GCA_005805505.1 Verrucomicrobiales bacterium | reverse complement strand
TCGAGGCCAAGGCGCTACGTAAGATGCGGCACCCGACGCGTCTACGGCAGCTCAATGGTTTCTTGGAGGGCGAAGAAGCCATCGTCTGAAGTATGAAATCAAAGCCCCGCCCCTCCGGCGGGGCTTTTGTTTAAATCGACTCATCCCCCCGTTGAAAATGTCCGCCGACCGAATCCCTGAGACCCGGTGTCCACTCCGGTTGTCCGTGATGACCGGTCTGTTGTTCCTCGGATTATTTGTGGGTCTGCTACCAGGGTTCGCCAGTGCCCCGGCCTACCCAATCACCGCCCCAGTCGAGATCCGCCGGGAACCCCTCTTCGATGGGCCGGTGCTCCATTGGGAGGTTCAGGTACGCCGAGCCGATCTGGAAAAACTTCGGAAATCGGGTGGTCCCTGGAACCGAGAAAACGATTCGGATGCCTCGGCAACCGTTCGGGCCGGTGGGCAGGTCTGGACCAATGTTGCCATCCATCTCAAAGGGGCGGCCGGAAGCTTTCGTGCCGTGGACGATCTGCCTGCCCTAACCCTGAACTTCGGCAAGTTCCAAGACGGACAAACCTGTGGCGGGCATCGCAAACTCCATCTCAATAATTCGGTTCAGGACGCCTCGCGTCTCGATGAAATATTGGCCTCGGAGATGTTTCTCAAGTCAGGCCTGCCGACACCCAGGGCCACTCGAGCCCTCGTCTCCCTGAATGGTCGCTACCTGGGGATTTATGTGCTCAAGGGTGGCTGGGACAAGGCCTTCCTGAAGCAGCATTTCGAGTCGTCGAAGGGGAATTTTTATGACTCTGGATTCCTCAAGGACTTAGACACCAATCTTGAGCGGAACTCCGGCGAAGGGGCTCCTGATTGGTCGGACCTCATTGCCCTGCGGGAGTCCCTCGCGGTGCCAGATCCTGCCGAGCGCCTGCAACGAGTATCCCGCCATCTGGACATCGATCGCATCGCCACGCTCGGGGCACTGCAAATCCTGCTGGACGATTGGGATGGCTACCTTCGGAACCGAAACAACTATCGGGTGTACCATGTGCCCGCTTCCGACCGCTTGGTACTCATGCCGCACGGGATGGACCAGCTCTGGAGAAGCCCCCGGGGATCGTTTTCTCCCCCCTTGAGCAGCCTCCTCGGCCAACGGCTTTTTTCTATCCCGGTCATGGCTGATCGACTAACTCATCGGATGCGGGAGCTGACCAATACCGTATTCCAACCGCAGTTTGTGGATGGGGTATTCAGCAATGCACAATCCCGACTCCGGGAGAGACTGATTCTTGAGGGCCGCGAAGCCGAACTGCCGCCGGTACAACGCGCGGTGGACTCCACATTGCAGCGGACCCGGCAGCGGATGGCCGCCTTTGCAGGTCAGCGCTACCAACCACCCCAGCCGGGCGAGTTCGACAACGAGGGTCGCATGCGCCTCACCGATTGGTCGTCCTCTTCCCCTGAGCAAGAAGGCTATGCGACTCGGATCAAGGCCGACGAGGGCACCTCGGTCTTTCGCATCACCGCCTCTGCCGACGAAGGCCGGACGTCACTCCAAAAACGAATTCTGCTGGCTCCCGGCCTCTACCAATGGGAGGCCCGGGTGCGCACCCGATCGGTTTCTGGATTTGGGGCATGCCTCGACGTGGAATGGGGGCGCAGAGGGCAACGATTTGATGAGGGATCCACCCCGCTTCAAAATGTGACGAGCACCGCTGACTGGACCCTCCTGAAACGCGAAATTTCGATTCCGGCTCGCGGCGAAGGCGGACGCCGCAGGCCCGGCGGACCCATGGGAGAGAACGGCTCATCGCCGCGAGAGATCCTCCTCCATGCCGAACTGCGCGCCGATTCAGGCACCGCAGAATTTGATGCCGATGCCTTCATCCTGAGGAAGCGCTGAGCAATTCGGTGAGAAGCACTCGCGCTCCTCATCGCTTTTTCTAGGCCCAAAAAAGGCCACCCAAAACGAGGTAGCCCTTTATTGAAAAGTTGAGAGAAGAGGATCGATCGATCAGTCCGGTTTGTGGACCGAGTGGCAGGCCTTGCAGTTGACGGCCGTCTTGAAGCCATCCAACGCACCGGGCTTTCCGGCGGCGAGGGAGTCTGCAGCACCCTTGAGAGCCGTGGTCTTCTCGGTCCAACTGGCGAGGTCGCCCTTCGGGGGGTGGTTGAGAGCTAGTTCCTTGGTCAGGAACGCCATTTTCTTGAAGTCATCCTCATTGCCCTGCCCCTTGGAGATGCGGGCGCTCAGAGATGTCTTGCCCTTGAATCCGTCTTCCATGATTTGCTCGATCGATAGAGAAGCCTTGGATTTGGAGTGGGTGGTGCATCCGGCCGTGACAGCAATGAGCGTCGCTGCAACGGCGAGAAGGTGGAGGGAAAAGGGTTTCACGGTATCTTGTTAATTCGTGCCAATGAAATCCCAAGACCTGCCTGCAGTTCAAGGCTGAGATGACTCCGGGGACGGCTCGGAAATCGAGCCTCCGGAAACCCGAGTCACCACACTGAAAACTTCACCGGATTGAAGTCGGGTCTGAAGGCGTCTTCCGGAAACCAAACTTGTTGCATCCCGGACCACGCCTCCCGTCTCAGCATCGAGCGTGAGCGAATAGCCTCGGTTCAAAACATTCTGAGGCGAAAGCAACCGCAGGCGGGCCAGCAAACTCTCCAGAAGCTGCCGTCGACGCTGTAATTTCCGACCTGGCTGGACCGTCAACGCAGATCGAAGGCGCAGCAACTCCTGTTGACCCGCCCTCACCCGCATGCGAGGGCGCTGTGCCAACATTCGCTGGCGGTGTGTCTCTAAGAGTCGCCCCCAAGTCCGTACCGAACGGGCCGCGACGCGGCGCAGGGATTCTATCGTTTCATCCACCTGCTGGGAACGAGTCTCCAACCGACGCCTCGGGTGCGCCCGAACCCAGCGTCGAACCCAGCCCTCCAGACTATCCCGAGAACGAATGAACCGGCGCTGAGCCAGCACCGCCAATCGGTGACCGGCCGACTCCACGAATTCACGACTGTCCACCCAATCTTGGGTCAGGATTTCGGCGGCGGCGCTGGGCGTGGCTGCGCGGAAATCAGCGACGAAATCGGCGATGGTGAAATCAATCTCATGGCCCACCGCAGAAACCACCGGAACTTCCGAGGCGGCAATGGCACGGGCCACCACCTCTTCGTTGAAGCACCAGAGGTCTTCCAGCGACCCACCACCCCGGGTGACGAGAATAACATCCAGCGGATGCCCCAATTGCGAAAAGCGGTTCAGACGACCGATGGCCGCAGCAATTTCTTGCGCGGCTCCGACCCCCTGCACGCGCACCGGATCGAGAATTACCTCGGGGCAAAACCGTCGTGAAAGCACATGCAGCACGTCTTGAATGGCCGCACCGCTCGGTGAGGTCACCAGCCCGATCCGGGCGGAATATCGGCCAATGGGACGCTTTCGTGACGCATCAAAAAGCCCCTCCGCCGCCAACTTTTCCTTCAACCGCTCGAAGGCGGCTTGCAGCGCCCCCACCCCCTGAACCTCCACCGTGTTGACCCGCAGTTGATAATTGCCGCGAGGCTCATAAACCGTGAGGTCGCCTCCTAAAATAACCTGAGCCCCATCACGGAGGGCCGCTCGTCCCGCCCCGCCCTGCCCCCGGAACATCACACAAGCCAACTGGGCTCCGGCATCCTTGAGGACAAAGTACGCATGGCCAGAACTTTGCAGCCGGAGGTTGGAGACCTCGCCCGCCACCCTCCGATCCGCGAATCCGCTCTCCAGTTGTTTCTTCAGTTTCTGGGTCAGCTCGGACACCGACTCAGGCGTCTTCTGAACCGTTTCCTGAAACAGGTCACCAGCAAAGCTCCACTGGGTTTTTGAAACGCGGGACATGGCGGGCAAGTAATTCGGTGAGGCGCTCGAAATCAGTCCAGCAACTCCGAGATGCGGACAATTGATTGAGCGCGTCCGGTCGCCGGATCGATGTCCACCAGGGCTCCCTGAAGACGCACCTGTCCGTTGGCGACGTCAAAACGTTGCGGCAAACCCGTCAAGAACCGCTTCAGGACTGGCTCCACCTGACGCCCCAGAACCGAATCATGCGGACCGGTAAAGCCAGCGTCCGTCAGGTAGGCCGTGCCTCCCGGAAAGACTTGCTCGTCGGCGGTCTGCACGTGGGTATGGGTTCCAATTACCGCTGAAACCAAGCCATCGAGCATACGCCCCATGGCGATCTTCTCCGAAGTCGCCTCACCATGGAAATCGACGAGGATCACTTTGGTGGCCGTTCGCAACCGGGCCACCTCGGACTGGGCGAGCAAGAACGGGTTTTCCATGGGCGGCATGAACGTCCGCGCTTGAAGGTTCAGCACGGCCACTGGGGGCAAACCGGGTTTGTTCCAGACAATTGATCCATTGCCCGGCACGCCCGGCGGATAGTTGGCCGGCCGCAACACCCGGGACTCGGTCGTGAGGAATGAAGCCGTCTCCTTCTGATCCCAGACATGGTCCCCGGTCGTGATAATATCCACGCCGTAGCTGAACAATTCCCCGGCGATGCCTGCGGTAATCCCGTTGCCTCCAGCGCTGTTCTCACCATTGGCGACGACAAAATCGATTCCCTCGCGGTGCACCAAGTCTTCCAGGAGCATTCGGACTGCGCGCCGACCGGGTTCGCCCACGATATCCCCTAAAAACAAGAGCTTCACTGCGGTGGACCCTGTCGGATTCGACGCCGCCTAGGAAGCAAACTGTGCTGCCGGCCGGGCCCGAAAAATCCTGCAGGAAGCGTGGCTTGGATTTTGACTAGATCCCCGCGCCGAATTACCGGATCTTCCGATCGCTGCATGTCACTATTCCGCTACGTATTCTGGAAAAGTTATCGGGAAGCGGGTCACCTGGCCGAACAGGCCCAGAAGATCCTAGATCATCAGCGGGATCTCCTGACGCCGGCACGCGTCACCGAGTTGGAAGCATCCATCAGCCATCTGGTAAGCATGCAGAAGAGCGGGACCCGTGACGACATCGCCGCAGCGATGACCCGGTTGGAGGCCACAGCACAAACCTCGCTGCAGGCCTACCCGCACGCCTCGATGCGCGAGAATGTCGAAGGCCT
>SYMJ01000118.1 GCA_005805505.1 Verrucomicrobiales bacterium | reverse complement strand
GAACTGGGCGCAGGCCAGAATGACGTCGTACTGCACCGGCAACCGAGTGAAGCGGGCGGTCAGCATTCTCCAAGCGAAGGCTGGCAGGTACCGCCACGTCTGACCCAAGTACCGGTTGGGATCGAATAAATCATCGCTACTGATGAGCTCCGAGCGGGGATAAAGACTCTGAAAGACCGGCCAAGCGGAGCGGGCCACCAAGAAGTCCACCCGATGCCCAGCGGCGATCCAATGCTCCACAACACCGGCGAAATAAGTCTGCACGCCAGAGACCGATCGGGCATCCAGCGCTGAATTGTAGACGATCAGGATCTGCACCGGCCCCATCAAACCCCACTCCCGCACCGCTCGCCAGCCTGCGAGTTCATTTCATCGACCTCCTCCGTTCATCGCTATCCGTGAGGCCGCCATCGGCCTCCCTTCGGTGCTGGAAACTCTGTGGCACCTGAGCCACGCTTTTGAACTTCGATGATCCTGCCCCAACTACTGTGGCGTTTCGTTCACCATCGCGATGACCCGGAGTTTTACCGGATGCAGGCGCTGGATGCGATCGCTTGGATCAAAGAGAGCGGCATCCCCGTCGGCCCTGGAATCCGGGTTCTAGATCTGGGCTGCGGCCATGGCGTCTTTGGAGGAGAACTCCTGCGTCGGGGTTGCACCGTGACCTTCGCGGATGAGCAGAACCACTTGCTTCCCGAATTCCGTGGCAGCCCCTTCCTCAGCGTCAACCTCGACAAAGACTCGCTGGATCGGCTGGGAAACTACGACCTGGTGATTTGTTCCAATGTGCTGGAACACCTCTCCCAGCCCGAATCCTTCCTGTCGCGAGCCAACCAGTTGCTCTCGCCGGGAGGCCGTTTCTACCTGAGCTGGACCAATTGGCTGTCTCCGTGGGGCGGTCACGAATTCTCACCCTGGCACTACTTCGGCCCGCGACTGGGGCCTGCGATTCACGACCTGTTCGGAAAGGGTCGCTTCCACCAGCCGGGCACCAATCTCTTCGTCACCTCCATCGGAGCCATCCTGCGTCATTTGCATCGTCAGACGCCACTCACCGTCACCCGGCGGGCACCTCGTTATTACCCCGAGTTCTGGTTCCTGCTGCACTTGCCAATCCTGCGGGAGTTCTTGTCTTGGAACTGCGCCTTGCTGCTCAAATCTCGCATCGATTTCCAACCGAAGGCCCCACGCCAACCTCTTCCCAAACAGGGCACCCTCTCCTCATGAACCAAACGTCTCCATCCAGTCCGCGACGCCTCAATGTCGGCTGCGGCCTCGATATCCGCGAGGGCTGGGTGAATCTCGACTCCGTCGATTACGGCGGGAACGAACTGTGCGACCTGAACCAGTATCCTTGGCCCTTCCCGGACAACCACTTTGAGGAGGTCTATGCCTCCCACATCTTGGAGCACATGGGCAACTTCAACGCCGTCGTCACCGAGTTGTGGCGGGTGTGCCGCTCTGGGGCGATCATAACAGTGAAGGTGCCTTTCTTTCTCAGCACCAAGTTCTACTCGGAACCCGATCACCGCATTCCTTTTGGCATCCGATCCTTCGACAATTACGAGGACATCACGGGCCGACGTCTGAAGTTCTATGAGCAGTGGAAACTCGGGCACCGGACCAATTACGGCAGCAAGGCCCGTTTTGTGGTGGAGTCCAAACGGTTTCATTTTTCGAACTTCGCTGCGCTGCGATGGCTCAATGGTCCCATCAACCTTGAACCCGTCCTCTTCGAGCGCTTCTTTGCGACGCTGATCACCCCGGAAGAGGTGCATTTCCGGCTGAGGGTCTCCAAGGGCTGACCACACTCGCTCTAGGCCCACACCGTGCGGCCTTTGGGCGCTGTGAGAGCAATCCCGGTTCGACACACAGGGCCTCCTCCGGCTACTGTATCGGCTTATGTTCGAAGTCACCCGGTCCCACATAGACGTCATGACGTCCAAGCTGGGGCAACTGCGTCGGTTCGTTGACCTCCCGGAGGCCATCAAACGGTTGACCGAGTACGAAGCGCAGATGGCTTCCGACACATTTTGGGCCAATCAAGAGTCCGCAAAGAAGGTCATTGAAGAGACCAACACGCTAAAGAAGAAGGCCGAACCACTCATCCGTTTCGGAAAGCGGGTCGATGATTTGCTGGTGCTCCTCGAATTGGGCGAAGCCGAACCACAAGCCGGTCAGGATGCCGTCCAAGCTGAGGCTGATACCGAATTGGTCCATCTCGATCGGGAAATCGATTCGTATGAGTTGGAAGTTCTGCTGACCGGGCCGCACGACCACCGGAGCGCCATTTTCAGCGTCCAGGCCGGAGCCGGTGGCACCGAGGCACAAGACTGGGCACAAATGCTCTCCCGCATGTACGAGCGCTGGTTTGAGAGCCGCGGCTGGAAGCACGAATCGACCGATGCCTTGCCGGGCGAACAGGCGGGACTGAAAAGCGTCACCTTCCGAGTCACGGGCCACAACGCCTACGGTTTCTGCAAAGCTGAGCGTGGCGTACACCGGTTGGTCCGCATCTCCCCCTTCGACTCCAACAAACGTCGGCATACCAGTTTTGCCAGCGTGGACGTCATCGCCGAAATCGATGACGTCACCGAGAGTGATATCGTCATTCCCAAGAGCGAAATCCTTCGCGACACCTTTCGCTCGGGTGGCAAAGGGGGGCAGAACGTCAACAAGGTGGAGACGGCCGTCCGACTCACTCACCTTCCGACCGGATTGGTGGCTGCCTCGCAGGCGCAGCGCAGCCAGGTGCAGAACGAGGCCACAGCCATGACCACGCTGATCTCCAAGCTCTTCGCCCTGAGGCTCGATCAAGCCAAGTCCGACATGGACAAGTTCTACGGTGAAAAGGGCAGCGTGAGCTGGGGCAACCAGATCCGCAGCTATGTCTTCCAACCCTACCGCATGGTGAAAGACTTGCGCACCGGGGTGCAGACGAGCGATGTCCAAGGTGTCATGGATGGCGCCCTAGATCCTTACGTCAACGGATGGCTGCGCGGAGGATGCCCGAGCAAGCGCATGCAAGGTGTGAGCGACGACGAAGAGTGACCAGGCCTGGGCCTTGGGGGCAGCCCAGGGCATTTAAGCCTCACCCTTCCGGAGCATCCCGGACGGCGAGGCTGTGACATTATTTGTTTCCGACGGCGAGCAGAGTTTCCAGACAAGGTTCCTGCTCCTCCCGCGCCACCTTAGTGATCTCGATCCCCGAGAAGTTGGCCGCCTCCAGCCAGCGGTGAAGATCGCTCTCAGCGAATCCGAGCCAGCGATCACCGTAAAGTTCGCGCGCCTGCACAAACCGGTGCTTCACGAGGTCAAGGATCATCACACGGCCGCCGGGCCGCAGAATCTTGGCTGCAGCCAGAAGAGCCTTCGACGGATCTTCCGCATGGTGGAGAGCCTGACTGAGGATCACCAAATCGACCGAAGCGGCCTCAATAGGCGGGTTCTGCAAATCACCCTGTCGAAACTCCAAATTCGTCAGCCCATTTTGCCGGGCTTTCTTGGCACCGAACTGGACCATTTTCTCGGAATTGTCCACGGCGATCACCGTGCGACAACGTCGCGCCAGCAACTCGGCCAACAATCCCTCCCCGGAGCCCAAATCTGCCACATCGATGGCCGGCAGCATGCGCAGCAGCAAATGACCAAACGCCTGCCAAGAACGACCCGGCCCGTAGCTGCGATCAAATCGGCCCACCACCTGATTGAAATAAACCTGAGCTTGCTCGTCACGACGGGCCAACACCCGTCGCAAGTTGAGTTGATCCCCCTCATGCTCCGGCAACTCCTTAGCTCCTTGCATCGCCAACCGCGTAAACTCCCGCACCTGGACATCCGCCTGCGGATTCAGCCGATAGAAAGTCCGCTTCCCCTCCCGGCGGGAAAGGACCAATCCTGTCTCAGCCAACAGGCTCAAATGGGTAGAAACGCGCGACTGCCCCAGACTGGTGATCTCTTGAATCTCGTTGACCGGTAATTCCTCAGATTCCAGCAAAGCCACAATCCGCAGACGGGTCGGGTCAGCCAAGGCACGCAAGGATCGAAGGGTGGGGGTCATGGGTGGAAAGAACCTACCTCGCTATTGAAACCCTCCAGCGGCCCCAGAACAAGCTTCTCTCACCCCCCGCACCATCGGGAATCGCCTCTCCCATTGTTCGGATCAGGTCAACTTACCGAGGCGGCAGCGGGACCGGTCCGGAGCGAGCATTGGAAGCGATCTAACCTTCCCCTCGCGCACAGCGCGAAAACCGAATCCTCCCCCTGAGCTTCCCTGCGAGCGCAGGACCGATCCCACGGAGCCCCGCCACAACCCGACGACTGCCCTCACTTACTCCCCACCTCTTTGGCAAGAGGAGCCCTTCGAGAATAGTAAAGAGTGTCCCCTTTTGTGTAAATAGGTGGGACCGACCCCGCGACCCTCCCCTCGCGCACAGCGCGAAAGCTCCATCCTCCCCCTGAGCTTCCCTGCGAGCGCAGGACAGATCCCGCGGAGCCTCGCCACACCCCGACGACTGCCCTCACTTACTCCGCAACTCTTTGGCAAGAGGAGCCCTTCGAGAATAGTAAAGAGTGGCTCCTTTTGTGTAAATAGGTGGGACCGACCCCTTTTCTTGTGACTCCTGCCTTGTCGGGGCGGGACGAGGTCGCATAGCATCCATCCACCGACCTGCAATCCCTGCCGATCACTCACACCCAATCCATGAACTCCGGAATCCGTTTCAAATTGTTTCTCATGATGGTGCTCGAATTCTTCATTTGGGGAGCTTGGCTTCCCTTGATCTTCGGGTACTTGCCCAGCTTGGGGTTCACACCCAGCCAGCAATCATGGATCCTCAACGCGTTTCCCATCGCCTCCATTGTGGGCATGTTTTTCAGCAATGAATGGGCGGACCGCAAGTTCTCGGCCGAGAAGTTCCTCGCCTTCTCCCACCTCATCGGTGGCTTGGCGATCTTGGGATGCGGCTTCACCAAAGACTTTACCCCGTTCTTCGTGCTGATGCTGGTGCACTGCCTCCTGTACGTACCCACTATCTCCATCACCAACTCCATCGCCTTCGCCAACATGAAGGACGCCTCCAAGGAGTTCGGTATCGTCCGCATGGGCGGCACCATCGGCTGGATCCTTGCCGCCTGGCCCTTCACCTTCATCTTCGTCAACTGGGACGCCGTCAATGCCACCCATCCCGAAGGAGTCGTGAAATGGATCGAGGCCGTGTTCAGCAATCCCTTGTCCGGCGATGCCGCCAAGGCCGCCACCAAGTGGACCTTCATCGTAGCCGGTATTGCCTCGCTGATTTTGGCCGGATTTAGCTTCCTGCTGCCCCACACCCCGCCGAAGAAAGCAGTCGCCGGTTCCGAAGGCGGTCAGGCTTGGATGCAGGCTGTCAAACTCCTGAAGCAACCCTTTGTGCTCGTCCTGTGGCTCGTCACCCTCGTCGATTCCTTCGTCCACAACTGCTACTTCAACTGGACGGGAACCTTCCTCGGCACCGCCAAAGCCGACGGCGGCGTCGGCATCGCCGCTCCCTGGATCACCCCGATCATGAGCATCGGCCAGATCGCCGAAATCCTCACCATGTTCATCCTCGGAGCCACCCTGAAAAACCTCGGTTGGCGCACGACCATGATCGTCGGCATTCTCGGCCATGCCGCCCGTTTCGCCGTGTACTCCTTCGTGCCCGACAGCGCCGGCGCCATCATCCTCATTCAAATCCTCCACGGGGTTTGCTACGCGTTCTTCTTCGCCACCGTGTATATCTTCGTGGACGCCCACTTCCCGAAGGATATCCGCTCCAGCGCCCAAGGCCTCTTCAACCTACAAATTCTCGGCTTCGGCGCCCTGATCGCCAACTCCATATGCCCCTGGCTCATGCAGTCGGTCTACACCGCCAACAAGCTGGTCAACTTCAAGGGTCTGTTCCAAGTGCCGCTCTTCGCCGCCTCGGCGGCCGCGGTGGCGCTGGCCTTGTTCTTCCACCCGCCGAAGACGGTCGCCGCTAAGGCCTCCGGCGGTTCGGCTCCGGCTCACTAATTCTCAGCGCCTCCAACGTCCCATCGCCATGAATCGTCGCCAGTTTCTCAGTCAGGCTTCGATGGCGGCCGCCTTGGCCACCACAGGATGTTCCCTGTGGCGGGCCCGGGATAAGGACCGCTCCTTCCAAATCAGCCTCGCCGAGTGGTCCTATCACAAGGCCCTCTTCGCCAAGAAGATGACCCACATGGATTTCCCCATCGTGGCCCGACGAACCCATGACTTGGACGGAATAGAACTGGTGAACCAGTTCTTCAAAGACCAGGTCAAGAATACGGGCTACCTCAAGGAATTCAAAGATCGGGCTGATAGCGAAGGCGTCCGCTGCCTACTCATCATGTGCGACGGCGAGGGCGCCCTCGGAGACCCGGATGCTGCCAAGCGCAAGCAGGCCGTCGAAAACCACCGCAAGTGGGCCGAGGCTGCCAAGTTCTTGGGTTGCCATTCGATCCGGGTCAATGCTGAGACCCATGAGGTGGGATCCTTTGAGGAGCAGCAAAAGCGCGCCGCCGATGGCCTGACGCAATTGTCCAAGGTCTGCGGCTCCATCGGCGTCCACTGCATCGTGGAAAACCACGGACACCTCAGTTCCAATGGCCGGTGGCTGGCGGGTGTAATGAAGCTCGTGGGCAAGTCCAACTGCGGCATCTTGCCCGACTTCGGCAACTTCACGATCCGCCCGGGCGAGACCTACGATCGCTACAAAGGGGTCGCCGAAATGATGCCCTACGCCAAGGCCGTGAGCGCCAAGTCCTACCAATTCGACAACGACGGCAACTGCGTCGAGACCAACTACCGCAAGATGATGAAGATCGTCTTGGATGCCGGTTACCACGGCTTCGTGGGCATCGAATATGAGGGAGACAAACTCTCGGAACGCGAAGGCATCAACGCCACCCGCGACCTGTTGACCCGCCTGCAGCTGGAAGGCATTTGATACGAGCCTTTCGGGCCTCTATGGCCAGTAAGGGCCGTCGATCATCGCCCCGTTTTAGACTCCCGTCTGCTAATCGGCCAAGCCTCAGAAAGCGGCCGAAGACTTGACGGACTCAAAACGCGAGCGAACATTCGATCGCGTTTATGAAAGTCACTGGCACCCGCAATCGAAGTTTCCCAGAACGACGGGAAACCATCCTGAAAGCGGCCTGCGGTGTGTTTGTACGGAGCGGTTTCCATGCAGCATCGATGAAGGACATTTGTGCAGCGGCCGGCATGAGTCCGGGCTCGGTTTACCGGTATTTTCCCAGCAAGGACGCCCTCATCGAGGCACTCATTGAAGCAGACCAAACCCGGTGGGCAGCCGCGATGGACGGGTTGCCGATCGAAAAAGGGCTACTGCCCGCATTGGAAGCCTTGGCCGAATTAGGTCTTCGAGATTTGGAGGACCGAGGATTCTTGAACGTGTGGGTCGAGACCGCCGCCGAAGCCTCCCGCAATTCCGCCGTGGCGGCCCGTTTGAGGGAAAGCTACCAGGCGCTTCAAGTCCGGCTCGCATCCCTTATCCAAGCGGCCCAAAGATCCGGGTCCATCCAATCGGAGACCGATCCACGGGTCTTGTCCTGCCTGATCTTTGCCGCCTTCGACGGCCTCATTCTCCGAGCCTCCTTCGATCCCCACCTGGATGCGCGGGCCCTCACCCGCGGCTTCTTGGAGTTCATCGGACGCGCTGTCGGGGCACGCACCCCGCGCCAGAAGGGATCGCGATGAATTGGGTCGGCCTTCAGATGCTTCGGAATGACCGAGCCAAGTTCGCTGCGATGATTGTGGCCGTCTCACTCGCGGTCTTCCTGATGCAAAACCAGGCGGCGATTTTGGCCACCATGTTGTCCATGACCGCCGCCCAGATCCGGGACGTTCAGGACGCCGATCTGTGGGTCACCGAACCGGAGGTGGAATGCTTCGACCAAGTCAAAGCGATGCGGGACATCCATTTATTACGGGTGCGTGGCATCGCCGGGATCGCTTGGGCGGCCCCATTGCTTAAGATCGACGCCATCGGGCATTCCGAAGGCGGACGGCTCAACACGGTCACCGTTCTGGGGATCGATGACGCCAGCCTGGCGGGGTTGCCACACCAGATGCGGGTCGGACGGGCCGATGCCATTCGCGAACTCGACACGGCCATCATCGATCCCGGAGGCCACGAGCTGTTCTTCCCCGGCGAACCGTTTCAAGCAGGGCGATCCTTGCGCATCCGCGACCGTCGGATTCGCATCATGGGAATCTCGGATATCGCCGCTCCCTTCACTGGCCTACCGATGCTGCACACCTCCCGATCTACCGCCGCGGCCCTCAACCTCGGCGAGCAGCACATGACGAGCTTCATCCTGGCCCGCTCGGCCCCCGGTAGCCGACCGGAGGTCCTCTGTCAGAAAATCAACGCCCTCGGAGGCTTGCGGGCCCGAACTACCGAGCAGTTCGCCGCCGATGCCATGTGGTTCTACGGCAGCCAGGGCGTGCCCATGCTCTTCATGATCACCATCACGATTGGACTCATCGTGGGTGCCGCCATCACGGGCCAGACCTTCCTCATGTTCATCAAGGAGAACGCCCGGCCTCTTTCGATGCTCAAGGTAGTGGGGACCACCGATCGCCAACTCGGAACCATGATCCTGCTTCAAGGGACGGTGGTGCTGGTGTTGGGTTCGTGCTTTGGCAGCGGCATCGCGGCCGCCGTATGCAACGCCATCCGGACGCAACCCTTCCTGCGAAGCCTGTACCTGCCTTGGGAGATCGCCCTGGGCACCTGCCTGGCCCTGGCCTCAGTCACGGGCATCGCCCTGTACGCTAGCTACCGTCACGTGCGCGGCCTAGAACCCGCCGCAGTCTTCCGCTGACTCTCACCATGACGCCCCTCGATTTGAGCGCCGTGCACTGCACCGGGATCCGAAAGCACTTCGGCGAAGACGACGCCCGCGTGGAGGTGCTCCGTGGGGTGGATTACACCGTGCGCCGGGGCGAACTCAGCTTCCTGGTGGGCCCTAGCGGCTGCGGCAAGACCACCCTCATCTCGGTCATCGCTGGCTTACTCGAAACCTCCTCCGGCGAGGTGAGTCTCTTTGGAAACCATTTGGCCCGGATGCCCCACTCGGACCGTGTTCTCTTCCGCCGAAGTCACCTGGGCTTCGTCTTCCAGCAGTACAACTTGTTGCAGGCCCTTACTGCAGCGGAGAATGCGGCCATCCCGCTACTGGCCGCAGGCGTCCGCCGGCGCGAAGCCGTCGATCGCGCGGCCGCGCTTCTCGACCGGCTGGGGCTGGGTTCGAGAACGGGGGCCTATCCGCGTCAATTGTCTGGCGGGCAGCAGCAACGAGTGGCACTGGCTCGCGCCCTAGTCCACGAACCCCGGCTGATTATTTGCGATGAGCCGACCGCCGCACTCGATCACGCCACGGGCGAGGCCGTCATGGAACTGCTTGCCTCGGCCGCTGTGCATCCGGACCGGGCGGTCCTGGTGGTCACCCATGACAGCCGGGTCTTTCGCTTTGCCGACGTCATCGCCCACATGGATGACGGACAAATCACCCACGTCGAACCGAGGCAACGCACCGATACAGCCACACACCTGGGATCGTCCCGACTCACCAAACTTTCCGCATGAAGCACTACCTCCTTCCCGCGCTGGCCGCCGGTGCGGCCCTCTTCGCCATCGTATCCGTGGTGCGCACTCAACCGGTCCGAGACGTTACCGAACCCGTGTCGCCCCCTCCGGCCTCCTCGTTTACCAACACCGTCGCCGCCGTCGGACTCATCGAGGCGAGCAGCGAGCACATCAGCGTGGGCACGCCTCTCTCGGGCATCGTCACCGAGGTGCTGGTCACCCTCAATCAATCGGTGCACGTCGGAACTCCTCTCTTCCGTCTGGATACCCGTTCTCTGCAGGCCTCATTGGCGGTGCATGAATCCCAACTCGCCGCAGCCCGCGCCCGATGGGCAACGGCCCAGTGCCAGGTGGAAGACCTCGATGATCGCCTGCAACGTTCTCTGAAACTGCGCAGCAGCACGGTCATTAGTGAGGAAGAACTCATTCGGACACGTTTTGCCCTCAAGGTGTCCCAGGCACGCGTGGTGGAGGCACAGGCCGAGGTGGCCGTCGCCGAAGCATCGGCCGCGGCCGTGCGGACTGAGATCACCCGAAGCACGATCTTAGCCCCCATCGATGCCACGGTGCTTCAACTGAAGATCCGTCCCGGAGAGTTCGCCACCGCCGGCACCCACACAGCGCCACTCATTCTGCTCGGCAACCTGAACCCACTCCACCTGAGGGTAGACATCGATGAACACGAGGCATGGCGGGTCCAGCCAGGGACTCGGGCCAAGGGTCATGTGCGGGGCAATGCCGCACTGGCCTCGCCATTGAGCTTTGTCCGCTTCGAACCCTTCGTCATTCCCAAGAAATCCCTGACCGGCGACAGCATCGAACGGGTGGACACGCGGGTGCTGCAGGCCATTTACCGCGTCGACCGGACGGACCTGCGCCTCTACCCCGGCCAGCAAATGGATGTGTTTATCGAGGTCGCTGGAACCTCGACAGCATCCCGCTGAACCGTCACTGCCCGAGGTTCAATGGCCGTGCACGCTGAACCACACCTGCCCTCGAAAACCCACGTCGTAGCGCAACTCGTACTGCATGGCCGGGCGCGCATCGGCCAGCGTCAGTCGCACGGTTTTTCCGTCCGGCAAGAGCGCGGATGACTTCACTTCGACCTCGTCCCGTCCTTCCTTCTTGGGGTCAACTACAGACCACTCCTTCGATCCGTAGTCTTGCGTGTAACGGTAGTTCCAGCGGCGCACCCCAAAGCTGCCCGCATCGGCAGCCGCCGCCGCATCCAGCTTCTCGGCGAAGGTGAACTCCAGAGAGGCTCCGTCTTGTTTCCAACCCACCGGACTGTGAAGCGGTTTGCCCGTCCTCCGCACGCGCTGGACGGCCCCATCCTTCACCGCACTCGTTTGCCACCCGGTGCTGCCGGCGACATACAGAGAACTGTCCTGAGCGCGGAAGGTGGCTCGGTTGGGCCCGCTGAGAAACTTCACCGGCAACGGGACCACCGCCCCCTGGGTCACCGCCCCGTGCGTGTCGCGCAACACCAGCATCATCCCACAGCGCCCCCAGAGCAGGTGCATCATCTGACCACCCAATGCTCCCCATTGGCCTGAAGGAATCCACGCCTGGGAACCGCTCGAGTTATCCACAGAGTGGGGAATCCAGCACAGCGGCCAATCGCGTCCGAGCGGCGGATTGTGGTCG
>SYMJ01000117.1 GCA_005805505.1 Verrucomicrobiales bacterium | reverse complement strand
GTCCAGATGCAAGATGACTCGAGGTGTCTCCATGCTCTGGTTCCGCAAATACCGCTCCGTTTTAGCGTTTCTTGGAGGTGAACCCCTTGGGCAAGTTCGAGTCTGCGGACTCTGATCCAGCCTCCGGCTCCGGCAGCTCAGCGGGGAGCGACTGATCTTCAGGAACCCCCAGTCGAACCCTCGCCTTCTTGGCCGCTGCGGTATCCGGATAGTCCCGAATGATTCGCTCCAGCCAGGCCACGGCCTTCTCGGGCTGATGCATTTTTCCGGAATACAAATTGGCTAAATGAATGGCAGTCCAACCCCATTTCTCTCGGCTGAGTCGTTTGCCTAAAACTTCCTCTAACTCCAACGAGGCGGCGACGTAGTTGTGGAGGTCTTTCTCGTAAATTTCTGCGATTCGGATCGCTGCGTACTGTTCTGAAGGATTTTTTTCGAGGTACTCGCGCATCATCCGGATCGCTTCGAGAGGATTCCCATTGGCCCATTCGGCCTCCGCCTCCTCGTATTCGGAATCGGTCATCGCCGGCGCGTTCTCGGACAAAAGCCCATCACCGGTCCGTCGTGAGAACCATCGTGCTACCTCCCAGCCCACCAAGCCGGCCAAACACAGAAGCGACGCAATAAATCCCCCCATCCAGAGAAAGCTCCGACCCTTGTCTGGCGCCTTGGCTTTGAAGCCCGTTCCACCCGGACTGACATTGGTGCCCGCGCTACCGACGCCACCGCTGATAGCATTCGTCACCTCAGTAACGGTCGCCCCATTGGTGGTGGTCGTTCGGGAATCGGGTGCGGGCTCGGCGGCCGGCTCCGGGGCAAATTCTGAGGCCTCGAGCCCCGCGCGCTTCACCTCCACAGCGGAGAAATTGGAACGAAACCGCTGGAGGCACAGCGAGGCGAGCAGGAACAATGACAGAGCCGCGATTCCCTTGATCCAAGTGGTCATCAGTAGGCCCGTGTTACCGCCACACCGCTGATTCGAAAAGGGGAAAGCGTCCCCTGCCAAAAATTCGCGAGCGATCTCGGCGCTTCCCGCTTGAAGCCCCCCCCGGTTCGAGGCCTGCTGAACCCCACACCATGGAATGGTTCCAGACACCCGAAATGAATTCGCCCGCCGAGCCATTGGCCTGGGATGAAGCGTTTCTCGAGCGAGCGGAATCCGGAGAGGGCGGTGAAGCCCTTTGGTTCTGGGAATCTCCGACCCCCTGTGTGGTTCTTGGATATGGCCAGCAGGCCAGCGTCGAAGCGGACTTGGAGGCCTGCTCTCAACACGGCGTGCCGGTGCTGCGTCGCTGCAGCGGCGGCGGGGCAGTCCTGCAAGGGCCGGGTTGCTGGAACTATGGCCTGATCCTGCGTATCCCTGAATCGGGTCCCTTAGCTTCGATCACCGGCACCAACGAGTGGATCATGGAACGGAACCGGCGCCTCCTGCAGGAGTTGCTAGATCAACCCGTCAGCGTGGAGGGGCATACGGATCTGGCGCTCGAGGGACAGAAGTGTTCGGGCAATGCCCAGCGCCGGAAGCGAAACCATCTGCTGTTCCACGGAACCCTGCTGCACGATTTTCCGCTGAGTCTCATCCCGAGATTTCTCCGGTTTCCTTCCGCTCAGCCCGGCTACCGGCAAAGTCGCGGTCACCTGGCATTTGTCCGGAATGTTCCCGTCACACCGAAAAATTTATGTGAGTGCTGGATCCGGGGTTGGGAAGCCGAACCCGCCCGATCCCCATTCCCGATCGAGCGAACACAGGTGGCCCTTTCTACCCGGTACGGAAACCCCGACTGGCATGCACGGCGCTGAACCGCTTGAGCGGGAACACGTTAAGAGCCTGTCTGAAAATGGGGAGGGGTTCTGCGGCTGGGGAATTCTGGGTTGGGCAAGGCGGTGAGCGGCGGGGCAGACCTCTTGCGGTCTGTTCCGGCTGAACCAACGCAGTCCAAGCCGGAAAGACCCGCCGCCCGGAGGGTTTGGGAGGGAAGGGTCCGCTGGCGGCGTTGCTTGTCGGTCACAGACCGCTGCGGGTCTGCTTCCTCCTCGCGCCTTGCCAATCGAACCCTTTTCTCCCAAACAGAACCCCTCCCCATTTTCAGACAGGCTCTAAGAGAACGGGGCGGCCGATGTGGAGTGAGGTTTCAACCTCCAGCCACGATCCGAACGATCTCGAGACGGTCTCCGGGGCTGAGGGCACGTTCGACAAACTCAGAAGGAGCCACGGCGTCTCCATTGTGCTCCACGACCACACTTCTAGGAAGCAACCCCCGACGCACGAGGAATTGCTCGATGGTGGTCGGAAACTCGGTCGGAACGGTTTCGCCATTGGCGATCACGGACATCTCTAGATCCTGCTGGCGCGGCCACGGAAGTAAAGCCGGCGGCAACCACCGTGGAGATAGCCACTCCGGACAGATTGACCTGAACGCCCCTGGTTCGCCGGAGGCTCCCCTCCATATTTCGCTTCGGCCTTCCCCGCTCAGGCACTACGTTTTCGCGGTGTCGCCGGATCCCATCCTTTCCCTCGACCTTCCCGGAATCACCAAGGTGAAATCGGGGAAGGTGCGTGAAGTCTTCGACCTAGGAGATTCTCTCCTCTTCGTGGCCACCGACCGGATTTCTGCCTTCGACTGCGTTATGCCCAACGGCATCCCCAGAAAGGGCGAAGTCCTTACGCAAGTCTCCCACTTCTGGTTCGACCAGACCGAGAACTGGCTCCCCAACCATCGATTACTCAAGGCCAAGGATCCCCTGCCCGACCGACTGAAGCCGTTCGCTTCCGTCCTGAATGGTCGCAGCATGATCGTACGGAAAACCCAACCGCTACCCATCGAATGCGTGGTTCGTGGCTACCTGTCGGGATCGGGTTGGAAGGAGTACCAGAAGTCCGGATCGGTCTGCGGGATTGTACTACCCCCCGGATTGGTCGAGTCGTCGGAGCTGCCGGAGCCCATCTTTACGCCTGCGACCAAGGCCGAATCCGGGCACGATGAAAACATCTCCTTCGATGAAGCGGCCCGACTCACCGGACCCGACATCGCCCAACAGGCTCGAGACCTGAGCCTGAGACTTTACCGGTTTGCCCGCGACTATGCCCGAACCCGCGGCATTCTCATTGCCGACACCAAGTTCGAATTTGGACAGGTCGATGGACAATTAATTCTCATCGATGAAGTGCTCACCCCAGATTCTTCGCGATTCTGGCCTGCCGAGCACTATGCACCGGGCCGAGGACAACCGAGCTTTGATAAGCAGTTTGTCCGTGATCACCTCGAGACCCTCGACTGGGACAAGACCCCTCCGGCACCCGCTCTACCAACCGAGATCGTGGCCAAGACACAGGCAAAGTACCTAGAGGCCTACCGGTTGCTGACAGGTGCCTCGCTTTGAATCGCTGCGGCCCCAATTCCCATGCTCAAGGCTCCAACCCTCAAAGATCCCCTGCGGACCGACGGCCGTTTCGCCATCGTCTGCTCTCGGTACAACTCTGAGTACACCGAACCGATGCTGGAGGCAGCACGCTCGGTGTTGGAGGCGGCAGGGGCTTCGATCGTGGAGGTCGTCCGGGTACCCGGAGCCTTTGAGATTCCGATGGCCGCCTCGGCGCTGGCTCGGCGCAAACGCAGTCCGGTCCGAGGCATCGTTTGCCTGGGAGTCCTCTGGCAGGGCGAAACCTCTCACGCCGAACAAATCGGCAGCGCCGTCACCCGGGCCCTGATGGAAATTAGCCTCTCCACCGGAATCCCATGCATCCATGAGGTTTTGACGATCCAAACCAAAAAGCAGGCCCAACAGCGCTGCATTGACCCACGTACCAATCGGGGCGTCGAGGCCGCCCACGCTGCTCTCGAGATCGTGGAGGCGCTTGCCAGCATCCAATCACCCGGTTTACGACGCCAAACCGGTTAGCCTGCCCCCAACATGACATCCAACGGATCCCCCATTTCATCGGACCGCCTGACCCTGGGTCTTGCCGTGACGATTCTCGGTCTGGACCAACTGACCAAGTGGATGGTGATGCGTTGGATGGAATTCGGTGCCGAACAAACGATCCTCGAGGGGTTCTTCAAACTCGTTCACTGGGGCAACACCGGAGCGGCTTGGAGCATCTTCCGGCACCACAACAACTGGCTGGCCGTGTTTTCGGCCATTGCCATGCTCGCGCTGTGGCGTTGGCGACGTCACTTCGAGTACCATCAACGTCTGGGGCAAATCGCCTTGGGTCTGCTCTTTGGCGGCATCGTCGGTAACTTGGTCGATCGCATTGTGCATGAGCACGTAGTGGATTTTCTCCGGTTCTATTGGAACCGGCGCAGCGGCTCAGAACTCGGATTTCCAGCCTTCAACGTGGCTGACTCGGCAATTTGCACGGCCGTGGCTATTCTTCTGATCCTTTCCTGGCAGGCGGAAACGGTGTCCGACTCCGGGAAACCGGTCGGTGGCGGCACCCCGAAATGAGACCTATTCTCCTCACCGGCCCCACGGCCTCCGGAAAGTCCGCCGTGGCTCTCGAGTTAGCACTCCGACTTGGTGGCGAAATCATCTCCGTGGACTCGATGCAAGTCTATCGGGGGTTAGACATCGGTACCGCCAAGCCCTCCGCCGCAGAGCGAGCGCTCGTCACCCACCATCTGATCGATGTCGTGGGCCTGAATGAATCCTTCGATGCGGCCCGCTTCGTCCACTCGGCGACGGTGGCGATCCAAGACATCGAAGGGCGGAACCAAACCGCGATCCTTTGCGGCGGAACCGGACTGTACTTTAATGCCTGGCTGGGCGGACTGGGTTCCGCGCCTCCTCCCGATCCACTCCTGCGGGCCGAACTTGAAGCGGCCACGACCGCGGAACTGTTGGAGGAACTCGCCCGCAAAGATCCGGTCACACTCGACCAGATCGACCTGAAAAATCGACGCCGCTTGGTCCGAGCCGTGGAAGTCATCCGACTTACGGGCCAACCCTTCTCAGTCCAGCGAGCCCGCTGGCCAGAACACGGCGGAACCCTAACCGCAGGCCGAGCCTTTGGGATCCAGCGCGACCGACCCACCCTAATTCGCAGAATCGACGAGCGGGTGAACCGTATGTTCCAGGCCGGACTCGTCACAGAAACACAAAATCTTTTGAAGCACGGTTTGCGGGAGAACCGCACCGCGCTGCAAGCCATTGGATACCGGCAGGTGGTCGAGCATCTGGAGGGATCCGCGTCGCTGCGCGAAACCGTCGAGCGAGTTCAGGCTAAGACGCGTCAATTCGCCAAACGGCAAATGACCTGGATGCAGGGCCAACTCGATCTGGCGTGGCTGGAAGTAGGAACCAACGAATCGCCTTCACAGACCGCAGAGCGGATCCTCCAAACTCTACCCCCCGCTTAGCCGGAACGCCGCAGGGACGGACCGCTCGGAGATCGGTCCCTACCTAGGAAGCTCTTCAGGCAACATCCCAAGGTCCTTCGATAAACTCAGCCTCACCCGAGCACCTCCGAGGTGGGGCGATTTCTCCGAAAGTGCCATGTCTGCGGACACGGACCGCTCGGAGATCGGTCCCTACCTAGGAAGCTCTTCAGGCTACACCCCAGGGTCCCTCCGCAAACTCAGCCTCGCCTGAACACCTCCGAGGTGGGGCGATTTCTCCGAAAGCGCCACGTCGACGAACAGGACGGAGATACGTCACTCTCCATGGTAGGCAATCTCGACGGGCAGTACCGCAGGGCCGGACCGCTCGCAGATCGGTCCCTACCTAGGAAGTCATTGGGCTACATCCGGGCTGCATCGTTTCGGAAATCGCACCCGTTTAACGGCCTCCATCGGATTCGGCTCCAGAGCCCCAATGTCGACGATCCTCAGGGGATTACGAACTCTTCAGGGGATTACGACTCGCAGATCCACGACCTCTCCCGGATACAGCGTGAGGTTCGCGGGCAAGGACACCAGAACTGGAAGCCCGTTTTCGGTCGCGCTACCCCCAGAGCTACCGCCTACAGGCAGGCCGGAAGTTCTGGGCAAGAGCGTCGACGAAATGGGTTCTAATTGAGATCCGACTCGCAGCACTTCACCGACACCCATTTCGCGTCTTCCTCCACGAGCCCTGACTTCTACCTTCATCCCGAGCTGAGCCTGGATTTGGATGGGCTGCCGAATGAACGCCACAACCCGGGAAGGCTTTGCTTGGGAAACGGTCAAAATCGGCTCACCCGCCTGAATAGTCTCTCCGCTCCAGCGATGTACCACGCTCACAATGCCATCAAAGGGCGCCACGAGATCAATGGGCATCATCTGAGATTCCAGGAGGTCGAGATTCTTAGATTCTACCTCAATGGCAGCCGTGGTGGACGACGAATCTTGGCCCTCGCTTCGATGGGCCGACAGTTGCTGGATAGTTGCGCCAATTTGCGCCACCAACTGCTCCAATTCCACCACGGTAGCCTCTTCGATGGCGGTATCACGGTGTGAAACATCGAGATCGTTCTGACTCGTCACAGCCAAGGATACGGCACCCACCCCGCTGACGACTCCGGATCGCAGCTTTTCGATACGAGCCAGTTCGAGCTGTCGGTAGGTGCTCCGCGCTTTGGCCGATAGCCAATCCACGCGCTTGGACATCCAATCGAGGCGGAGGCTCTCCAAATTAACCCGGCTGTTCTGTTTCCGCAGATCGGAATCTGTCCCTGCGCGGATTAGGTCGATGCGCGCCTTGCTGAGGGATATCTGGGCTTCTAAAATGCGCGGCTCGACAGTGATCACCCGGGCCAATACTTGCCCCGCCGTTACCCGTTGCAATGCGTCGACCTGCAATTGGACTAAGCGACCGGGCCCCATGCTGGAAACCACGCCACGCACCGACTCGACTTCTCCTACCCAAGTAGCCGGCCCCACATAACCGCGCCAGAGCCAAACGGTTAATCCCACCACCAACACGAAGGCGATGTAGGGAAAAGTCTGAATCCGAAACTCCCGAAACAAAGTTCCAGCCGGCGTCGGAATCGGCGTCAAAGCACTTTCCGGACTCGATGTGGGTTGGTCCTGCATTCAATTACATTTCAGATTCTTCTTCGGCCTTGAGGCTGGTCACCCGGGACACGCCGGGAAAGGCCTTGAGCTCAGACACCAATTCTCCGGAGCGCGAAACATCTCTGAGAAGAATGCGATAGGAAAGGTCGGCACCGTCGGAAGTTCCTCCAGCCCGTTGGCTGGCCAACTGGTTACGACGACCGTGGCGAGCCAGCAAATCCATCAATCGAGGCAACTCGTCTAGCGGCCGTCCCCAGTGAAGGTTGAGGATCAAATCGTACCGGTGCCGCGCGCCAAAGGAGGTCCAGTGCAAGTAGAGCATGACCAGGGCAAAGATCAGACAGCCCAAAATCGCCGTGCTAAATTTGCGTGTGCCCGCAGCCATGCCGGTACTGATGCTGGCAAGGATGTAAGTGGTGTCGAGGGTGTCGCGGAGGATGTTGCGGAACCGCACCACCGCGAAGACGGCCATCATTCCAAAGGCCATCAGCAAATTGTTGAACATCACCGCCATCACGAGCGCGACGATCACGCAAAGAACGATCAACGAATTGACGAAGGACCGGGAATAACTGAGCCCCGAGTGGCAGGCCATGTAGACCCAAGCCACGACATGCCCACACAGAAAGGCAATTAGTAGGCCCAAGAGAATCCCACTCAGGTCATCCTGAGCGGTTCCAAAATCACCTCTGAGTATCAGGTCGGAAAGATTCATGTTCGTGAAAAGCTGGTGTCACCCAGCAATCGCGCGAGGCGGGATAGTCGCTCCTGTTTGCGCTCGGCTGCCAGCCCAACCTCGAAGTTTTTGCCACCCATACTCAGGTCTCGGAGGAAGTGGTGCTCCCCTTTCACTGCGATACCATCGGCATACTTGGAAGCCGATCCTTGTCTTAAACCAAAGACCCGAACCATCTCACCACACCAATCCGGAAATCGACCGGTAAACTTGAGCTCCAAGATCACCCCGTTGCCAAAGACTGATGAGGGATCGTCCATCTCGGAGGTAAAGCGAGCGCTGAACTCCGGGGAGATCAGTACATTCCGATCAAATGTCACGCGGACTGAATTGTCATGGGGGCTGATCCAGGCCTCCCGATCATAAGAGACATGGGCGACCGGGTGGGCCCTCAGTTCACAGGACAATTCGATGAACCGCTGGATGGCCGCCAATTGACGGGCATCTTGACTCACCAACCCTACCACCTCGGGCAATTGCCCTCCCAAGACAGCCTCCACCACCGATCGCTGGACGCCGCAGCGCTGTTTGAGGATGGCATCATTTGTCCGGCGCTTAATTTCGAAGAAGACGGGAGCCTGGGGATCGGGGCTGTCGGCGTAGAACCTCAAACGGAGTTTAAAACGGTTCTTGTTGCCGTTGATCGTGCCCCAATAAATCCGAAGGTCCTCCGAATCGAGGTAAAGATTATGAATCGAATAGGACAGGTTAGGCCGATGGGCCCCGTACTCATCGATTTCCAGATATGAGGAAACGAACTCACGAAGAGCCAGCGCGACTTCCTCGGGAATGAGGTACTTCAATTCCCACCGCTGCAACTGCATGTTGTCCTGAGCCATCGCCTCGTAGTTTTTTAATTCACGCCACGCGGCGAATCTTCAAAATGTTGCCATTTAGTCTTTCGATTGTCACTTAGGAGTATCTAAGGACCCTTGAATGACTCGGAAATGGTTCAACTGATGCTACCAGTTAAGCATTCCCAATGCCAACCAATCAACTTTCAAGAGACAACTCAAACTGCTGCAACCTTTACGCTACAACCAATGGCTTCCTTGAAAAGTCAGACACTGCATCTCAGGGCTGGAGTCAGGGTTTCTCCACTAACAGCGGGTCGCCATCACCCCGTCGGTATTGAAAAGGAACACTTTCCACCACCGCTTGGATTAGGGCCGAAAATCGCAGGTTCTTCTTCCTGAGTTGGGTGTCCATGGCAACCAGCGCGGGACGATCGTAATATTCCAAACCGCGTCCCAGGGCATAGGTCAGCATCTTCTCGCTCACACAGCGAACGAAGTCTGCCTGACGGGAGTCTGACAACACTCGACTCAACTCGACATGATCGGCAAATCGTTCACCGGAAACCAGTTCACCCCGTGTGTCCACCACCTCATCCCCGTCTTTTTCCCGGAACCGACCAACGGCGTCAAAGTGTTCAAAGGCGAACCCCAGAGGATCCATCTTGGCGTGGCAGGAGGCACACATGGCATTGTCGCGATGGGCATCCATCCGCTGCCGTAGGGTGCCATGAGTCTCTTTGGATTCCAGCGCAGGGACCCCAGGGGGCGGCGGGGGCGGGGGCGATGCGAGAATGTTCTCAAGGATCCATTTACCGCGTTTGACCGGAGAGGTTCGGTTAGGGTTCGAGGTGAGGGTCAGAACGCTGGCATGGGTCAGCACACCGCTTCGCCCGGTTCCCTTGAGAGACACCCGAACAAAGTCGGGGCCATGAACCCCGGAAATCCCGTAATGCCGAGCCAGCGGCTCGTTAACGAAGGTGTAGTCGGCCGTAAGGAATTCCGTGATGGGGCGATCCTTCTGTAGCACATGCTCAAAGAGCGACTCGGTCTCCCGGCGGAAAGCAGCCCGTAGGGGCGCATCGAAGCCCGGAAAGAGTTTTTCATCTGGCGAAACGATGTCGAGGGTGCGCAGCTGCATCCACTGTCCGGCGAAGTTATCCACCAAGGCGCGCGACTTGGGATCGACGAGCATTCGCTTCACCTGCCCTGCCAAATTGCGACGCAAACGACCATGGCTGGCCAAACGCAACAACTCGTCATCGGGCATGGTGCTCCACAGAAAGTAGGACAAACGCGAGGCCAGCGCGTATTCGGAAACCCGATGAGATTCATGCGGGTTATCGGGATTGCTCTGAATCTCTCCGCGAAACAGAAAATGAGGCGAAACCAAAACGGCCATCAGCCCTTGCTTCACGGCCGCCTCGAAACCATCGCCCGACTCACGAGCCTGGCCAAAAAGGCGCATCAATCCATCCAACTCAGCCGGTGTCGCCGAGCGCCGGTAGGCCCGATCTGTCACCCGTTGTAGGATTTCTCGGGCCACCTGATTGGTGGTCTGAGGTCCCGGGGCCTTGAAGAAAATCTTACGGTGTATGGCATGCAATGGCGGAACGGCTTCCGAGAACGGCCCGGTCACTTCGATGAATTCTACCTGCAGGTTGCGATCTTCGATTTTCTTTTCTGTGTAGGTCTTGCCCTGAGCATTGGTCTTCAGCAGCTCAGTCTGGCGATAAAAGTCATTGAGGAAGGCTGCCGACAGCCGGTGATTGCCGGGCTTCAAAGCCAACCGATGCTCGTGCAACTTGGGGTTTCCGCGACCTCGGCGGACCTCAATGGTCTCGAGATCATGCCCGTCGGCCCGCAAAGCCATCTGCACCTTTTCATCCCCCGCCTGATCTCCGTAGGCTTGGACCTTGAACACGTAGTCGCCCGGCACCGGGGCTTCGTACTCAACAAACATTTCACCTTGGGCGGAAAGTGTCGCCAAGGCGCCACTGCCAACGTGTCCCTGGATTTGCGACGGAGAAAACCGTCGAGCCTTCGGGGTCAGGGGGCCGGTAACAATCGACCGATCCAAGATCGCCTCGGCTGCGTTGAGGTACTTCTCGAGCAGGATTGGCGGCATGGACAGGACGTCCCCAATGTTGTCAAAACCGTACCCCACATCGTCTTGAGGGAAGTCGTCAGCGGGTTGAAAATCGACCCCGAACAGGTCGCGAACCGTGTTGTTGTATTCCACCCGATTCAATCTCCGCAACGTCACACGGCCGGGATCCGGACGGGAGGGATCGATCGGAAAGAGTGTTCGCTCAATCCAACCGACCAGATGGGTTCGCACCTCCGTGTTGGGCTGGGATTTCTTCTTCTTGGGAGGCATTTCTCCAGAACGCACTGTCTCGATGACACGTTCCCAAGTTCCCCGATCGCGCAAGACCGCCATCAGATTGGTGTGTGCGTCGAAATTTACACCGCCCTTGGCCTCACTGTCTCCGTGGCAATCCCAGCAGTATTCTCGAAGAACCGGCAACACGGTCTCGTTGAGTTGGGCTTCAGCCACTCTGCGATCCACTCGGGGACTTGGAGAGACCGGGGACTTGGCCGCATCGAGTCCTACTGAAAGGACCACGGCAAGCAACAGCAGGATGGAAAAACGCTTCGGCATGCTTCAAAGCCGACGGCACGCGGCTCGTCGGTATTGAAACAAAGTCCGCACGAACCTCGCAGGCGTCAACCACCCGAACGAAAAACCTGAAAACCGAGGCCCCCAGCGACCTCACTGCCGGACCCGCAAAGTCTTAAATAGACCCAGCTCGCCACCCCGTCAGCGCTCAGAGGATCGGGCGACTAATAAGAAACACCGGAGCCAAGGATTGCCGCCAAAGTTTACTTAGTGCTGGGTGGCCCTTCGAGGATGCCATGGCCACAGAGGTCGCCCTGAACGAGTTCTCCGCAAACGCCGTCCCGCTTCGATCGCTTCCTCCCCTCCTCCGCAACCTGCGGCCAATTTGTAATCTTGGATGGCCGCCTCCGTCTGGCCCAGCAACTCCCGAGCGAGAGCCCGATCCATGAGCAGCGAAGAATCCTTCACCACGCGCGGCATCCGCAGCTCGATCTCTTCGAGGGCACTCTGAAGATCCCGGTCCGCTTCAGTCCGCCGACTCAACCCCTTGAACGCCCGAGCTCGACGAATCTTCCACGTCCCCTGAAGGCGCGATGACGTCAATTCTGGCTCGATTGCCTCCAGTGCTTGCTGCCACTGAGCGTCATCGAGCAACGCCTCAATCCGCTCGGCCACCAGAAGGCCCGCACCGGTTTGCCGGATTCCCTCTTCGAGGCCGAGGATCCGTTCGCGAGGCCGCTGAAGACGCTGCTGCCAAGCACTGCGCTCTAGGTACGCCGAAATGAGCTGCGGATTCCACCTCAGGGCCTCGGAACAATCCTCCAAGGCCTCCAACTTGGAGCCCTCAGCCGCTCGACAGTGACTGCGGATCATCAGAATCGCCGCCCGCTCTCCAGTGGCTAATCCCGGCACCTGAAGCGCCCGCCGAACCCAAAGCAGGGCCTCAGACCCCCGTCCCCGCTGGAGTTCAATTTGGGCCAGTTCGAGAAGCACCAATGAATCGCCCGGCGCGAGCCGAACCGCCCGCTGGAGGTCTCGGGCAGCCTCCTTGAGTTTCCCCAGAACCCGGTATTCGATGGCCCGCTCTAAAAGCACGTCCGCACTAGCCCCTTCTCGAATCAACCGCTCCGAAAGAGCCTCGATCTGGTGTTCAGGGCCGTTATGGGCGCAGGCGACTCCCAGGCAAAGAAACGCGCACAGGAGGCTCCAGCTAATTCGAGTGCCTCTCGACACCATCAATCCTCCATCCACAGCGCGGGATTCAGACCAAAGTCGATGGAGCCTTCGCTGTGGGCATGGCATTCGATGCCCAAGACGTTGACGCCATCCACCAAGAAACGCGCAATCGAGCCGAGCGGCACGTACACGGCTCCCGAATCCTCGCGTTGTTTGACACCCTGCGCATTGCGCCCGGAACTGCGTCCCACATTCACACGCGCCACTTCCTGCCCATTGAGATGCACGATGATGCCGTCCGCGTAATCGACCCAGAGGCCCAGCTCCGTGACCCTATCGGCTTGAGACACGGTAAATTCACGGCGCACATACAATGAAGGTCGCCCCTCTTTGGAAGCCCGCTCCGCTCCGAAGAGGCGCCCCCGACCCGAGTCAAAGGGAGCCTTGGAACGCAACCAAGACGCGTCATCGAATCCAGGGCGAGACCACGAGGATCCCTGAGGGTGAGCCCCGGACAACGCCTTCCATTCGGCCCCCGCAGGGATCAGCACCTGATAGTCGAGCGGCGGCGGATAGGGCGACTTGGAGGATTTGTCGGGGGCCTTGTATTCGGGTGGCTGCCACGGCAACGACAACCGACGCACCAACGGAGTGCCCCGCTTGACCAGACTAAACCGATCGCGCTCGACTCCCTCCCGATTAATCATCCTTCCCACCAGAGTATCCCCTTCCACATCCACCAAAAGCGATCCGTGCTCGACCAGGGTGCGACGCATCACCGGTGAGGTTCCCACCCGGCCCAGGCTGGCACCAGAATGTCCGGCCACCACCTGAACGGCACCCTCATGAGGGCGCAATCCAGCCCCCTTCCGATACGCACCATCGCCTCGCGGATCCCCATCGCCATCGTCCAAAATAAAATTCTCGGCCACGGTGGCATTAGTGGAATACGCGCCATCCATGAGCATCGATCGCTCATAAATATGGGAATGCCCGGTGAGCACAAGGTCCACGCCACCCGATTCTAAGATAGGAAGGAGGTGATGACGCACCTCAATCAGGTCGGCCTCTTTGTCGCTGTCGTGACTCCCCTTCGTGTAAGGAGGATGATGCCAGAAAGCGATCAACCACTCGGCCTTGGCTTTTTCTAAATCCGCCTTGAGCCACTTGGCCATGGCACCGCTGGGTTTGCGGTCCAGATCGTGGGAATCGAGGCAGATGAAGTGAATGTTGCCGTGATCAAAAGAATAGTAAGCTTCAGTCCCGGAGGCCAACCCGCCAGATTCCGCCCGAGTCGGCACCCAATAAGCATCGTAATAAGGCCCGATACCCGTGCTTCCCTTGGACGTATGTCCCTCGTGGTTCCCCATGGCGGGCCAGCAAACCGAATTGCGAAGGGTGGTTTGATACGACTCGAAGAAACGGCTTTGGAATTCGACATCACGGCCAGTTCCGTAGGCCATGTCGCCCACATGGATCCAGAAATCCAACGGCCGCCCATCTTGTTTCACCCACGCCTGCATACCCTCATGGACCGCTCGCTGGGCTTCTCTCCCGGTGCCGCTGTCGCCCAAGACCCAGAAGCGGTAGGGACGCACTGGTCCCGGCTGGGGTTGGGTCTGAAACCGCTGCTCGGGCGATTCTGCGGTGAGTCGCTCCGAACCATTGAAGACTCCATAGTAATAAACCGTGTCCGGGGAGAGACCCTCGATCGCGGCTTCGTACTGAAAGGTTCCGATAGGAGCGCTGTGAAGCTTGGGCAGGGAGAGATTCTCAGGAGTTCGCAGGCTCAGCCACTGAGGGAGCATCGGTTGTCCATTGGTCCCGAGACTGGCCCGGGTGACAATGGCTGCGAGGGGAACCGTCTGGTCGAGCCGATCCGGCTGAGTACCCCACCGAACCACCGGCTGGATGGGACCTTCGGTGCGCCACAGCACGTGAATTTGCGTCGGACTACTTCCCTGAAGATAGGGCAACCGAGTGAACGGCCGGTGCGGGTTTTCAGCCAAAGCAGACACCGAAACGCCCAGCAACCCTAGCCATTGTGCCCACCGGCCTAAACCGGAACGCTTCTGTTGGGAGAAAAGTGTTGGCAGGGCAGATTCTTTCATAAGACGAGGCGTGAGCGAAGATCGAGCTGGTTGGAGGCCCATAACGAGCGAACAACGAAGCCCTTGCGGAAGAAGGCGCATCCAGAGCCACCGATTCCACAGAGTTACCTGAGCTAAGTGGGCCGATGGGAATTTTGCAACGATTGCAAAATCCTGCTGGGCGAATCGGCGGGTAAAGTTTTTCTTCATAATCCAATCCCAGCTAACAGAATTCGCAATGAAACTCACAGGTGAACCCCCAAACGCGCCTCGAGGGTTTCCATGCGGGCCTCCCAAGTTTTCCAGGCCGCTTTCCAATCATCACCACTGAGACGAATCCGAGCCTCAGGCAAGATTCCTTGGAGGCTCTTGAACTCTTCGACCGCGGCGGCTTTCTCATGGCGTTGGGCGAGAAATTCAATCCACAGAATGCGATTTTCCGGATGGTCCGGAGCCAACTGGACGGCCCGGGCCAAATGGAACCGAGCCTTGCTGCGACTCCCAACACCCAGCGGTGCTGGGGGACACTCCGCATACAGCATTCCCAGAGAACGGTCCGCACCGGCGTGGTCGAAACCGGGATCCAAAAGCTGACAAGCCTGCCACTGGGTTTCCATCTCCCGGACCAATCCCAGAGCTCGAAGCGGTTGTGTCTGGGCGAGGATTCCCAAGTTCAGACCCAGATAGTAGTGGCAGGCCGCGTCTACCGGGGATTCCTTCAAAGCCAGGCGACAGGCTTCGCCCCCCTCCTTGGCCAAGGCACTGCGAACCGGCCGTGATGTGAGTCCCTCAGCCCGATCGAAACAGGCCCGAGCCAAAGGCCACGCCAAAGCCGGACGACCGGGTGACTTCAAATACTCACTGCGAGCCTGTTCGTAGACTCGACTGAGCCGCTGTTGCTGACTCTCACCCAACAGTCCGAGGTTTCCCAGAAAACCCAGAAGGACCCAGCAGGCCAGAGGGCGTTGGAGTTGGCTCCAGCCCCAGAAACGCGGCAACGCTCTCGTCATGATGTCACAAACCTGCCCTGCGGGGTGCCCCCCCAGCAAGTCACGTTCGTGAATCTGTTGGCCCTGCCCCTCTCAGCCAATAACGCTCTTAATTCCAAAGCCTGCACAGAACCCTACTGCAGGCGAAGGGCTCACGCTCACTCGGTACCCCAGCCTCACTCTTCAACCAGGCGGAAAAACCCCGTGGCGCGAGCCGGATCCAGAGATATCGGGATCCGAACAGTCCCGGCGGGGGTCACCTCGGTCTTCAGGCCTGAGTCCAGCCACTGAGCCGAGGGAGACTCCAATCGATCTGAGGTCCGCACGCGCAGCCGACGATCACGAGCGGACACCGCCTGACCGCCGGAATCCAAAGCCTGCAGCTCGATGCGCCACTCCGAACCGGACAGCGTCTGACCCACCACCCGACCGCCGAGCACTCGACGGCGCTGTCCAATGCTCCATTGACTCGACGTGTACTCAACTCGCTGAACGGGCTGGGCATCGACCGTGGCAATGAGCGAATCGACGGGCTTCGCCCCGAATCGCAATTCCGTGGTTCCGCCGGGAGCCCGGACGCGGAATCCCACTTCAACGAGGGTCGATAGACCCACCGGAGCCGACTGACCGGCGGGTTTCCATAACACCGCCCCGATGCGTCCTAGCGCGGCGCTCGATCGGTTCTCGATGTATGAGGTTCCGGTCGGCGTCTTGAGACCTGTGAACTCGAGAGCCTGGGCGTCGAATTCAACATTGAAGGCGAAGGCGTTTTCATTGCCGACCCCGTCGAGTATTACGGGCACCCACGCTTCCTGACCTGTCACCAAGTCACTCCAGCCAAACCCAATGGATCGGAGGGCTTCGGACCGTGTCGGCCGTGTTAACGATTTGGAAAGGCTGGGTTGCTGGCTGCGGTTGAGCGAATAACCCGGCCCGCCGGTCATCGGGTCTTCCGCTGGCTGAAGCGGATCTAGTTTCGCCACAAAACGGGCCACCTGAACGAGGTCGGCCAAGTTGATCAACCAATCCCCGGAGCTGGCCTTGGGAGCACAATCCATACGGCGTCGAACCACCAAATTCGTGTCTGCCACCGAAGAAGCCAACACAGCGGCGATCGCTGTGATGTCGAGAACATCTACCGAGCCGGTGCCATTTACATCCCCCTCCATGGAGTCGGCCAGCACTGCCACCAGCCCTCCCTCCGAAACCATTGAAGCAAGAGTGGCATTGGTGAAGGCGACCCGGAACGAGAGATCCTTGTCGGCCGTAACCAACTGCGAATCCTTAAGGATACGCACGGGCACCTCCAGCGGCGGCACCATCACCACGCCCGAAGTACCCAGATTTCGGACGATATCGATGGATGAAAACGTCTGGGCTTGAAATGCAAGGCGCGCAATCGCATTGGTGCCTCGTGGAAAGCCCACCGTGGGATCATTCCGGGAGATCAGTACCTGGAGCTTAAACCGATTACTGCCTCCGCCTCCGTTAGCCGGCGCTGTCACCACGGATCCGGCCTGCCGATAACTCATTGAAGCGATGGGAGAGATCAATGGATCCAACGTCAGAGTAACGGTCGAGTTATCCGTCAAAAGATAGGGAGTCTGGGCCTCCAAAGTGAACGACACCGCCGATTCGTCCCCGAATCCCAACAATGAAATAGGAATCTCAACAGCCCCACCCGGCGCGGCCAGGGTTTCAGCCGTCATGCGCAGCACACGATCCACTCGGAGCTGGATCGTCTTGGAAACACCGCCCACTCCACCGACAGAATTGGTGGCGATGACCCGATAGATTCCTGCGTTGGTGGCTAGGGCACTCACCAGGAGCCGCGGTGAATTGGTGGCCACCGAGATGCTTTGGTACTTCGCGGGCACCGAACCGGAAGCGGGCTCGCTCTGACGCTCCCAGCGGAAGACTGGAGCAGGGAACCCCGCCACGGTGAGGTACGCGGAGAGATCCACCGTAGAATAGGCGGCGGCGGCGAGCGTCATGTCCACTCCGGCCGATAGTCCCGAAACCCAGGTGCCACCACCCTCCACGGGCGTGGGCTCTGTGCCCGGAAAAGAGATTTCGGCAACCGATGTTACCGAGACCTGGAACAAGGACACTTGCTCGGTACCCGTGAGCTCCGTGCCGCCGGCGGAGGCCAACTGAACGACCCGAATCCGGTAGCTCCCACTGAGTGCTGAACTCAGACTTGCTGTCCCCACCGAGAAGGAAGCCCGCCCGCCGCCACTGGAAACGTCTAGTTCGTAGGTCCCACCGATACTCCACGCTGCGGGCAACGCAGGAACTACCACCGGGAATGAGGCGCTAGCATCCGTCCATCCCAACACAGCGTCCCACCGCTGCAACTGGACTCGCCCATGCAGGGCCCCTGTAAGTTGAATGTCCATCGATGCAGAGGAACCTGTCGGTCCGGCCAGATTGGTCCGGGAAAGCGCGACTGTAATAGGGAGTACCGGAGTGAAGCCCGTAGACAGGCTGGTGCCCTTGGTGCGATCGTCAGAAAGGCTGGAGCCCGTCAGAGGGTTTCTCAACCGAACCGAGTAAGTTCCAATCTGGGGAAAACTGAAATTGGTGAGGCTCAACGTCGAGTTGGTAGCACGAGCTATCTCCGCCCCGTTCTTCAGCCAGTTGTAAACCACACCAGGCCCGTGGCTGGAAATTACCGACAGCACGACATTGGTGGAACCAGTTGGGACCGGCCCTAAGTACACAGGAACCGCTGCATTTTCAGAAATGGCGGAGGAGACGGTGGGTGCCTGCAGTTCTGGATAAATTTCCAAGGCAACACGGTTGGTGATGGATTTTCCCAAGGAGTTGGACAGCACCACCAGGTATCCCCCGCTCTGGGACACTGTCAGCGGTCGGGAACTCACGGCGACCGCAGATCCCTGGATGGTCGCCGAGGCATTGGTGATGGGGATCGCCACCGAAAGCACCGCCTCGCCGCTCAGAGCATTGTACACCATCACCCGAGGAATCGGATCGCCCTTCGCCCGCACGCGAAAGGCGAGCAGGCTCCCGGCGTTATCAACCCCCAGGAAGACTCCCGCCGCAGACTGGCCCAGTGTCGTGACCCCGGGCGGGACTCCCGCCGTCCAAGCCACTGGCTCGACCACCACCTCAGCCGGGATGTCCGCCAACCGCACCGTGGCAGACTTCAGATCACTTCCAAATGCATTGACCACCTCAAGGTCGATCCGAAACGCCCCAGGTTCCGAATTGGGCACCACGACTGTCAGTTGAGAATTGGTCGCTCCGGGGATTAGGGATCCATTGCGGCGCCAGCGAAACTGCACCGGAGGCGCTCCATTCTGAAGACTCGCCCGCACACTGAGGGTGCGACCTCGATCGGTGTAGTCGCTGTTCGGATTGAAATCACGCCCACCCTCGATTGAGTTTTCCTGAAAGACCAACGGCTCCAAAAGCGGTTTCTCACGAGAAACAAGCACCAGGTTGTGTTGCCCACCGGCCGCGATATCCACGACATTGGCCAAGCCGACAGGAACTGAAGTCTGCCCCGACCCATTGTAGCCCCAAGCCACCACCGTTCCGTCGTCACGCAGGGCCAATGAGTGGGCCCGACCCGCAGCAATCCGGGTCACGCGGTTGAGACCGACGGGAACCGTGGTGCGGCCGTCCGCCGAATTGCCCCAGGCCACCACCGTTCCGTCTGCACGCAGGGCCACGAGGTGCAAGGCACCCGCACGCAGCGACACCACGTTGCTCACGGAAGCCGGCACGTTGACGACTCCCGTGGCGTCCGATCCCCAGACAATGACTTGCCCCGTGGCCAGGAGCGCTGCGCTGAAAAACTCTCCCGCCGCCACCTCCACGGCCCCAGCCACTCCCGATGGGATTAATCGTTCCCCGAAAAGATTTTCCCCACCAAATGCCGAGACCGATCCGTCCGCCCGCAACGCCACCACATGGGTGGGACCGACCACCACCGAGACAAATCCACCGGACGCATCGGTATCGGTGGCCGGCAGATCGGCGGTGATCCGGTCGCCAAAAAACGCCAGATCGCCAGGGAACTGATCCTTGAATCGCCCCGAAGCCACTGGGGAAGGCGCATTGGTTGGCTTGCGGAGAACCGCTCCGAAAAGATGCCCGAAGCCAACCCGGTTCACGCCGATACGACCGGAGGCATCCAGCAGGGCCGTATTCCAAGAAGTCTGGTCGGTGTGGTCGAGGGCTCCCGCACCGTAACTAATGATCCCATTGCTATTTCCAGTCAGCAATGTGGGCCCTCTCAAAATCAGGCGGCTCCCGACATAATTAGTACCATCCACCAGAATCCCGGAGCGGAGCGTCAATCCACTGACCAACTCCCCGGCCGTCACCGCCTCGACATCGCTGGCCACGATCCCTGCTGGCAGTTCGGGAGGGCGATTGAGCCCCAGCAGGTTCTCACCCCAAGCCACCAAGGACCGGTTGCGAGTTTGGGCCTCCATTGCGAAGGCCCCCAGCATCAGGCAGACAAACAGCCCAATCCTCCGAACTGATTCACTCCGATAGGATCGCATATGCCGATCCTATCGGAGGATTCACCTCAGACTTAAATCAAGCGCCCACGTAAACGGTTCCCGCTCCATCGAATAATCCAGTCGAGCGGAAGGGAATGGAGGTGCCGGTTCCTTCGTACACGAATGCGAAACCGAGGAGTGGTCCGTGCTGAAACCCGCAATGAACCAACAACAATGCTCTTGTGAACGAGGATCCATCCGCCAACGGAGTTGTTCCTGGTCAGCAGTACACCAACACAAACGGAGTGAGCGGCGTGACGCGGTTAATGGAAATGATCCGGTTGATGTCCGAATCCTTGAGTTCACGACCCTTGGGCAACAGCAAATGTCCGCCGGCGTTGAACAAATCACGCCCTAGAACCATACCGGCCTTCAGTTCAATCAAGAGCAACTCCCGCTCACCCCGCGGGATCTGAGTCATTGGTAACGCCTTGGCCAAGAGCCGAACCGCCATGGGATCAAATTGCTTGTCCGACAGACCCTCCAACTCGTTGAGAATTTGGGTCGTCGATCCGTTGCGATGGCAGAAGTGAATCACCGGGGCGAGGACCCGAGCCAACTGGGGAATGGTCTCTCCTTTAAGCCCATCGGGATATCCCGTGCCGTCGAAGGCCTCGTGATGATGACGGACAATCTCCGCTGCGCCCGCCAACGCGGGAAAACTCTTGAGGACCCCCTCGGCGATCTCTGGGTGGTGGCGAATCATCGCCAACTCCTCGTCGGTGCATTTGGCCGTGTCCCGCAACCAGCGTCGCACAATGCTGCGATCCACGCTGAGCATGCCGATATCGAACAAGGCGGCCGCCCACAGCAGGCGGGGCAATTCGGTGGGCGGAAGCTCCATCAATTCACCAATGGTCCGGCAAATAGCGACTGCCCGAAGGCTGGCGTTGCCCAAATTAGGATGAAACACGCTCAGCATCTGGATGGACATCTCGATGGCCATGTCCACGGAAGCTCCTCCCGTCACCGGTCCAGACGCCGGCTCGCCGGGTAGCGATGCGGTCCCTCCCCCGTCCGGTGTGCCTCCGCCTCTCACGGCATCACTCAATTGCTGATTGAGCACCAAATTCCGAGCGCGCAGGGCGTCGATCTCGGACCGCTGGGCCGAACTTGCCAAGGCATTGTCCACCGCCATGGCAACCTCGTCTCGCATCCACGGCTTGGTCAGATAACGGAAAATCAGTCCCGACCGCCGAGCCTCCATCACGCCGTTCATGTCGCGTCCAGAAGTGAGCAGGATACGGTTCATCCCAGGCCGCGCTTTAGCCAATTCCTGGAGCAATTTCGTACTGTCGTTTCCGGCGATCTGGTCATCGACGATCACCAACGGGAAACTCTGCTGCTGCGCGTCGGCCAGCCCCTCGCCGGCTGAGGCATGGAGACTCACCGAATGGGAGAGGCTTTGGAGTTGGTCGCGGAGAATCGACCCAATCAAAGGGTCCTCGGCGATCAGAAGGATTCGAAATGTCGAAGTGTCACTCATAATAGGAAAGGGGTTAAATAGCAGTTCAACTCAGCGGGACTCTTGATCGAGATTGATGTTCTCATCAAAAAAGGTTCCGCCCTCGGCGACGGTAGTGACTGCCTTGAGCAGCGTTTCGATAGGGCTGGTCTTGGATATATAGCCCGCGATGCCTAAGTTAAGGCATTTAATAAGGAGATCGTTTTGAGCGAAGGCCGAGAGCAAGACGATACGGGTCTTGGGACTCAATTCTTGAATAGGGCTAATTAATTCAGCGCCAAGGCAGTCCTCGAGTCGCATGTCCAAGAACAGAAGGTCATACTGCTCAAGCACCAAGGTCGGCTCCAACTCCGACCAGTGGCTGTAACAAGCCACCTGAGTGCCCGGAATGGCCGAGGCAACGGCCCCGGCGATGGCTTCGGCGAGTTGGGGATGGTCATCCAGGAAGGCAATTTTCATGAGTTTAGAAATCTTTAAAATGGTTCAGCTCAGGACAGGCAACGACTTCACGGGAATCTTTAGTTCGATGAACATTCCCTTCAAATCCTGTCGCTCGATGCGAATTTGACCACGAGAACGGCGGGCGAAGGCACTCATGCTCTGGAGACCGAACCCTGCCGAATAATTCGCGGGATCAAATCCGCACCCGTCGTCTATAACCCGCAAAAACAAGGACGGCGGCGATGAAATGCATTCAACCCTCATGCTAATGTTACGGGCACGCCCATGTCGGATGGCATTGCCCAGCAACTCTTCCGCGAAGCGGCAAGTACGGAACAAAACCTCCGGATGCAAGCTCAGGCCATCGGTGTTCAACGTCGTCAACTGGCATCGGACATTGAATTGCTTCTCCATGTGCTTGCAAATGCTCTGGAGCTGCACCGACATCTCATCAAAAGACTGCAGCCTCTCAGTACCCTCGACCAGCAGTCGCCGCAGTTCTCTACGCAAGTAATCCAACTGCTGAAGAATCGTGTCACGGGTCCGCTTGAAACCCTCCACATCATCGATGCGGCTGGTGGCTACTTGGACTCCCAAGAGGGTTAGATTCTGTATGATGTGATCGTGCAACTCTTGTTGCACTAGGGTCCGATGGAGATTCAATCGGGCAATCGTACCTTGCGCCTCGGCTAATTCCCGCATCTGACTCCGACTTGCAGAAAAAACGGTCCACATCAGGATCATCAGAAAACTGGTGATAAGAATCTGAACAATATAATAGAGCATGGCCACCATCAGCGCCCGGACCGCACTGGCCTTGAGAAATGACTTCTTCAACATTATGTTGATTTGAAATTCCCGATTGGGGAAATCGACTAACCGCAAATAGCCGATCTTCCCGACTCCAAAAGATCCATCGTCGATCAGGTCGTTCTCCAAATTGTCCAACTCCAGCAGTCGTTGCCCTTCAAAATAGTTTCGGGTATCGGCGGGATCCTCAGCGCGCACTTCAATCAACTGTTTTCGGGGTGCCTTCTTCAACTCCACCACCCGCTCCATCTTAATAGAGGGTTCAGAGGAAGCTTTGTTGGAAAAATGAATGTCAATCATGTTGAGGCTCGAAGGCCGACCCGTATGGAGGATCAAACGCTTCAGATTAATGACCGCGAACAACACCCTAGAGGGGTTGACGGATTCACCCTCCAAACGACGCGGCCCTGCAGTTGCGAACACAAAGTAGGCCCGACTGGCATCATCGGCGGGCGGACCATGCCAGAAGACCTTTGATACGTGCTTGGAACCCGTTTGCACAGTTTCCAAAAGCGTCTCTTGAAACGCCGGGTCCTTGAAAATCGCCGCGAATACCAAGTCATCCATCGTAAGCGCCAAGGCGGCGGGATCTACTCGGGCAACTCCTTCGTCAAAATTGGCCAATCCGACGGCCACGATTCCGGGGTACCGATCCATTTCACGGATTAACTGCATGGTGGATTTTCGTAGTTCCACCGTCGACGCGAGACCCACCAACTCAAAGAGACGGGGCACTCGGCCGAAATGATTCTCCATCACCTGCCGCCGATCATCGAAAATCCGCGTCAGTTGGATACGGTCCGCCTTGCGGGCCCGCTGGATTGAGGGCCAGAAAATCAACACCGCGAGGACCAACATTCCTAAGGTCAACTTGGCGTAGTTGTACCAAAACACTCTCCGGCGCACCGAACCATGGGCAATCCTGCCAATGTCGCTCAGAAGTGTATTAACGTCCTGCATGCTTTTGAATCGGTTGCATTTAACCTTCTTTCCGTCTCACGTTCCGTCCCAGGACGAAAACAGAGGCCGCTACTGACCCTCCCGCTGCGGCAATCGCTTCTGGAGGGATGGAACCGTGATCCTCAAAATCCGGGCTGCAGCCATCAAGTCCTGCTTGCAGTGGTCGAGAACCCGCTGGATGTGATCGGTCTCCACCTCGGCCAGTGATCGGAGCAGGCTCGAACCCGATGACTCCAATCCGCTGCGCTCACCACCAGTACCGTTGGCTTGGGAAAACCGACCGGACGTCGGCCCCGAACGCTGAGGCGGCGCCAAAGGCAATTCACCGAGCGTAGAAACCAACTTCGCCTCGCTCCCGTTCATCCGAGCCGGAGGCGACAACCTTCGGACCGGAGGCTTTTCTGAAAACTGGCTGCGATAGGCGCTCAGACTGCTCAGATCCACGGGGCCATCACCACTGGCAACAACACCTCGTTCGATCATGTTCTGAAGCTCCCGGATGTTCCCAGGCCAAGAATGCTGCTTGAGCCAATCCATCGCCTCCTTCGTAAAGCCCAAGATCGGTTTGCTGTGCTTGCGGCAAAACTCCTCGAGGAAATACTCGGCAAGAATCGGGACATCGGATAGCCGATCTCGAAGCGGAGGCATGTAGACCGGGACCACATTCAGGCGAAAGAATAAATCCTCTCGGAATTCCCCCCGTTCGACCGACTCCTCCAAATTGCGATTGGTGGTGGCGACGATCCGAACATCGACCGACAGCGTTTCGTTGCCGCCGACTCGCTCGTACTCCCGCTCTTGGATCACCCGCAACAGCTTAGATTGGACAGCCAGAGATACCTCGCTCACCTCGTCCAGAAGCAGCGTGCCACCATTGGCCATACCGAATCGTCCCTCACGACGAATGATGGCACCGGTGAATGCGCCGCGCTCGTGACCAAAGAGTTCGCTCTCCACCAGAGACTCGGGCAAAGCCGCACAATTAAGCTTCACGAATGGACCGCCCGCCCGAGGACTTTGCTGGTGGAGGGCCCGTGCCACCAATTCTTTGCCTGTACCGCTTTCGCCCTGAATGAGCACCGTTGTCTGGGTGGGAGCGATCCGACGAATATACTCCCTCAGGTATTGGGTTGCGGGCGATCGTCCCAAAATTTGGACTCCTGCCTGGACACCGCTCACGGAGCCTCGAGTGGAGGTGCGAGGGGGGATGGTGGGAGCCGACTGCGCGGCCGGAGCCCCATGAAAAACGGTCGGCGCAGCGAGGAACTTGCGGGCCCGGTCGAAGAAGTCCCGCAGATCCCTCTCGGCAAATGGACGGACCACGATCTCGTGGGCCCCAGCACGGCGGTGCTGCTGACTCGATTCGCTGCTCTCTTTGTCCAGAATGCTAACGATATAGGGAGTCTCCATCCGGGCGGCCAGCTCTCGGATGAGCGTGGTGGATAAACCGTCCGGAAGGGTTTCACCGACGAGGAGCAATTGGAATCGATCCGCCTCCAGATACTCCCAGGCAGCCGATAAGGAATCGGCCTCCGCCACGGCCACTCCTCTGGGCCGGAGGACGCGGCCAACAGTCTGACGGATCAAGTCGGATCGATCCACCACCAGAACCCGTTCAATGAGCTTCACGGCCCGATCCCTCCGGCTCTCAGTCCGTAGGTAGACCGAATCCGCTGCGGGCTCCGACTTGCGCTACTGGGGACGAGATCACCAGGTATCATTTGGTGACGGAGCATCCACTGTTCATTCTGTCGATCGAGTCGCACTGAACGCTGGATCAAGTCAAGGGTGGCCTGCAGAGCCGGACGCAGTCTATCCGGAAAAGGCACCGGTGAGGCCGCCTTGACGGCGGATTGAGTTCTGGCCAGTTCTCTCAGCAAATCACGGCGGCGGCGTGTGATCTCCACCATCGGCGGCTTGACTCCGGATTCCAGAGCGCGCCCTTCCTCCTCGGACAAGTCAGCCAGTTGGAGGCATACCTGATGATAGGCAGCCAACGAGGTCTCAAAGGCGGCAGACATGGTTGGTTTCAAGGCTGAGCTCCAGGGATCCGAGGAGCCGGGTCCCTCCGAGAGGCAGTCTTCAACACCGAGATGCGCAGCGTAGCCATGTTCCGCAAGATTTGAACTGGAACAGCGTTGGCGTTGGTGTTGGAACCGCCAGACGAAGTGGTCGGTGCTTCGACGATCTGCTGGTAGGTCTTGATCGCATCCTCAACTTGGCCCAAACGCTCTTCGCACAAACCCACTTGGTACTGGAAGGCCTGCCGGGTTTGACCCTCTGCGTTGGACTTCGCCAATGCGCGGTAAAGCGACACCGAAGAAAGGTAATCGCCCTCCAAGTAGAACTGATTGGCCAACTCGTTTCCGACACGGAGTTTCCACGGCATCCATCGCGTCAACCGTTCAGGTGGCGCCAACTCGACCGCCTCCAGCAATAGCTGAAATTGCTCCAAAGCTGCGTCACGCTTCTTTTGCTGTTTCAAGGAATGGGCCAAAAAATATCGAGCCTCGGGAATGTAATCGGAGTCAGGGAAATCTTCGAGAAACCCCATAGCCTGCCGCTCCAAGATGCCGTTAGGGGCTGATTCTCGCAGCGAGCGCAATTGCTTGATCCGAACGGTCTCGACCTCCAGTTCTTCCGATTTGGTTTGAAGCATACGCCCGTAGAGCTCAGCCGCTTCGGCATGGCGCCCTAGATCGGAACAGGTGTCCGCGATAGCCGATTGCGCCATCATTACCAGACGCCGCGAGTAGGCGATGTTCCGACCTTCAATCCTCGGTACCGACCGCAACACGAGGTAAAATTTCTCAATCGCCTCATCCTTCAAGTCGAGCCGTCGCAGCAAGTACCCTTGTCGCAACAAGACCTCTGGAACCGCCGGGTCTCGGGAATAGCGCTCGACGTATTCAGCCAACAGTTGCAGAGCCCGTTCCAGATGCCCGCCAGCCTGGTCCTTTTCAGCCGCCAACTCGCGTTGATGAGCCAACTCCAGAAGAGTGAGTTTCCGGGTGTCCTCCTTGATACGTTCCGAGGCATCGGAATTTAGCACCGCTTCGACCGTCCGACTAAATTCCTCTAAATAGTTGGTCCGTGACCCCATCCCGCGCAGTTTTTGAAAGCGCGCTTCCGCTGCCTTATTTTGATCCAACAAGTAGTTCGTGTTGGTCTTAAACTGCAGATTTTCGGTGGGCAAGGCTCCCAAGCGGGGATCCAGTCCGTACTCCACGGCTACCGCTGATGCCTTCGGAGGGTCGACCTCTCCGGCTGGAGTTGGAGAGTCCGCTAAGGCCACAACTCCGAAGAGCGTTGCCGCCAGAAATCGTTTAACGCAATTCATAGGTAGCCCTTCCTGTGCCCCGCGCCGGAGATTCTCCGGAAGACATCCGCAACGGCAGGACGATATTCACGGGCACTCCTGAAGTGCCTGCCATTCCGGCCGCTGCATTAGTCAAATTCAGTTGAGTGAAAAAATACCGGAGTAATTGCCGCGATTTTTCCGGGTCGTCACCAACGCCGGACGGGACAGGATCTAAAGGATGCGAGACGGGGGGGGGCATCTGGGAATTGAACGATTCACTGGTATCCGCTCGAACGATGAAATTGGTCCGATGCATGGCTGAACTTGTCTTCAATTCAGACAAAAACTCCGCCGTGAACTGAGGCTCAGGAATATAGGTCTGCGGTAGCGGTGCCAATGGCGGTACGGGCGGCTTGGGCGGAGTCTCTACTCGAATCTTTCCGAGATCTCGCTCCACTCGACTCAGGTATCCAGCGGGTTCAGCACCCTCCACACTCAGGGCCAGAAGCACGACGACGGCTGCGAGTGCGACAGGAAAAGTGAGGGCTTTTGTAAAAGTGGCCATTGGATGGGGGGAAGTCGGAGTCTTCATGGGGTGCTTGAAGAGAGGCTGGTTTCGTCATCACGCGAGGCTGCATCGGCTGGAACATCGTGCTGAGAGACCACCGCCCGAGTGACCATATAGTCCTCTTCTGTGAGAGTCTTGCGCCAGTCATCTACATCAAAATCATCCACCGATTGAACCCACTCCTGAAGTTGGATCAGGCGCATCTGGCGGGCCATCCGGTCACAATCGGGCATTCCTAAAAGAGTGTAGTGCTCCTTCCAGTGCTTGAACAATGGGCTCGCCGGATTGGTGGTGATCAGGAACACACCTTTATCGGAGGTGAGCCTCAAGGCTGTGTCCATGGGGTGACGATGCCAAAAGCGGCACACGTTGGCCGTGGCTAAGGCAGAGCCGCCATGCCAGATGGACGGTGAACGAGCTGACAACGCCGACCGAAGAACCGATGAAACCAAGTCATTCACCGACCAGCCATCGGTGTGGCATTGTTGAGCGACCAGCCGCCGAAGCTCAGTGCCCAGACGAATCTTGAGCTCTTCGCCCTCGAGCGAAGCAGAACGCCGCACTGCTTTACCTTTTCGGGGTTTCCGCTCGGAAGCGGCGTCAGAGTCCTCCGCCGTTGGAACATTGGCTTCGGCAATGGCGTTTCCCCCAGCGCTCTCCTGCTCCAAAGTCGGCACCTCATCCAACAGCCCGCGCATGCGGGTCCGCTCTCGGTCAATCACCTCGGTGCGCAAGGCCCGAAGCTGGTCCAAGGGGTTAATTTCTTCGGAGGGTGACGCCATGATCAGGAAACTGGGGTCCGTTCGAGACCTTTGAGCGCCGTCGGATGACCCGGTTGGATGGCCAGAACCGTTTGAAAGATTGAACGCGCTTCATTGGGCTTTCCGCTCTGCAAACTGGCCAAACCCAACCGAATGAGGTCATCAGGAAGCCAGCCATTGCTTCGCAGCGAGGCCGCATAGCTGATGCATGCCTGCTCGGGCGAGGATTCCAGCTGCAAGTCCCCCTTCAAACGCCATCCGGCGGCATGTTCTGGATGCTCCACCACCACCTGTTCCAACACGGCCAACGCCTCGGATTCCCTCTGACAATCGCGATAAGCCATCGCCAATCGCACCTGGGTATCGGGCAATCCAGGGGCCAAACGGACCGCATGGGACAGGTCGCGAGTGCAACCCAGAGCGTCGCCGCTGAGATACCGGAGAGAACCAATCGAATCCCAGATCTCAGACCATTCTGGCCGCAGTGCCGCCAAAGCCTCTAAGCGACCCAATGCCTCGCGGATCTGCCCACGCGCCTGAAGTTCACCGGCGCGGTCCAGCTCAGAACGGACATGCGAATCCACCTGAGCCATGGCCGCAGACCGTTGCTGCTCTCGGGCCACAGACAAATTCTGCTTCAATTGAGCATTGTCGGGCTGCATCACTGCAGCTGCTTCCAGGCTGGTCACGGCATCATCCCAACGACCCAGATGGAAGGCACAAATGCCCCGGGAAAGCAGCAGGCTGAAGTCGCCCGGGTTGCGGTCGAGCAAGCGCTGGATCAACCAACGCCCCTCCTCATATCGTCCATCCCTCAAAGAAAAATCAGCCTCCAAACGACGTGCTTCGTCGAAGGCCGGATCTAGTGCAAAAACCCCTTCTAGTGCACTGGCCGCACCGCGCTTGTCCCCGGATTCGAAGAGAACTAACGCCAACCAAGTCCCGATAGACGGGTCCCAAGGGTTGGATCGGAAGAGTTCCTCTAAATGCGGCCGAGCCATTTTCGTCCACCGCTGTTCCAATAGGACCGAAACCAAAGAACGCCTGAGTGAATCGTCCCGCGGACGAATACGGAGCACCTCAGTCCAAGCCCAACAGGCCAAACTCGGATGGCCTGATTTATAATCCGCATCCGCCTCGGCGAGCAGTGCCGACAAATCATCGACTCCTCCGCGGCGGCTCATGCGTTGACGGGCGACACCGAGATTTTCACGCGCCACTTCTCCGCCTCCGTAGGCCACCTGGACCTGGGCAAAGGTCTCTGCCGCCATGTTCCATTGCCCACCTTGCGCCAGACAAACCCCCAGAGCGGTCAGCACATCCGCATCCGCGTGACCTGCGTCCACCAGCCGCACGTAGAACTGTCCAGCCTCGGCGTAGAGTTGGTTGTCAAAGGCCACCCGGGCTCGCCAGCGCAGGGCATCCGGTTGCTGGGGATCGATTGCCAACGCCTTCTCGGTTTCTGACTGAAATTCATCCAGTCGACCCATCTTCAGACTGGCGATGGCCGAAAGAATTCGCCCCTCCAGGTATTCTGGCTGCTGATCCAGTAATTGCTGGAACCGCTGTTTGGCTTCCCAATGTTTTCCTTCATCCATGAGAAGGCTTCCCAGAGTTCGCAGCACGAACAAGGAGTTGGGTTCCACGGTCAACGCCTGCTCCAAATCTTGGATTGCGCCTAAACGATCCCCAGAAGCCGCCTTAGCCTCGGCTTGGTCGACCCAACGCTTGGACTGAGCCCCCGTGGGTTCAGTGGCACCCGGCGGCACAGCGCCTGGATCTTCAGCCAGCATCTGCCGACCCATTTCCTGAGGATTGGTCATCATGGTTAGTAGAACATGCTTACAGTAAGAGCACCAACTTTAGACGAATCTAAATTCTGCCCCGGCAAAACGCAGCACCTTATATGCCAGTCAGTGACGTATTAATGGCACACTGAGTGCTGCGATAGCTCGGGATGAACATTGCGCTCCATCAAGCAGCAGCGGCCATGACGGCCAACATGCAGTGGCATGATTTGGTGGCGCAAAACCTTTCTGGGCAATCCTCTCCGGGATATCGCGCTCAGGTGGGTGGCTTTGAAGAGTTCCGCATCCCCGGTTCACCCAATCCCACGCCCTCCAACTCTCAGGTAGGCAGCGCCTATCCCATGTTGCGGGCCGGGCTGAATCGAAACCAAGGAGCTCTTCAACCCACAGGCTCCTTGACGGACTTAGGCTTGGAGGGACCTGGGTTCTTCGCGGTTCAGGCTCCTGGCGGCGGGCGCGCCTTCACTCGAGATGGTCAGTTCCATGTCGACCGACAAGGAGCCCTCATGACGAAGGAAGGGTATCCAGTCCTCGGAGACACCGGCCCCGTTCGCATCGATCCTCAAGCGGGAGCGGTGTCATTTGGGCCCCGCGGTGAAATTTCCCAAGGCGGAATTCCTCGGGGACAAGTCCAGTTGGTTGAAGTTGCGGACCCCTCCCAACTCCAGCATCTCAGCGGGAGCTACTACCGTCTTCCCGCTAATTTGAAGACGACTCCCGCAGCCGGAACCACCGTGCAAACGGGATTCTTGGAGGGAGCCAACACCTCTTCAGTTCAGGAAATGGGCAACATGCTTTTGGCTATGCGTCATTTCGAAGCCAACCAGCGCGCCCTCCAGGTGGCCGATGAGCGGATGGGCCGATCCATCCAGGAACTCGGAACGCCGCCCCAATAGCCCCTGATTTCACCGCAACTGACTTTCTGAAACTCCCATGATCCGAGCCCTCTACAGTTCCGCTTCCGGTCTGCAAGCACAGCAGAACAATCTGGATGTGATCGCCAACAATTTGGCGAACGTGAACACCACCGGTTTCAAGAAGAGCAAGATCGAGTTCCAGGACCTTCTCTACCAGGCCACCCGTATGGCTGGCTCGGAGCAAGGTGCGGGCAACGCCCTGCCAGCCGGTGTCGAAGTCGGACACGGAACGCGAACCGTAGCCACGGCCCGGGTCTTCACCAATGGCGAAATGAGCCAGACCGGTGAGAAATTGGACTTAGCAATCATGGGTGATGGTTTCTTCGAGGTCTCATTGCCCGACGGAACCCGCGGCTACACTCGCGATGGTGGTTTCAAGACCTCCTCAGCGGGCACCGTCGTCACCAGTGACGGTTACAACGTGACCGGCTTCCCAGCCATCCCGGCCGGAACCACTGGAGTCACCATCGCCAACAATGGTCAGGTGTCCATCGCAACGGCCGGTGGAACGCAAACCAGCCGATTGCAGCTTACCCGCTTTCCTAACCCCTCGGGCCTGACCGCCATCGGCCGGAACGTCTACCGCGAAAGCGTTGCCTCCGGCGCCCCCGAGACCGGGCAACCGGGCGAAAATGGGTTCGGCGAGGTGAACCAAGGAAGCCTCGAGCTTTCGAACGTCAAAGTGGTCGAGGAAATGGTGAACATGATCATCGCCCAGCGGGCCTACGAGGTGAACACCAAGGCCATCTCCGCCGCGGACGAGATGATGCAGCAGAGCAACAACCTCAAGCGTTGATGCCCATTACCATGCAACGAACCCTCCTCCTAATCGGCTGCCTGCTGAGCGCTGTATCATTGGCCTTGGCGGCCGATAACGCCGCTATCAGTACTCAGCATCCAATGAGTGGGGAAGAACTGACAGGACTGCTGGAGAACTCCTTGCGAAACCTTTGGAAGATCCAAGATGGCACGCTGACTGTCGAATTTGAGCGGAATCTCCCTCCAATTTCCCTGCCTCCCGGAGAACCCTCCTTGCGGTGGACGACACAAATCCAGCTGCCGAATCGTCGCATTTACCCCCAATTTGAAATCCGGGTCGATGGTCAGGTGGCCGCATCCCTGGCAATTCCCATCCGGGTCAAATGGATCCGGGAAGTCTGGGTGACCGATAGCCCCATACTCAGCCAGGTTGTCCTTTCGGCCAACTCTCTCCAAAAGCAGTCGCTCGATGTTTTGAGCCTCCCCGGATCGGCATGGTCTGGTGATCCGATTGCTGATGATTGGATGACATCTTCCCCAATTCCGGCCGGAGGAGTGCTTATGGAACGGTCCCTGCGCCGCCGACCCGCGATCCGTCGAGGTGATACCATCTCCGCTCGCCTCGAAGATGGGGCTCTTTCGGTCGAATTTCAGGCCATTGCCCTCGAGGATGGCTTCAAAGGTGGGACGATGAAGCTTCGAAGCGCCCTAAAACCGGTAGAACTCAAAGGAAAGGTCATCAATGAAACGATTGTTGTTGTTGTTCGTTAGTCTCCTGTTCTGCACCGGTGGGCTGCCGGCCGATTCTCTGTGGACGGAAACCTCGATCTCGCCGTTGGCCGATCGGAGAGCTTTGGCTGTGGGTGACTTGCTTTCGGTCATCGTTCAGGAAAACAACTCAGCCACCAAGAACCAGACCAAGAAGACCCAGAAAGAATCGAGCATTGATGCGAGCGTTAACCAATTCCTCTTCAAGCCCCAGAACATGAAGTTCATGACCAAGGGCGGAATGTTTCCAGGGATGAACGCTTCCTCCAAAACCGATTTCAACGGAGGCGGGCAGGTTCAAAATTCCGATTCCATCAATTCGCGGTTCACCGTCCGCGTGGTGGACGCTCTGCCCAATGGCAACCTACTGATCGAGGGACGACGCTCCACCTCCTTCTCAGGAGAGGGGCAAACCATTGTACTGCGCGGCACGGTCCGGCGGGTCGATGTAACCGCGGATAATACGATTCTGAGCCACCAATTGGCCGATCTCGCCCTGCGCTTCGACGGATCTGGTTCGGTCAACGACAGCCAAAAGCGCGGTTGGTTCGGCAAGGTGTGGGACAAAGTCAACCCGATGTGATCGATGCCTAACCCCAACCACTCCATTTTGAAAAACTTGATCCGACTCGGCACTCCTTGGGCCGTGGCTCTGTGGATGGCCATCGTTCCAGTGTCCGCCCAACCGTACGGGGGTGTCCGCATTCGGGACATCGCATTCCTCCATGGAGCCCGAGGCAACCAACTCATGGGCTACGGTCTCGTTTCCGGTATCAACGGCGACGGCGACAAGAACCCCAACTACACCCAGCAGGCCATCGCCAACCTGATGCAGCGCTTCGGCTTGGTTGTTCCTCCTCCCCGAGTGACCTCGAAGAATGTGGCCGCTGTCATTGTCACCGCTGAAATCCCGCCCTTCTCAAAGTCGGGCTCGAAAATTGATGTTCTGATCAGCGCGATGGGTGATGCAAAGACCCTTCAAGGCGGCGTGCTGTTGCAAACCCCTCTCATTGGCTCCGACGGCAAGGTCTATGCTGTGGCTCAAGGGGCCATCAGCATTGGCGGATTTTCAGCCAGCGGCGGCGGCAGCTCGGTGACCAAAAACCACCCCACCAGCGGACAAATTATCGGAGGCGGCATGGTTGAGAAAATGATCCCGGTGACCCTGCTCCAGGAAAACACCATGCAACTGGTTCTCAACGATCCTGATTTCACCATGGCCGCTCGGACGGCTGAGGCCATCAATCGGAAGTTCCCGGACTCATCACGAGCCGTGGATGGCGGGACTCTCATGATTGAGTTGCCCGATCAGTATCAGTCGCTGCCCATCGAATTCATCGCTCAAGTGCAGGCGCTGGAAGTCACGATGGACGTCCCGGCCCGCGTCATCCTGAATGAGCGGACAGGAACCATTGTCGCCACCTCTCGGGTACGCGTGTCGAGTTGCGCCATTGCTCACGGCAGTCTGATCGTCTCCATCGCCCAGTCCGGCACGGTTTCACAACCCAACCCACTGGCGCCCAACGGACAAACCGTCGTTGTTCCAAACACCGACGTGAATGTGACCGAGGCTAAAGGTGGACTCATCCCCTTTGCAGAGATGCCCACCGTGGAAAAGGTGGCCGCAGCCCTCAATTCTATCGGTGCCAGTCCGCGCGACATCGTTGCCATTTTCCAGTCGCTCAAGCAGGCGGGAGCACTGCAGGCAGAACTTCAGGTTCGATAAGTTTTTCAAGACTATGACCACCACCCTCTTGAGCAATGTAGACCCGAATGCATTGTCGCGACTTGCCAAGACGGGAACCCCACAACACCGAGCCGAGCAAGTCGTCGGACAATTCGAGGGGATGTTGGTCCGAGAAATCCTTAAATCAGCTAAACCACCCAGTATCCTGCCCGCCAAGAGTGGCGAGGCCAAATTGATCGGCGAGGTCTATGGCGACATGGCTCACGACATGGTGGCCAACCAGATCAGCCAATCCGGGCAGTTGGGTCTGAAAGCAGCCCTTTCCCGACAGTTGGCTCTCCAAATCGGGACTGAATCACACCCTGAAAAGGCGCTTCAACTTCCGCAGCCGTGATCCTCGACCCACAGGATTGGCAAGATTCACTCGCCGCGGAGACTTCGTGCGCGGAGCGATTACTCAGCATCACTGATCAGCAGCAGACACTCCTGATTCACAGGAAGTTTGTTGAACTCACCAGTAACTTAGCCGCTCAGCAACAGGCCGTTGAGCAATTGTTTGTGCTAACGCGACGCCGCACAGATTCCCAACAGCAACTCGCGCAACAACACCAAATTGCTCCGCCCGGCCGACGCTTGGAAATTTATACGCATTTACCGGCGTTCAAGGTCGAGGAAATCGAGCGACTGGTCGTGCATTTGCAGTCCGTGATGGATTCCTGTCAGAGGGCCTTCCGCCAAAACCAACTCCTTTTAGGCCGTTCCATCGAGTTGGCCCAACAGGTGCTGCAACGATCGGGTGTGGTTTCGACCGGCCGCACATACGGAGCCCGGGGCAAAGAGCGAGCCTTCGCTAGTGCAAACCCAGTCTCTCGATGGCAAGCGGTCGTATGAGCCAGAATCATGGGCGGACTCCTCAACTCTCTCGAAATTGCGTCATCCTCGCTCTTGGCCGCACGGGCCGGGATCGAGACGGCAGGCGTCAACATTTCGAATGTCAACAACCCTAGCTACGCTCGCCAGCGGATCCTCGTCGAACCGCGGTCCGGCTCCGGGGTCGTGGTCCTCGGCACCAAATCCCTGCGCGATTCTATTCTGGACGAGCAGCTCATCCGGGAATCGAGCAACAAGAGCTACCTAGAAAATTTTCAACGCACGCTGCAAATCGGTCAGTCGATGTTGGGTCAACAAATCGACCGACAAAGTGCGACCCCTGAGGCGGACAGTGCTGCCCGAAATCTTGGCGGTCAGATGGCCATCGCGAGCGGTTTTTCGGAATTCTACAACGCCCTCCAGGCGGTCTCCGTATCACCGACTTCGGTGGCGGATCGTCAGGTGCTCCTTCTCAAGGCCAACCAGCTGACCGACAAGTTCAATTCGGTCGAAACCCGCTTCACCAGCCTCAAGTCAGACCTGAATGCGGACCTGAACAACCGGATCAAACAGGCCAATGAACTGATCGGCTTCACAGCGAGTGCCGCCATGGATAACTCCCTGGCCAGCATCTCTGGTGGAGGCCTAGCCAAGGATACTTTGCAGATGCGTTTGGAGGAGTTGGGCGGCTACTCAACCATCAAAACTCAATTCAACGATCAAAACCAAATCACCGTATCCATCGATGGTGTAGAGGTCATCAAAGACAATTTAGCTGTAGGCAAGCTAGAAGGAGCCGTGGATGCCGATGGTGGCGTGCAGGTTTCCGTACGAAACTCAGATTCAGACACCACGGCCAAGCTCACCGGCCAAGGATCCATTCAAGGGTTAGTCAAGGCCCGGGACACGGTCCTCCAGGATTTGCGCCAGGACATCAACCTCATGGCCACCAACCTGATTGAGGGGATGAACTCCGTGCACAAGCTCGGGGTCAGTTTGGATGGTTCCACCGGCGCGGATTTCTTCACGGGAACTGACGCATCGAACATCGCTGTTAACAAGGATCTGGTCGCGGATGTCCGAAAACTTCAACTGAGTGCCAACACCGATACAGGAGACAACACGGTCGCGGCCAACCTTCTGAAGTGGCTCGAGGCTCCTCAGGAGGCTCTCGGAAAAATGACTGTAGCCCAGCATTATAACCAAGCCGTAGCCACCTACGGTCAGGAGTTGGCCAACATCAACAACCGCTTGGCCGACCAAGAAGTCATTAGTCATTTGCTGACACAGCAGCGGGCCGGGGTCTCAGGTGTGTCACTCGACGAAGAAATGTCTTCAATGATCCAGTATCAGCGGTCTTATCAGGCGTCTGCCAAGCTCATTTCAACGGTCAACGAACTGTTCCAAACCATCCTTTCGATGTAGGTTTTGTATGGAAGGAACACCTCAACTGTTTTGGTTACTGACCTCTCTCGGTGGCGGTGTTGGTTTTCTGGGTGTCGGGATCGCCGTGCGGTCGCTCATGGTTCACGGCTTCTTTGCCAACAGAGCGACAACACCAAAGCCCGATCCGAAGGAGTCCCCGTCCCTCCCCCTGCCCCCATCTCCGGAACAAAGCCGACTTGAAGGGCGGAACCAGATCCTTGAAAGCAGCCATTGGGTTC
>SYMJ01000116.1 GCA_005805505.1 Verrucomicrobiales bacterium | reverse complement strand
GTTGTAGTACGGGGCCACCTGGAGCGAGCCATCCACTCCCAGCTTCTGGGCCTCTTGGGTCAGGAAGATGGCCTCTTGCGTAGAATTGCCACCCGTACCCGCCAAGACTGGCAACTTGCCGCCCGAAAACTTCACGGCCAACTCGATCACCTTCAGGTGTTCGTCATAATCCAGTGTCGGAGACTCACCGGTGGTTCCCATGGGCACGATGCCATCCACCCCGCCCTTAATCTGGGAGCGAACCAATTTCTCAAAGGCCGCTTCGTCCAATTCTCCATCGCGAAACGGGGTGACCAATGCCGTGAAAGTGCCAGTAAACATAGCCAAGAACCTAAAAATGCGTGAAACAGGGCCGTTTTGGAAGGGTGTTTTCGGCCGGATGCAATTCCTGCCTCAGGCATCGTTCGAAAAAACTGTGCTGTTCCCTTAGGCGGGGCGACCCGGAAAGCGCTTCTCGAAGAGAGCATCTGTCTGCCGGGCCTTCCGCACGAGTTTTGGCAGGATGGATTTCCACTGCGCAGCCAGCCAACGGGGATGCTCTAAGCTTTCCAAGGCGTACCGGCCCGTGGCATCGGCCATTTTCAAATCGGCGATCAAGGTCGCTTCGTCCTGATTGTTGGCGATTCGAAGCACCATCCACCCGAGAGCTTCGTTCTTAATGGTTGGGCCGGATGCGCTGGACCGGCTGTTCTTAAGAGCCATCCGGCCCACGCCGCAGCAATCGACGGCCCCAGTCGTCGAAAATCGCGTAACTCACCGGCGTGACGAGGAGCGTCAACAACAGACAGAGCATCTGACCGCCGATGATCACCTTGGCCATCGAGGCCCGCCCCGCCGCACCGGGACCCACGCCCAGCGCGATGGGAATCATCGACGCGACCAGCAACAACGTGGTCATGAGGATGGGTCGCAACCGAACCTGATTGGCCTCGAGGATGGCCTCATCCCGAGGCACCCCCCGCTCCCGGAGCACCCGCGTGTAGTCGATTTGCATGATGCCGTTTTTCTTCACGATACCCACCAACATGAAGAGCCCGAAAATGGCATAGATGTTGAGCTCTTCATTAATGAAGACCATCCAAGCCAACGCGAACGGCAACGACAACGGCACCGCCAACAAGATCGAGATGGGATAGATGAAGTGCTCGAACTGGGCCGCCAACACCATGTACATGAAGAGGACCGCCACCAGGAAGGCCATCAGGAAGTTGGTCAAGGTCTCCCTCAACTGCTTGGCACGCCCCACCATCACCATCTGATATTCCGGCGGTAGATTCATCTGAGCCACCACCCGCTCGACCTCCTGGACCGCCTCGCCCAGGGAATAGGTCCCCAGATTGGCCACCAAGGTCACGCGGCGCTGACGCTGGAAACGGCCAATTTGATTGGGGCCACGTGCTTCTTCAAAGCGAACGAAATTGCCCAAGGGCACCATCTCGGGCCGAAGGCTGGAAGTCGCGCTAGGACGGGTGCGGACGAACACCTGCTGCAACGCCTCGGCGGTTCCTCGGTGGGCGGCATCCGCTCGCAGCCACACGTCGTACTGTTCATCCTTCTCCTTAAACACCCCGATGATTTCTCCGCCCACCAAGGTTCGTAGCGTGGCCGCAATGTCGGTGATGTGCAGACCAAACTGACTGGCCTTATCTCGATCGATGTGGACTTGCAGCTCGGGCTTTCGGTTGGACAGGGTTGTATCTACATCGGACAGGCCCGGATTTTGGCGCAACTCCTTCACCAGCGCCTCGGAATAGGCCGTCAAGCGTTCCAAGTCGGGGCCCACCAAGTTGAAAGACAACTCCGCGCTGCGTCCGCCGCCACCACCCAAAGGAGAAATAGCCCCCACTGAGGAGCGCACATCCGGATACCGCGCCACCACGTCACGGGCCTTGGTCATCGCCTCCAATTGCCCCCAGCGGCGAGACGTGCCACGCAGTTGGTCAATCAGCCCGCCCAACTCTGGGAGGCGGCAGTAAATATTGACCTGGGTCACATCCCCCTCACCTTTCCCCACACGCCCCTCGATCGGTCCGATCGTGACCAAAGTATCGGTGATGGCCACCTGGTCGCCGATACGAATCGCCTTGAGCTGAGCTTCCACCTCGGCGGTCAGGGCCGCCGCCTGTTCCATGCCACTGCCTTCCGGAAGCGTGAGGTTGACCTCGAACTCACTGGAGTCATCCATAGGCATGAAGGTGAACCGACTGGCCTTGAGCAGCGGCCAGATGGAGACCACACAGGCCAAGCTCAACGACATGATCACCCACCGGTGGCGCAGACTCCACCGAAGCACGACCAAGTACTGGTGGCCGATCCACATCATCCAAGGCCCGCCGTGGGCTTTCTTCAGGCGATCGGCCTCGTCGCGGGATCTGCGCAAAAAGCGGGCCGCCAGCATCGGCGTGAGCGTGAAACTCACGAAGAGCGACACGAGGATGGCGAAGGCCACCGTGACCCCGTAACTGCTGAAGAACATGCCCGTGCGGCCCTTCATGAAGGCCAGCGGCAAGAAGATCACCACCAGCGACAACGTGGTCGCCAACACCGCCAACGAGATCTCGCGAGTGCCCTGACGGGCCGCCTCCAGCGGGCCCAACCCATGCTCTTCCATGGTCCGATAGATGTTTTCCAAGACCACGATCGCATCATCGATCACTACGCCGACGGCGAAGGTCAGCGCGAGCATGGTGGCGTTGTTAATGGTATACCCCATCACCCGCATGAGAGCGAAGGTCGCAATAATGGAGGTCGGTATGGCGATGCTCGCGATGACGGTGCTGCGCCAGTCGTGCATGAACGCAAAAACCGTTAAGGCCACCAGCACCATGCCCAGCACCAGGTGGAAGGAAACCTCACCCAAATTGCGCCGAATAAAGCGCGACTGGTCGCGGATGACCGTCAGCGTGACATCCGGCGGGAGCACCGATTTCAACTCGTCCATCCGAGCCATCAAAGCATCGATCAGCCGCACGGTGTTGGATCCGCTCTGCTTGCGAACCACCAGTGTGATCGAGTTGGTACCATTCAGCCGGGACAACGTCCGAGGCTCCTCGATGTCATCGGTAACTCTGGCCACCTGACCGAGGTAAATGGGCTGTCCACCCGGATCGGCAATGATGAGGCGCTCGAAGGAAGCCACTGTCTCCATCCGGCCCAGCGTTCTCAGCACCCACTCGCGGCCGGACTGCTGCACCCGGCCACCAGGGATTTCCACGTTCTGCTCCATCAAGGCCTTGCGGACATCACCGATATCGAGGCCGAACTGGCGGAGGCGATCGGGATCCACGGCCACCTGCACCGCCCGCACCCGCGATCCGATCAATTGGATCGCCCCAACATCCTGCACGGTTTCCAAGTTCTCCTTGAGACGCCGATCTACCAGAAAGGTCAACTCCTTGAGGTCCCGGGGCGAGCTGACTGCTACCGAAAAAACTGGGGTCGCATCCACCTCGAACTTGTCCACGATGGGCGCCTCCGTACCCGGGGGGAGTCGCGACAGGATCGAGTTAACCTTGTCCCGGACGTCCTGGGCGGCCAGGTCCCGATTCCGCTCCAAGAAGAACTGCGCCGTGATCGAGGACACCCCTTCCCGGCTGGAAGAACTCAGCTCCTCAATGCCTTCCACGGTGTTGATGATTTCCTCCATTGGCTGAGTGATGCCGGTCTCGATCTCCTCGGGCGAGGCCCCCCGCAAGGTGGTGCTGACGGTGATAATGGGCAGTTCCACATTGGGAATTTGCTCGACCCCCAACTCGCGGTACGCAAACCACCCCACAACGATCAACAAGACGTTGAGCATCGTGGCGAAAACTGGCCGCCGGATGCAGATATCGGCCAACCCGCCCCTCGAAACCTGTTCTTTGGGTTGTGGACGGGGAGTCCCGTCGGTACCCGTTGAAGCACTCATCGCCGAACCTCCACCACCATGCCGTCGGCCAATTTTAAGTGACCGCTGGTGACGACCGATTCCCCCTCGGAAAGGCCCGACACAATCTCGAACCGATCACCCAAGACCCGGCCCGTCTTAACCACCCGCGATTGGGCAGCCCCCTCCTTGACGATGAACACCCGAGAGACTCCCGACGAGGAAAGCACCGAAACCACAGGGACCACGCGGGTCGGGACGGCCCGCTCCAGAACCAATTCTCCCCGAGCAAAAGTGCCCGCCTTAAGCAGTCGTTCGACATTGGGAACCAAGGCACCGAAATCAAACATTCGGGTGGTGAGATGGACCTGAGGGCTAATCAAGAACACCTGACCTTCAAAACGCCGGCCAGGATAGGCATCCACGGAAAACACCACAGGCAGATCGCGCACCACCTGAGGGCCGAAGCTTTCCGGGGCCTGCGCGATGAACTTCAAGACCCCATCATTGACCATGCGGAAAAGCGGTGAACCGGGACGCACAAAGTCCCCAGCCGAAGCAATCCGATCGGCCACAGCCGCATCAAACGGAGCGCGAATCCGACTGCGGTCGACATTCAACTGGGCCACGGCCAAGGTCGCCTCCGCCGCCTTCAACGCCGCCCGAGTCTGGTCGGCTTGAGCCTCAGCCCCATCCAAATCTGCCGGAGCGGCGATACCCGTTTTGAGCAGAACTTGTTGTCGATGGAGTTCCTGTTCGGCCCCATGTGCCAGGGCCCTCGATTGCTCCACGCGTGCCTCGGCCTGATGAGCCAACGCCGTGTAGGAATCGGTGTCGATCCTAGCCAACTCCTGGCCAGCCTTCACCCGGTCTCCGAACTCGACGAGCGTGCGCTCTAACTTGCCTTCCACCTCCGCAGAAACCAGGGCCGAATCTTTGGCGTACAGCGTGCCGACGATGGGCAAGGTGCGGTCCACCGACTGGATCACCACCGGGGCCACAGTCACCGGAATGGGCACCGGAGCCTTCGGCGCACGCGAGACGGGAGCCTCCTGTGAACATCCTAACCCCGCACACAGCGCGAGGATCCATAACGTCGAAACAAACTTCATCAGAAGACCTGAAACCTATTCCAAACCAAGAGCGATTGGCATCGGAAACTCGATCCGCACAGACAGCAAAAACACATCCAAAGCCTCGCTCAACCCCAAGGATTTTGTTTTGGGAAACCCATCCCCAGCACTGGCCGCAGAATCCGGAAGCTCTGGGGCGACCTCCGATCGAGGGCATCTCGGCCAGAGTCATTGAGATAAGCCTCCGATTTGCCTGTCCGGAGTTTTCGAGAGACCCTGATGCGTGTCGCGTCTCCAACCCCATCCCCAACTTCAGAAAGTCCGGGAGGCTTTGCTGGAACTCCACAAGACCCTCGTCGATTCCGAACGGGTCGGCTACGAAGTCGCCATGGGGCCAATTTCTTCCCCGAATCACTTCCTGAAACTGCTCTCGAGTGACCCTTGGTTTGCCTGGTTGCTGCCGCTCTCTGGCCTGATCGTCACCATCGACGAGGCTTTAGATCGGCGCATCCCCCTCTCACCCAACGAAGCTCAAGGCTTGCTCACAAAAACCCGCCGACTGCTGGTCGCCTCAGAGGAAGGTCATGGCTTTCCTCACAGCTACTTCGAGGCCCTGCAACGCGATCCCAACGTGATCTTTGCCCACTCGAGGGTGGTCCTCCTGCTGCGCTGAGCCGGAGCAATTGCGTTGGAAGGAACGTGCCGGCGTAACGGATTCGTCCACGAAGCGAAATGAGAGCGAGGACCGATCCAACAAGACTCCTTCAACGCGCCTCGTTCAATCGGGCTCGGACCAATTCCAGAAGGTATTTGGTCGGCACCGAGCCATGCGAAATCACAGCCTCATGGTAACGCCCCAGTTCGAACCGATCGCCCAACTCCCGCTCGATTTGCTGCCTGAGCCGATAATGGGCCATCCGACCCACGAAATAGGTGCTCAGCTGGGTGCTGGTCTGCTTGGCGCGAATCAGTTTAAGGCGGGCCTCGCCCTCCGACTGAAAGGCGCCCTCCACCATCAACTTCATCGCGGCCTCATCGGTCATACCGCTGCAATGGAGCCGGTGGTCCAGGATCGCATTGACCACGGCCCGCAGGTAGAATTTCAGCTGCATCAACCGCACCCGCAGATCCCCATCGGCATAGCCTTGATCGAGCATCATTTGCTCGGTGTACACCGCCCAACCCTCGACGAAGGCACCCGATTGCAGCACGCGCCGGATGGGTGAGGTGGATCGATTGGCATATTCCAACTGAACATAATGCCCCGGGTAGGCCTCATGGATCGTCAGGATCTGGAGCATGTGCTCGTTGTATTCCTCCAAGAAACTCCGCACCCGATCGGGTCCCCAGTCGGCCAGCGGCGGGCTGACCGCATAAAAACTCACGGCCGCCGGATCCAGCGGAGGGGCCGACTCCATGTAGGCCAGTGAATTGCCGCGCTTGAACTCGGGCATCTCGATGACTTGGCAGCGGTCCGGATCTGGCAATCGCAAGATGTCCCTCTCGCGAATAAACGTCTTGATGCGATCCACCGAGGAACGCGCATCGGAGACTAAGGTATCGGCGGCCCCATGTTCCTGGCTCACGGCCTGGATCACCCGCGCCACCAGCAGTCGGCGTCCTTCGGTGTCATCCGGGGGCAACGCCTGCTTCGGGAAATAACGGCTCCACAATTGCCTCGAGATCACCCGCAACTCGCCGTTCACGCGGGAGAATTCCGATTCGGCATCGGCCAGCACCTGATCGGCACCCACTCCGGCATCGAGCACCCATTCGAGTTTCTGAGCAAAGCGCTTCCGGCCCAACCGCCACTGGCCCGTCGCCCGGGGCATGAGGTCTTTTTCCAGGAACTCCTGATACCGCTTTAATCGGGCTGCGACCGACATGGCCGCCGTCTTGAGCTCGGCCCGTTGCGGTGTTTCGCCGGCCAGTTCCAAGACCTCCGACACGTAGAATGCAATGGCCCCCTTGTTCTGCCGGATCGCCGTCTCAAGAATGGACCGCGGCGGATGGCTCAACGTCCGTTCGGCCTCGTCCAGAATGGCGGGGATCTTGCGCATCCGGGCGATGGCATTTCGAATATTGTCCTCCTTCGGCCGCGTGGATTGGGCCAGCAGCGAATAGACGCTGTCGCTCACGTAGCTGCCGTACACCCGGGGATCTTCTTCGAAGGGGCGGGTGTTGTCGTTGAGCCACAGCGACGCTTGGAGATCGTGGCGGAAGATCTCGAAATCAATCTGACTGTCCCGGCTCAGGGCCCGATACTCTACTGCCTTGGGCAAGGCTTTCAGCGTGGCCCGCGTCTCCGCCACCCAGCGGGCCCGGGAGGCCTTCGAAACATCCTCCAATTGGTCATCGAATCGGTGATCGCCCAGAAGCGTGGCCGTCGTTGGCTCCAACCGGAACGACGTGTCTAGGCGCCGCTGGTAGAAGGCCCGCAGCGCCGCATCGGCATCCGCCGCCGCACCCGCCAGCGGAACCAGCGCCACTGCGATACCCACCGCCCACCGCAACGATTGCCACAACATGCGTGCATGAAACCTGATCTCCCACCCGCGCGCCAAGCACATCCCGGCCGGAGGCGCATCCTTCGACACCTCCCAGGTGCCCGTCCGAAACCGAGCCCCGTTGGCCAATCGTCCTGAATTCGAGCTGCACGGAATTCGACTGAAAGATCTCGTCCAGAACCGCGTATCCTTTGGAGGATGAAGAACGAGGATCTGATCCCAACGCTCGCGATCCTCCTGCCTGCGCTTAAACACTCGGAAGCTTCCGGGAGTTGGCCCATGCGCTTTGAACCCTGCCCGAAACTCGTCTTCGATGCCGTCTCGACGGTCACAGATTGAAGGTCCGGTCTCTGGAGATACGATTCCTATATGAAGACCTCTGTCTACCCTTTGCCCCTCGATGCGGTGCTCGCCCGAGAGGTGGCGAAGGCTGCCAAGGCATCGGGCCTCTCCCGCGCTGAACTCATGAGGCAATCCATCGCCTTCGGTCTGCCCAAGGTCGTCAAGGCGCTCCGGAAATCCCCTCCACGGATCACGGCAGTGAATCCGCTACCGCCCAAGCAGGCCCGGGCCCTTTATCAACAAGACGATGATGATGTTCGGGAAATCGGCCAACTCATGCGGCTCAACGTTTGGAGGTGGCCGATTTAAAGCATGGGAAATCTACACCGCCGGCCTTTTCGGTGAGCACCAGTGCGTACTGGTCTCGAACCAACCGCGCATCGACGCGAAACCGAAAGTTGTCGTCTTGAGCTGCCGTCCCATGCGGCCGGCCAACGAGCGGGAACCCAGAGCGAACGAGGTTCTGTTGGATGAAGCCGACGGTCTCGATCTCACGACCCTCTGCCGCTGCGATCTCTTGTTCACCCTGGAAAAAGCCAAGCTGGGCCGTCGCCGAGGCATTGTCACACCGGCACGACGAGACGAAATCGCCCGCCGAATCATCCAAGGACTGGCCATCGCCGGTTTGTAGCCCCCTGCCCTGCTCAGGGCGCATGAAAGGGCCGAACCCGGTAGAATTGGCTATTCTCCCGCGGGCTGGTGTCGAGGAACACCTCGGAGGAACGGTTGGTTCCGAGCACCGTCCAAACACCTTGGTGGGTCGATGCCTCCACTTTCAGGAATCCGCCCAGAGGGCTGGCGATTTTGAAGCTGAACCCGATCGGTAGAGCGGCCGGCATCACTCAGGTCCGCTGCCTACTCCACCCGACTCCGGCTTTAGCACCGGCTGGTGTTTCCGCTCAAACACGTCGAAATTACCGTCGTCGGTGCTCGTGATCAAAGCTAGTCCATTCGCCATCCCGTAGGTTCGGGAGTACCCAGGTCGACGGAAATTGGCAAAGGGTACCCGTTCTCGAAGCACCATGGCCGTCTCAGGGTCAGCGATCTGCGCCAACCGCCCTCTGAAAACGATTTCGAAATCTTGCTCCGAAAGTGCCTCGGTGAGCTCGGGGAAATCACCCGCCCCCGCAATGAAGTACACGCGAGCGTCGTCAAACGACGACGGAAACATGCCTCCGTGCTCGACGGCGTAGTCTATGAGCGCCTGAGCCCAGGCCCTGGCGAACGTCATCTTTGCGATTCCCCGCTGCTTGGCCGCCTCCCATTCTTGTTTATCAGCAGGCGTGGGTTGATCCGCAGCAGGCTTTACCCCCTTGAGCAACTGGTTTTCGGCGCGCAGGTCGAGCACTTCCCTGCGGAACTGGGCGACCTCTCCTCGCAGGCGCAGCAGTTCATCGAGTGATTCCCGGGAGGCCGCGAGCTCGGCGTCCTTCTGCGCTGCGAGTGTTTGCGCGTCGCCCAAGGCGGTGGATTGTTCCGCCAACTGATCCTTCAGAGAGGCTTGCTCGACCCGCAGGCGTTGCAGGCTTTGCTGTTGCACCAGCAGTCCGGTGCTCAGCAGGGCGCAACCCAAGACAACAGCCCCGACTTTGAAGGGAGTGGATGACATAAGGGAAAGGAGTCCGAACGTGGAAGCCGTGAGTGCACCCGCAGCCAAAGCACCGGCCGAGATATTCGCGGCAAGACCGGCCGGGGCCGCAGCAACGGCAGGGCCGTTCAGGGCGATAACCACCGCCGAGGCCGCGGACGTGATCCCTCTCCGTGCCAGGTGTTTGCGCAGTCGCTCCAGGGCACGGTCCACCCGCATCCGAGCGGCGTTTTCGCTGAGGCCCAATCGGGCGCCCACCTCGGCGTAGGGGCGTTGTTGAAAATGGCGCAACAGCAAGGCCATCCGGTCCGCTTCGGCCAACTCGTGCATGGCCTCGTCGAGCACCGGTGCCAGACGGTTCCAATCGGCTTCGGGATCGGTGGAGCGATGGGTTTCCTGCATGGCGTGCGCCTCGTGTTCGCGACGTCGACGGCGGGTTTCGTCCCGGACGTATCGGGCAGCCATGCGATGGGTCGTCGTGTACAACCAGCCCACCAACGCCGGATGCCGCGTGAGTCGGTTCGCTTGGCAGGCGAGTTCGGTGAAGACCGCCTGGGCGATGTCTGCCGCAGCTGCCGGGTTGCCACCGACCTGCCGAATGGCGGCCGAGTAGACCAGGTTGAGGTTGCGGCGCACCACCTCCTCGAACGCCGCTTCCGACCGCTCCTCCGCGTAGCGCCGGAGCAGTTCGGCCTCTTCTGACATTGCGGGTTCCTGCGTCATCGATATCAACCAATGCCCAGCAAAGACGAAACCGCACAAGAAATCTGAGATCCCATTCAGATCCGGACAGGCTCTGAGCCCTGCCGATGGATCATGGCTCCACGCCCGTCTGCGTCTGTGGACATCCCTGGGCCGGGAGCATCCATCCCCACGGCAACGCCCACAGCCCCGGACCCAGTGGCCGACTGGTCCCTCCGTGAAGGACGACACCGCGCTGAAACCGATGGGATCGGCCCACCCGCTCGCGGAATGCCTGGATGCCGTCGGCGTCCGAGGGCGCCACTTGACGAGAGGCCTTGATCTCCAGCCCCACCAGCACGCCGTCCTTCTCGAGCACGAAGTCGACCTCGCGCCCCGAACGGTCACGCCAGAAGTGGACCTTGCGGCGGGAAGGCTCCAGCGCCCGCCACACTTGAAGGGTCTGGAAGATCGCCTGTTCGAGCCAGAATCCGGGGGCGAGCCTCCGGGCCAGATCCTCCGCGTTCCGGATCCCCGCAGCAGCTTCTTGGCCTTCACTCGCCCGGTGGATGGGTGGGTGGCGAAGGGACTCAGCCGAACCAAAAGGCAGCCCGGGACGCATCGCGCCCCATCATCGGCCATCCGCCCATCGCGATGGGACTGGAAGCCTGGATGGCGAACAACTTATCCCACGCACCGATGTAGAGCACACCCTTGCCGTCCAAGGCCGGGGACGATTGGGCATTTCCTCCGATGGAGTTGCAGCTCTTGTCGATGGTGCGAAATACGATCGTTCCATCGGCGGCAATCGCTGTTTCGTTGAAGACTACAGCGGAAGGAAACTTGCTGGAGTCTGGAATTCGGGATTATTCTCCAAGCGTGTCTGGGGTCACGTTCAATGCCATCAAGCGACGGGAGGCTCAAAGCCGACTGGCCGCTTTGAAGCGATCAGAACGCAGCGCGGCCGCGGCAGATATTCAGCAACAGAGGGCCTCGTTGGTGGGTGACAGCTCGAAATGGAGGATCACCAACCTGAAAACTGCCGCTAAAGCCATGGCTTCGTGGCAATGAAGTCGCTGTACCGGCTCGACCAGTTCGACCGGGTGTTGGCACTTCGGAACCGGGACGGTCTTCCATACCTCCTGATTGGCGGCCAAGCTGTCAACTTCTGGGCAGGCCTCTACGCCGTCCGCGAATCGGCCCTCGCCGATCTGAAGCCGTTCACCAGCGAAGACATCGACTTCAAAGGCGACAGATCCGATGTCGAACACATGGCCGCGCAATTGAAACTCCGCGCGGTTCTACCCGGGAAGGTTGGAATGACAGCCCTAGCAGGCTCCATCCCCTTCACATGGGGAGACATCGAGTCCAACATCGAAGTCGTCCGAGTGGTTCCTGGTGCGCCTCAGAACCTGGAGAGCCGGGCGATCCAGGTCGAGGCGAACGGTCAAACCCTTCGGGTCATGGACCCGGTCTCCCTTTTTGTCTCGAAGCTGGAGCTTTGCTCCACGGTTTCTCAAGAGAACCGGCAAGACATCCGGCACCTGAGGATTCTGGTCCACTGCGTTCGCCATTTCCTCGGGGACCTGCTCACGGGCGACGGGGAAAACCAGATCGATTCGAGAACCTGGTTGAACATCGTCGGATTCCTGCTAAAGCGGACTGCCACCAAATCCGCCAAACGGGTCGCCAGGGAAATGGCCTTTGATTGGAGCGATCTTCTTCCTTGGGAAGTCCTGAAGGCATCCCAGGATCAAAAGCTGACCCGATTTGTCGAAGACCGCAGGCGGCGAACACCTTAGTTTGTGTCAGCGCTCGGTTCCCCTGGAGGCAATCCCAGCAAGGTCGCGGTGAAGATGAACGGGATGCGGTTGTTGCCCGCGCGGTCAAACCGGGTGATGACCGCGACACTGTGTTCCCCCACCGGCACGATCTGATGTTCCGCAACCTGAATGCCCGCCTGCACAGCGAGGGTCAGCGCCAGAATCTCACCGGCGGCTATGTCCCGCGTGTCGTCCGGCTTAGGCCGGTACTCCGGAGACTTCGCTGGCCAGCAGGCCAATATCCTTCAAAGTGAGTGCCTGCACCCGGTTTGCACTGCCGCCCTGCAGCGTGCTCCCTAGCCACTCTCTGCACCTGCTCACGGCAGACTCACACTCTTCGCCCCCTCGGCATCCTCTGCTGGATTTTCGGACGCGGTGACTACAGGTTCTGGTTCCACGCGATGCCCGTCACCGAATCCAACCCGACCGCCGCCGGTTCCCCCAAGAACTCTCCCGCGAAGGAGAACCTGCTGCTGAACCTCGCCTGCAACGTCATCCTGCCGGGCCTTGTTCTTTCCAAGCTCAGCCAACCGCAGCGCCTCGGTCCTCTGTGGGCACTCGTGGCAGCCCTAGCCCTCCCGCTGGGCTACGGCCTCTGGGACTGGATGAAGCGCCGCAAATGGAACATGTTCTCCACCCTAGGCATCGCCGGCGTGCTGGCCACTGGCGGAATGTCCCTCGGCAGTCACTTCAGATGGTGGCAGGCCACGGCCTTGTGGTTTGCGATCAAGGAGGCGGCCATTCCCCTTCTCATCGGCTTGAGCATTCCGCTCACCCTGCGATCCGAGACCCCGCTGGTGAAAACCCTGCTCTACAACGATCAGTTGATGGACACAGCCAAGGTCGCTGAGGAGTTGCGCCATCGGAATGCCGAGGCGTCGTTCGAACGGTTGCTGCGCGAGGCCTCTTGGCTGCTATCGCTGTCGTTTTTCCTCAGCTCAGCGCTCAATTTCTTTCTCGCGATCTGGCTGTTGAAGGCCGTTCCCGACTCCCCGGAATGGTACGAGCAACTGGGCCGGATGAATTGGCTCAGTTGGCCGGTCATCGTCATCCCCAGCACGGGCATGATGATGTGGGCGCTCTTCCGCCTGATGAACGGCATCCAGCGCCTCACCGGCTTGACCCAGGACCAATTGCTCCGAGGGCAGCCCCCTAAACCGAACTAATCCTGATTCTGAAGGACCGGGTCCCTGTTCCTAATTCTCAGCGGACTAGGGTTCAGCCCTGCCCCGCCTCGCTGGCGGTGAACTCCAAATCGCCGGCAGCATTGACCGAGACGCTCACCGTGTCGCGCGGCTTGAAGTCGCCGGCCAAGAGCCGCTGGGCCAGCGGATTGAGCATCAAGTCCTGGATCGCCCGCTTGAGCGGACGGGCTCCAAACTGCGGATCGTAGCCTTCCTCGGCGAGGCGCTTGCGGGCCGAGTCGGTGACACGCAGGTGGATATGCTGTGCGGCCACCCGCCGGATCACCTGATCTAGCTGAATGTCTACGATGCGTCCCAAATGAGACTCGTCGAGGCTATGGAAGAGAATGGTGTCGTCCACCCGGTTCAAAAACTCCGGCCGGAAATGACGCCGCAATTCGCCCAACACCTTGTCCTCCATGGACTGACGGGCCGCGGGCGTGTTCTTCGCGTCCAGGAAGTACTCCTGGATGATCGATGAGCCGATATTGGAGGTCAGGATCACCACCGTGTTTTTGAAGTCCACGGTGCGCCCCTGGCCGTCGGTCAACCGCCCGTCGTCCAGCACC
>SYMJ01000115.1 GCA_005805505.1 Verrucomicrobiales bacterium | reverse complement strand
CCCCAAGGACGAACTCTACGTCATCGAGAAGATGTGGCCCGGTGCCACACCACTGGCGACTTCGGTGAGCGAGGCCGACGGCAAGTCCTACCCGGTGGCTTGGATCAATGGCTTCGGCAAGGCCCGGGTTTTCGGGACTACTTTTGGGCACTCCGACGCGACCTTCCAAGATCCGGTCTTCCTGGAAATGCTGAGCAGAGGATTTCTCTGGGCCGTTGGCTCCGACAGTCTCGTGGACCGCCGCAGCGCCGGACCGCTCGGAGATCGGTCCCTACCCAGGAGGTCCTCGGGCAGCCTCCGGGTGGCCGAAAAACCAACCTCACCCAAGTACCTCCGAGGTGGGGCGATTTCTCCGAAAGCGCCACGTCTGCAGACTCGGACCGCCGCGGAGATCGGAACGCAACAGCGCCGGACCGCTCGGAGATCGGTCCCTACCCAGGAGGTCCTCGGGCAGCCTCCGGGTGGCCGAAAACCAATTGTCAGTGATGGTGCGAAAACTAATGAAACCTGCCGGTTTAAAAACCACTGAAAATAACGAGGGACCTGCGATCAAACCCTCCCCTCGCGCACCGCGCGAAAGCCGATCCTCTCCAAAGCTTCCCTGCGAGCGCAGGACCGATCCCCCGTAGCACCCACAATAGCCCCCTCACTTCCCACCAGCCGTACGGGTGAAAGCCCGAATGTTCTGAACCTTGGCCTGTTTGGCGAAGTCCATAACCTTTACCACATCGCCCCAGTTGGCGTTCTCGTCGGCCCTCAGCACCACCTTCACCTTGGAATCGGCAGCGACGGCATCCTTCAATTCATTGAGCAATTTGTCGGAAGTGACCGCACGCGGGCCCACATAGAATTGTGGAGCGACTGCGGCAATGGTTACCACCATGGGCGGCTTCTCGGCACTGGCTCCAGCCTTCGGCGCTTCACGGGTCTCGGGCAATGTCAGAGCCACCGAGGGGGTGTTCTTGAACCGCGTGGTCACCATTAGAAAAACCATCAACACCACCAGCACATCGATGAGCGAAATAATAATAATGGCCGGAGCGGCTTTGCGGCGTCGGGTCAGGAACTTCATGGACGCACCCCTTCAGCCACGACTCCGATCATCGCACCAACACCAACGCCTCGATCCCGCAAATAATGACGCCGCATCAAGGCATCGCAAACGCTCTCCAATTCAAGACCCAGCAGTTCGATGCGCTTATTGAAAAGGCTCCAGGCGGCCAACGTAGGCATGGCCACCAGCAATCCGAGCACCGTCTTGTAGAGAGCGATCGACATCCCTTTTGCTATGAACGCGTTGTCGGCCTGGAGGTTGGTTCCAAAATCCCCCAAAAGCGGAATGATGCCGTAAATAGTCCCGACCAATCCCAACAGCGGAGCAATACCCACGATAATCTCCAAGATCACCAAACCACGCTCCAAACCGGCGATCTCCTGACGGGCTCGTACCTCGAGGGCTGCCACATTCTCCGCCTTAGGCCACGGCAGGTGGTCCAAGATCGAAAGAATCAGGCGAGCCATGGGCGACGGCTGACCCTGGCAAGCGCCCCGCAAACGGGCCACATCGCCATCAGCCAAGGCATCCATCAAGGGACGTGGCAGGATGCGGTCTCGCCGCAACGACCAAGCCCGTTCCAGCACGACGGTCAAAGCCGTCACCGAAAGCCCGAGCAAGAGCCACACAAAGGGGCCGCCATCCAAAAATGATCGCATGAGTTTCTAAGGTGTTTGAAAATATACAAACCGGCCGCAGGACCGGTGTCAGTAGTAGTGAAAAGTGAAGGTAATCTCGCGAGGATCCAGCGCTTGGGCTTTCAACACGCTGGGCCATCGACCGAAAGGCGAAGCCCCCATGACCGCCGCCTCGCAGGTAAAACTGAGCGTCTCACCGACAGTTGCCTCGGCGGTGGTCATCTGAGAAATAGTACCATCGCCGTGCAAACGAAATTTAAGAACCACCTTGCCCGTGCGCTCCAAGGCGTAATGACGCTCTTCCAAAAGCGCCCACCAACGCTCCTGCACGGCGGCGATCATGCGCAAATCGTACTCACCGAAGGGAGTGCTCTTGACGTCGAAAGACGGCGAGATACTGAACCGACTGGATCCCCCAGGCTGAAGCATCTTCTCCCCGCGAATGATGCCCTTTTGTTCCATGGCCTGCGCCAAACGCTTGATGGGTTTGCGCCTTGGTGTGCCAGATTCCTGGGCTTCAACGGGCTTGCGCTCTTCCTGAGGTCGCTCGGTCGCGGCCTTAGGTTCCACCTTGGCCAATTGGGTTTCGCCCGGATTCTGGATCCCTCCCAAGGGCTGGGCCGTTTTAAAATCTTTCTTCTCTTGGCGGACCGCCGTCTCCGGAGTCGCCGGGGCTTCTTCCTCCTTCGGTTGGGCCTGGGGTGGGGTCGGTGACGGTTTGGCCGTGTCGAAGGTCTTGGGCATCGTCTTCTGGGTGCCAGTGATCTCCGGATCCTTGAGCGCCTTTTGCGACGGAATGGCCTGACCGGACACCGCATTGGCTGCCGAGTAAAACTTAGCGTCCTTCGGCGGATCCTTCACCGCCAACGCAGGATCGACTTCGATGAAGGTCAGGGGCACCTCTTGCCAAGCTGGATCCTGTGCGGGATCTACTGATTTTACAGGCATTGGCACGGTGGGTTGGACCAGATTTTTGACCCAATCCGGGGCCTGGTCGGGGGCCTTGCGAACCCACACCGCGGCACCTGTCCACAGCAGGAAGACAAGAAGATGCACGACGAGCGCGACCACCGCCGCCCACGCAAGCGTGCGGAGATCCGGCCGTCGCCAGGGAGCTGTGCCTGCTATGTCCATCATCTCGCGAGGCCAAAACTGGCGCACGGTTGCCTCGGGGGCAACGGGAAGTTGGATCTGCGAGAGACGGGCCCCACTAAGAGCCTGTCTAAAATTGGGAGGGGCTCTGCGGCTGGGGAATTCTGGGTTGGGCAAGGCGGTGAGCGGCGGGGCAGACCTCCTGCGGTCTGTTCCGCCCGAACCAACGCAGTCCAAGCCGGAAAGACCCGCCGCCCGGAGGGTTTGGGAGGGAAGGGCCCGCTGGCGGCGTTGCTTGTCGGTCACAGACCGCTGCGGGTCTGCTTCCTCCTCGCGCCTTGCCAATCGAACCCT
>SYMJ01000114.1 GCA_005805505.1 Verrucomicrobiales bacterium | reverse complement strand
GAAGATGACGATACCCACCACGTAATTGCCACCGACGACAAAGTTACCAAAGGCCTCAATAATATGTCCGGCATCGCCGTTGATGAGGATCAACCGAGTGGTGGCCACATTGAGGGCCAACCGAAACAAGGTGACGAAGAGCAACAGGGACGGAAACACGGTGAACTCCGACGGATCCTCGGTGTAGAGGATGACCAGCAAGATGAGCAGCGACGAAGCGATGCTGACCGCCAAGAGCAAATCCAGCAGCAGCGGCGGCACCGGCAGAATGAGCAGCAGCACCGTGCCAAACACGCCCACCACCAACCAGAGGTCCATCTGGCTCAGGCGAACCAACCAACTGTCCTTTGTTTTTGTCATCGCGTCCGTTTCAGAACCGACCAAAAGCAACTCTCGATCCAAGTTGATTTTATACCGTTTTTACTGGGTTTTATTGAGTTTCCGACTCCAGATCCGGCAAACTCTGCCGGTTCACTAGAACCCGAATTGCTTCGACCGCACAGGCAGTCGCCGCGCAGTCACGTCATCGACAAAGTGACGCCTCACCCTACCCCGAACCGCCTCGATCCCGCCCGAGTGCCGGTCAGAGAGTAGCTACAAAATTGGAGACCGGATCGTTGGGGGAATCTAGTGTGGCTCTTGTGACTCCGACGTTGCTGATTGTGGATGATGAGAAGTCGACCCGCGATGGGCTGCGGACGGCGCTGGAGGACAAATTTGATGTCTACGCAGCGGCGGATGCGGCGGGAGCTTGGCTGTTACTGGAGAAGGAGCCCGTAGATGTGCTGCTGACAGACCTCCGCATGGCCGGAGACGACGGACTGGCACTCATCCGCAAAGCGAAGGCACTACCGAAACCTCCGGTCTGCATCTTGATGACGGCCTATGGTTCCGAAGACCTGGCCGTCGAGGCCATGAAGCAAGGCGCCGACGACTACATTAGCAAGGGACGCCTGCAAATCGATGAACTGGAGTTGCGCATTCAAAGGGCCCTCCGACGCAACCGACTCGAAACCGAGAACGAGCAACTCCATCAGCGTCTGGATCAACGCTTCGGTATGGAGAGCTTCATCGGCGAAACTCCGTCCATCCGCGAAGTGTTCGAACAAATCCAGCAAATCGGACCCTCCACCGCCACAGTACTCATCACCGGAGAAAGCGGCACCGGCAAAGAACTTGTCGCCAAGGCCATCCACCAACTTAGTCGACGAGCCCGAGGCCCCTTGGTCACCGTCAACTGTGCGGCGCTGCCCGCCACGCTGCTCGAGGCCGAACTTTTCGGCCACGAAAAGGGAGCCTTCACCGGAGCCAGTGAACGCCGCATCGGACGGGTAGAACAAGCCCAGGGAGGGACGCTGTTTCTCGATGAAATCGGCGAGATCGACGCCACCACTCAGGTGAAATTATTACGGCTGATCGGTGAACGCACTTACGAGCGTCTGGGCTCCGGTAAGACGCAGAGCGCCGATGTGCGTTTCCTTTCCGCCACCAACAAAGATCTTAAAACGCTGGTCCGGGCCGGCACCTTCCGCGAAGACCTTTATTTCCGGATCGCGGTGGTGCCCATCCACCTGCCCCCATTGCGCGAACGGGTCGCCGACATCCCGCTCCTCATCAGCTCGTTTCTCAAAGAATTCGCCCGTGAAAACGACAAGAAGGTCACCGCCTTCAGCACCGAGGCGATGGAGCTCATGCTCCGATATCGCTGGCCCGGAAACGTCCGCGAACTAAGGGCCTCCATCGAACACGCAGTGGTCCTGTGTCGCGGCGATCAAGTCCTGCCACGAGATCTCCCTGCCTCAGTGCGTGAACCCCTCATCGAGGCCGCGTTTATCACACCCGTTCCGCAAGCAAATCTGGCTCCTGGCAGGCTCTCGCTACGAGAGGCCGAGAAGCAGCTCATCATCCATGCGCTCAAGGAATGCGACGGCAACCGAACCGAGGCGGCCCAGAAGCTGGGAGTCAGTCGCAGAACGCTGCACCGCAAACTTCACGAGTTCGAACTGCACGACCTGTAGGCCAGAGTTTTCTCAAGTACCCGCGGACACCCTGCCCCGGGCAAACTGTTTTTACTGGGAGGCCCTGTCCGATTGGGTCCGTGCATCGTAAAGACCCGTGCCCGTCGCGACGGCATTGGCCACGAGGCAGGCCAGCAGTGCTGGCAGGAGGATTTCTGGCCCAAATAATTCCCAGCCCAGAACCGTGCACGCCAGCGGCGTGTGACTGGCCGCGGCGAACACTGCCACAAATCCCAACGCAGCGAATTCCTGCACGGGCCAACCAGCCAACGTCGCAAGCGTGTGCCCGAGGGCTGCTCCCACAAAGAAGAGCGGCGTGACTTCGCCCCCCTTAAATCCACCGGCCAAAGTCACGGTGGTGAAGAGCAGCTTCCACCCCCAACTCCAGGCCGTGACACCTCCCGGTTCAAAGCAACGAACGAGCGAAGGATCCCCCGGCAATCGACCCGTGACACCAATGCCCAAGTACGCATCGGTACCCAGGAGCTGAGTCAGCGCGATGACCACGCAGGCCGACCCCACTGGTAGGGCCCACTGGGGAATGGCCAGTCGCTCAAAGAGTCGGCCCCATCCGCGGAGGCAGCCCACGAACAACCGGGCCGCCAGGCCGAAGACCAACGCCGCCAACGCGCACTGCCAGAGTCCTCCTGCGGGTTGTAGAGAAAGGGCCCGAGCCAACGGATAAACGGTGTGATCGACGCCGAGAGCCAAACACGTTGCATGACCCAGCCAAGACGCCACCAGACACTGCAGAGCTCTGTGCCACTGGAATCGCCCAAGAACCGGCAACTCGATCGCATACAGCGCCCCCGCCCACGGTGTCCCGAACACGGCACCAAATCCGCCAGCGATGCCTGCCAACACGGCGACGGAGGGATCCGGAACGAGGTGACTCCAGCGCCTCCCCCAAACATGCGATAACGCCGCCCCCATTTGCACGGCCGTGCCTTCCCGACCGACCGAACCACCACACAAGTGGCTCAAGAGTGTCGCCCCCAATACCAGCGGTGCCATGGTCCAAGGCACACGGGGACAACGCCGGTGAGCAACGTCTAAAAGAAGACTCACGCCTCGCTCGGAACCGGGTCCCCACGCTGCGTAGGCGCGGATCATGAGAAGACCCGCCACCGGCAATAAAAATAATAACCACGGGTACCGCCAACGGGTCGCAGTGACCGCATCGAGCGCGGTCAAGAAAACCGCACTGGTCAACCCGGAGCCCAACCCCGCCAACGCTGCGATCCCCAAGCCTGCGAGCAAGCGTTCAGGAGACCGCAGTTGCGGGGACGACAAGGCCGGAGTCATGACGACGATCGGGAATGGCCCGCGGCCTTGCAACCACGACCACCGCAATTAGCGGAGGCGCAGCGCGATTTGCTTATCGAGTTCGCTGGCCAAGAGAATGTCAGCCTTGCCGTTGGACTGCCGAGCCTGCACAAAAATGCGGCTCGCGTTGGGCTCCAACTCCTCGACTCGAATCCACAGGGTGCGGTTCTCGATTTTGGCCGAGAGGGTTTTACGGACAACATCCTCGGAAGTCAGAGTGCCGTTGAATACCAACGTGGCCTTAGCCGCCTCAAACAACTGGGAGGCCGGTCGCTCATAGCGGCTTTCGATGTAATCCAAAGCGAAAGGCATACCGACCTTCACTCGACCTTCTTGGGTCCGGTAGCAACCGGTGAAGCTCGCGAGGCCGATCAACAGGGCGGAGACGGTCAGAAACTTGTTCATTGCGCCGCGATGCAATCACACCGACCCCTAGGGTCAAGCCCACGCTCCATTCATTTGCCATTTAGACTTTCCCTAGGCACTCTCTCGGGAGTCGATCTTTGGGTCGGAGAAAGAACCGTCGAAGAAGCTGCAAAGAACCTTTCTTGACAGCTGTTCACAGCGGAGTTCTCAGGGTGATCGGAGTGCTTGTCGGAGTGAAAATCCAGAGCCGCCGAGAATCAAAAACCAATTCAATGATTGACGTGGTGTGATCATTTGATAGAAACCGCCCTCCTTTTCGGATACTTGATGAAGACCTATCTGCCCAAAGTCGACGTGCAGCGCCGTGCGTGGCGTGTGATCGACGCCAACGGCGCCATCCTTGGCCGCCTCGCTGTCCAAGTTGCTGATGCCCTGCGCGGCAAGGACAAGCCCGTGTTCACCCCCCACCTCGATGCCGGTGACTTTGTGGTCGTCATCAATGCCGAGAAGGTTGTCCTAAGCGGGACAAAAGAGTCGGACAAGCTGTTCATGTCCTACTCCGGTTGGAAGGGTGGCGAAAAATATCGCTCCGTGGCCCAGGTTCGTGCCGCCCATCCCGAGCGCCTCGTGATGCACGCCGTCAAGGGCATGCTTCCGAAGAACCGCTTGGGCGACCAGTTGCTGACCAAGCTCAAAGTGTACTCCGGTTCCAATCACCCGCACTCCGCGCAGGAACCGCGCGACATGAAGTACGTCGGCTAACATCCCTTTCCTCTCCACCATGACGAACTCCAACGAATTCCTTGGAACCGGCCGCCGCAAGACTTCCGTGGCCCGGGTCCGCATCTCTGCCGGCTCCGGCAAGATCCATGTCAATGGTCGCACCTTCGAGGTGTACTTTCCCCTCGAGTCCCAGCGCATGGCTGTCCAGCAGCCCTTCGTGACGACCGCGACCTCGGGTAAGTACGATGTGTTCATCAACGTGGCCGGCGGCGGCCCTGTCGGTCAGGCCGGTGCGGTCCGTCACGGCATCGCTCGCGCCCTCATTGAGGCCGACGCGGCCCTGCGTCCCCTGCTGAAGGCCGACGGCCTGCTGACCCGCGATCCTCGTATGAAGGAGCGCAAGAAGTACGGTCAGCCCGGCGCCCGCAAGCGCTTCCAGTTCAGCAAGCGCTGATCGGCTGGAGCCACATCGAGGGGCACTCTGGGGCATCAAAGCCTGGCTCCTTGTGTTCGACAAGTTTCGACAAAAACCCCACCGATTCGGTTTCGGTGGGGTTTTTTATTATTTTCTTTATCGAGCGGAAGGGCAGCGAGGCTGGTGCTCATTCCGAGTGCCAATTCCCAGTCCCCATTCCGAGTCCGCTAAAATCCCTGTTCGCCCCCTGCGGACGCGTTCTGTAGGGTTCCACTCCGGTTGCGTTGTCCATGAATTCCAATTCCAAATCCGTTCGCGTCGCCATCGTTGGAGCCTCTGGCTACTCAGGCGAAGAACTTGTACGCCTGCTCCTGCGCCATCCCCAAGTCGAACTCGTGGCGGTCACCTCCCGTCAAAGTGCCGGGCAAACCATCGCACAGGTGTTTCCCAAGTTTGCCACGAACCCCGTGGCTCGTTCGTTGAAGTTCAGCGATCCCGACACGGCCACTCTGGCTCAACAGGCCGAAATCGTCTTCTTGGCCCTGCCCCATGGCGTGGCCGCTGAATTTGCCATTCCGCTGTTGCGAAGCGGCTGCCGGGTGATCGACCTGAGCGCCGACTTCCGTCTCAAGAGCGCGGCCGTGTACAAAGAATTTTACGCCCACGACCACCCTGCCCCGGAACTCTTGGCGCAGTCGGTGTATGGCTTGCCGGAGATCCACGGGGAGGCGATCCGAGGCGCCCGCTTGGTGGCATCGCCGGGGTGCTATCCGACCAGCATTCTTTTACCAACGCTCCCGCTCCTACGGGATGGATTAATCCGGCCGACCGGCATTATCGCCGATTCGCTGAGTGGCGTCAGCGGGGCTGGCAGAAAGGCCGATGTCGACTACCTGTTCTGCGAGTGCAACGAAAGTGTGCGACCCTACGGCGTCCCCAAGCACCGTCACCTCTCAGAAATTGAAGAGCAGCTCTCGGCCGTGGCCGGCAGCCCCGTCGTCATCCAGTTCACGCCGCACCTGATCCCCGTCAACCGAGGCATCCTAACCACCCTCTACCTGGCACCCATTCAGCATCTTTCCAGCCCAGAAGAGGTAACCTCCCTGGGAGAGCAAATCTCCGCCTCCTACGCCAAGGCCTATTCGAGAGCGCCATTCGTCCGCCTGCTGGAAGGCAAGGCCTTGCCCGACACCAAGAACGTAGTGGGCACCAACGTGGTGGAAATCGCTTGGCGGCTCGACCCTCGGACCGGCCGACTCATCGTCATGAGCGCCGAAGACAACATTCTTAAAGGAGCCTCCGGTCAGGCAGTCCAGAGTTTGAACCTGATCTGTGGATTCCCGGAAACGACCGGATTAATTTGATACACCCTCGATCCCGCACCTCGGACGAGGCTTCGATCGGCAGAGAGTTAAAATATTTTGTCCCCGCCTGCGGGTATTGCCCGCAAAGGCTACGGCTTCTACAATCCCTGATCTGATTAGAGACTATTGCAATCATGAGTGAGACCCCGTCTGCTGAAACGCCCATCAACCCGAACGAGACCGCCACTGCCAACGGCCCTGCGACAGAGGCATCCGGCCTGGATCCCGTGCAGGCCCAACTGGCCGAGGTGCAGGAGCGGTATGTCCGCCTGTATGCCGATTTCGAGAACTTCAAGAAACGCGCCGCCCGCGAGCGAGATGAAGTACGCCGGTCCACCACCGAGTCCGTCCTCGGCCGATTGCTTCCGGTGCTCGACACCTTCGAAATGGCCATGCAAGCCGCGGCTCAGCCCAACACCAACCTCGAGTCGCTCAAGGCCGGCGTGTCCATGATCCAAGGGCAATTGCGCAACACGGTCGCCGATTATGGCGTCGAAGAAATCGATGCGATGGGCAAGCCGTTTGACCCCGCACTGCACGAAGCCCTCTCCCAGCAGGAAACCACCGAAGTCGCCGAGGGCTTGGTGATCTCACAAAATCGCAAGGGCTACCGTATGAAGGACCGCCTCCTCCGGCCTGCAGCCGTGGTCGTTGCCCGCAAGCCCGGCTCCGCAACCGCGAACACTTCGAGCGAATCCTGAACCATGGCTGCCTCGAAGAAGCGGGATTATTACGAGGTGCTCGGTGTGGAACGCGATGCCACGCCAGAGCAGATGAAGAAGGCCTACCGAAAATTGGCCGTCCAATACCACCCGGACAAAAACCCGGGCAACAAAGAAGCCGAAGAGCAATTCAAGGAATTGGGCGAGGCCTACGAAGCCCTCAACGACCCCCAGAAACGCGCAGCCTACGATCAGTACGGCCATGCGGCCTTCGATCCGCGCATGCGGGCCGGGGCCGGAGGAGCCCGCGGCGGTGGTGGCGGTGGCTTCCATGACCCGGGCGACATCTTCCGAGAAGTCTTCGGAGGCGGGGGTGGGGGCGGCGGGGGCAGTATCTTTGAGCAATTTTTCGGCGGCGGTGGGGGTGGCGGTGACGATGAAGGCCCCACCCAGGGCGAGAACCTCCGCTACGATCTGGAGATCACTCTCGAGGAGGCCGTCACTGGCACCGAAAAGGAGCTCAACTTCAGCAAGCCAATGCGCTGTGAGCCGTGCAGTGGCGGTGGCGCTGAGAAGGGCTCCAAGACAGTGACCTGCCAGACCTGCGGCGGTCGCGGCCAAGTAACGCGCAATGCCGGCATCATCATGATGCGCCAGACCTGCCCTCGGTGTTCCGGAGCTGGCAAGGTCATCGAGCGCCCATGCCGTACTTGCAGCGGCGAAGGTCGCGTCAACCAGAAGACCTCCGTACGCATCCGCATCCCAGCGGGTGTCGACACCGGGGTTCGATTGCGTTCCTCCGGCAATGGGGCCGCCGGTGTCCGTGGTGCGCCCAATGGCGACCTGCACGTCATGATCCATGTGCAAGAACACGAGATCTTTGGCCGCAACGGCCGAGACCTTACCTGCGAAGTGCCGATCCGCTTCGTGCAAGCCGCCCTCGGAGGCGAAATCGACATACCCACCCTGACTGGCAAGGCGCGCATCGCCATTCCCTCCGGAACGCAATCTGGCAGCACGTTCCGACTTAAGACGCGGGGCGTGAAAGATCTCCAGGGCGGTGGCCAAGGAGACTTGCTCGTGACCGTTCGGGCGGAGATTCCACAGCGTCTCAATGCCGCACAGCGGGCCAAGCTTGAGGAGTTCGCCGCCCTGTGCGACGAGAACGTGAATCCGCAATCCAAGGGCTTCTTCGAGAAGGCGCGCGCCTTCTTCAAATAGGTTCAAACCGGTGCGACGGACTCCCGTCCTTCGCACCGGGCTAGCCCTCCTTTTTTCATGCACCGATTCTTCGCCTCCCCGGACCGGTGTTCAGCGTCGGTCTTCACACTGTGCGAATCTGAGGCCCGTCATGCGTCCCAGGTACTGCGCCTGGAACCGGGCGACCGGGTGGAAATCCTCGATGGCCAAGGCACTCTCATCGAGGCGGAGATCCTCAGCTCGGGGCGGAAATTCGTAGAGGTGCAGGTGATCCAACGTCAGATCCAGCCAAGGCCCCGTCCCGGCGTGGTGCTGTTGCAATCCCTGCTGAAGAGCAAGGCCTTGGATACCCTTCTGGAAAAATCGGTGGAATTGGGCGTAGAACAGCTGGTCTTACTCGACACCGAACGGTGCGTGGCACGGGTGCCCGCCTCCGAGGTAGACCGAAAGCGAACGATGTGGACCCAGACACTCATCGAAGCAGCCAAACAGTCGCGCAACGCCTGGCTCCCGGAACTTCTCGGCCCAATATCTTTGGCTGATGCATTGGCGCGCCCAGCTCCCCCTGACACAACCCGGCTCTGGGTTGCATCTCTGGAACCCGGGGTTCCACCTCTGGGCCAAGCACTGAAATCCCTCTCAAGATCCACCGTCGACCGTCGGCTAGCCATCGCCATCGGGCCCGAAGGCGATTTCAGCCCCGGAGAACTAAACCAGTTCCGAGCCTTCGGCGCACAACCCGTCTCGCTAGGCCCATTGATCCTCCGCGCAGAGACCGCAGCGATCGCCGCTGCAGCCATTCTGGGAGATTACTCCAGAAGTTTGGCCCCAATGGCTCCCCTCGCCTCCCTCGACCACACTGAACGCCGCCTCAGCCTGACATGACATTGCTGCTGTTCATTCTGATTCTGGCAGCCGGAGCCACAGGTCTTCGAGCGGCCCCCGCCAACCTAACCCAAGTTCCCCGGGATGTCTTCGCACTGCGCCCCTTAGAATGGATTCCCTCGGTTCCACAAGTCCGGGTCATTCCGGTGGCTTTCCCGGATACCAAACCGATGGGTTACATCCACGCGCTGGCCACAGCCGGAGAGCGTTTATGGATCTCCGCCCACCCCTTTGGCGACACCAACCTCCCTCCGACGGCCGGCCGCCTGTGGAGCTTCCTTCCCGGAGACAACCGCATCGATCCGGCCACCGGAGTTCTGGAGGTCCATGCGGTCTCGGGCCTGCAGACCCGCGGCAAGCAACTCTGGCTGATGATCGACGGAGGCCTGGCACGCATGGATGCGGGCACCTTCGCCGTGGACCCGTTCGGCTCCGCCCAAGGCATCACGAGCCCACAACCTCCGGCCGTGGCCGAGACCCGGCGAGGGTTCTTCGCCCTGGGCGACTCCGGGTCGCTGTTCCGTTTGTCGCCGGATGAGCGCACCTTCTTCCGGCTCGACGCCTCACCACCCACCCCGGATACCCGCGACACCTCCGCCTGGCGCTTCTTAGCCGGCTCAGGCGAGTGGCTACTGGCGGCCACCGACCGGCGAGTCGCCGTCCGCCAGGCCGATGCCCCGCGCTGGACCACACTGCCCACCGCCCTCAAGCCCCGCTCGCCGGAACTCGACCCCATCCGCCTCTTCGCCGTCTGTCCCGATGCCGAGGGCGGATTCTGGATTGGCAGCGATGCCGGGCTCGGCTTTCTCCACGCCGAGACGGGCACCTCTCAATTCCGCGAACGTGCCGGCACGGTAAGCGTTCCCGGCGGCCTCGGAATCCCCATCGCAGCGGGCATGCAGCCCACCGCGGCCGCCATCGAAGCAGCCCGGGATCGGGTGACTGACGGCATCCGGGAACGCATGAAGCTGCGATCACGACTGGCACGCAACGCCCGCGAATCCGGGCGCCCTATCGATGCCGTCACTCCCCTGAGCCGAATCCCAAGCGGAGTCCGGGCATTGGCCATGGACCACGGCTTCCTATGGGTTGCAACCGCCGACCCCGTGTTTCCGATGCGTTCCCGAATCCTCCTCTTCCACCCGGGCAGTCGTAAATGGGTTGGTTGGTTCGCCTTGGGTTTTCCGGTCACCACCCTGGCGGTCGATGACCGTTATTTGTGGATCGGTGCCGACACTCAGTTTGCCCGAGCCACACCGCTCTACGCCGTCGAGAAATCGGCATTACTCTCCATCCCATCGACCCGCTGGAGTCCCGACACCTTGGATGCCGAAGACATCCGCATGAAAGTGGCGGCCTTGCCTATTCCTGAACGAACCGTCTTCGCATTCTTCTCCGGAGACTACGCCAACGTCCTCCGTTGGACCGAAGGCGACTCCCTGACGGATGAGCAATGGTTTCTCCGGGCCATGTCGTTTGATCCCATCGGATTGAACCAATCGGATCAATTGGCTCTCAACCTCCGTCGTCTCATCATTCGTCATCCTGAGAGCGTCTTCACCGGCTTAGCCACAGCGCTCTTGGAACGAACAGGGTCGACCGCCCCTTCACCTGGCACACCGACGACCCCGACCCCGACCCCGGCCCCCATTCCAAGCCCAAGCCCAATTCAGACCCCAACACCGCCCCTCAATCTGGAGCCCCCAGCCTCGATCGTGCCTCCGCCCCCGCCCGTTCCCGTTCCCGTTCCGGCCCCTGTGGTCTTGGGCATCGCCCCGCCAGCCTCCGCTCCCGCCCAACCCCTCACCACCGCACCCCTGGTGGCTTCGCCCCTCTCGACAAACTCTGCAAGCCCGTCCTCGACCACCCGTCCCCCATTGCCCCCACGGACCAACACCCCACCGATCCCCAGCAACCGAGTACCTGGCAATCCGGCATCGCTGGCCCTACAACGCCGGGACCTCAACCGCGACGGCAAGATCAACCTCGTAGAGTGGAGACTTTGGCAGGGCCCCAAAGCGGACCTCCGAGATTGGGACCAGAACGGCGACCAAGAGCTCGATCGCCAAGAATTTCAGGTCTTTTTCGAAGCAAACCCAAACCGCTGAAACGGAATCGACAACGCGATCGATACAACCGCGCTTAAATCCAACGCCTGTCTTCTCTCTCAGCAACGTTCCAGAATCCACGGAAAGTGGCCGGTTTGAAATCCACGGTTTTGCCGGATCCTCGAATCCATTTTCTCTCCGGATGATTACCCGCGTTTCTTCCTTCTTCCAGAGGAAGCCGAATACGTCGGAGGCTCACCAGAGTTGATTAGAATTCGTTGGGCCAACCGACCAACTCAGGCCGGATCGATGATCCGTTGAGTTTCTGGGCTCAATGGTTTTCACACCGGCCGGTTTCAGCGGTTTTCACACCGTCACTGACACTTCCCCACAGAAACCCCATCCGGATCTAACCCACGATTCGCAGCAACGTCTTCCTCAACGTCCTCCGAATGGGCCTAACGCTCACCACGGAGCGGCCACACTCAACTTCGCCCCGAACCGATTCTTGTAGAACAATTGACGCTGAGAGAGTCCGAACTCGTGGACCATCTTCGTGATCTTCACATCGAAACAGCAGTACTCAGCGATCTCCATCATCTTTCCCTCACGGAACCACTCGATGGCCTGAAGTCCCTCACTCGTTTTCCCCAGACCGAAGGTCGCCTCGGCAATCGAATCGAGCGCAACCCGATGTTTCAGCTTCTCCACCAAGGCCACCAGCATGTCGAGGGTAGGCAACTGAGTGAGATCGAACACCGTGTACCCGTGGAGCACCTCGTAATCGAAGCGCAGATTATTAAAGCCCACCACCAAGTCCGCGCGTTGGAGTTCACGGATAAGGTCATCGACCCGATTCTCGGCATAGATCTCATAGCCACCGCGAGTCGTGGAATAAGTCACCCCCAAGCTCATCTTCATATCCCGGATATTTGACCACCCCCCCACCTCGTCGGCCGACTTCTGCGTCTCGAGATCAAAATAGACGATGTTCCTCACCGCACCCGGTGTCCGGGAAAACAGGCCTCAGGTCAAGCCGGGCCCGGCAGTTTCCCAACGACCGACGCCTCGAAAGACCTCACCTCACCAACCCCAGCAGAGCCCGAGCTCAGGCGAGCAGCCCGCCCCAGCCATTAGTATTTCAACGAAAAGCCCCCCTATTCCCAGCAGCCTGTCCCTCCCAGCAGCCTGTCGCCAAAACCTGCCCACCCCGCACACACAGCCTTTCCCCAGACAGCAGAGAGCAGAGCCTCACCCGGGCGAGATAAAGCCGGCGACGATTCATTGGGGTTGCTCCACCAAGCCGGGACAAGGCCGGTGACGATTCATTGGGGGTGCCTCAACGGGTCGGGATAAGGCCGGCGACGATTCAAGTGGGTGCCCCAACGGGGCACTGCATACCAGCCCGGGGTGCAACCCCGGGTATGGGTGTGTGGAAGGATTGCGTTCTGTAGGAACGCCGCATAGGGCCTCACCAAGACGCGCCGCCGCGTCAGTAAGCTTTAGCGCTTGGGCGGCAGCTGGGGTGGCCGGGGCCGCAGGAGCCTTCGGCACTGCCGGAGCGGCGGGGGCGCACGGTGTTCTAATCGCCTGATCCGGATCGACAGTCGGATCGAGAGCTCGGATTTCACGCATCAGAACCCTAGAGTTTCATGCCATGAGTGAGCCAAACCCACTGTCCAACTGGACTCCCGAGCAGGTCGCGCTCGGCAAACGGTGGGTTCGATCCTGGGCCGAAACCGGCGCGATCATGGATGAGTTGCGTCGTGAGGCGCTCCGTAAAACCGACACCGTGGAGTCGTTGCAACGGTTGGCTGGAGCATTCGAATCGGCCCGCCACATGGGACGTCCTCGGTTGTCATCAGGGCTTGTGGCTCAGCAAGCGTTCTTCCTCAAATGCAGACCGGCTTTGCATGGATAAATGCGGCCGTTGCCGCCCAAGAGCTTTGCCGTGAACGAGGTTTTCCCTTCGCATTCATTGGCGGGGTGGCGGTTCAGTGCTGGGGTGAACCTCGCGTCACCGAAGACGTGGACCTCACGCTCTTCTGCGGCTTTGGGAACGAAACCCCGGTGATTCAGGCGTTTCTTTCGAGGTTTGCACCGCGAATTCCAGACGCTGCCGAGTTTGCCGAGGAACGTCGGAAGGCATTCCCATTGATGTGGCGTTGGCAGGGTTTCCGTTTGAGGAATCATTGTGTCGGAGAGCAGTATTGCGGGAGTTTTTGCCCGGTATTTCGCTCCAAGTGTGCCAAGCCGACGACCTTGTGGTGCTGAAGGCCTTTGCCGGTCGTTCCAAAGACTGGATGGACATCGAAAATGTGCTGGTCCGCCAAGGTGACCGTTTGGATTGGGATTATATCCTTAAGGAACTTAAGCCGCTGGTGGAATTGAAGGAGGCACCGGAAGCTCTTGTGCACTTGGAGCGACTCCGCCGATCGGTCGAATGATGATCGACGGAACGATTTCTGTGGGATCGGCTCTTGGGTGTTCACCCCCCAATTCATCGGCCACAAAGAATCTATAAAACAGTCAAGACTGGCACCTTTTGTGTAAATAGGTGGGACCGACCCCTTTTGCCAGCAGCAAAGCGAACGCAACAAAGCGCGGGCTTCCTTGACGCTCGTGAGCGTGTGCGGTTCCCTCTGCCTTTCGGAACGAATCCTGAACACGTACATGAGCAATATCGTTGATATCCAAGCCCGCGAGATCCTGGACTCCCGTGGCAATCCCACCGTCGAGGTTGATGTCCTCCTCGATTCCGGCGCCGTCGGCCGCGCCGCAGTCCCCTCCGGCGCCAGCACCGGCGAGCACGAAGCCATCGAACTGCGCGACGGCGACAAAAAGCGCTACCTCGGAAAGGGTGTCACCAAGGCCGTCAAGAACGTGACCGACAAAATCGCCCCGGTCCTCGCCGGAGTCGACGCCTTCGACCAACTCACGGTCGACTAGATCATGCTCGAACTCGACGGCACCGAGACCAAATCCAAGCTAGGCGCCAACGCCAT
>SYMJ01000113.1 GCA_005805505.1 Verrucomicrobiales bacterium | reverse complement strand
GTTGGCAACGGACATGTTGTAGGCCCGGTGCCCTCACCGGGCGGTCTGGACGTGTTGTAGGCCCGGTGCCCTCACCGGGCGGTCGGTGATCCGAAAACACCAATGTAACGTGCGGGCGTCTCGGAGATCCGCCCCCTTTTCGGAGATGTCGGCTGAAGTCGGTCGAGGATTGGCGGGTTGGGTGCCTTTTCCCCCTTTACGTCAACGGGGCGGTGGCTAATGTTGCTTTTCTGCTTCGCATGGATAAAGAGCGCAAATTGATCGTTGCTGGTAATTGGAAGAGCAACAAAACCAACTCCGAGGCTGTGGCCTTGGTCATGGACCTGATTCGCGAGCTGGCCGCGGTGAAGGAAGTGGATGTGGTGGTTTGCCCCGCATTCACGGCCCTTTCCGACGTCTCCAAGCTCGTGTTGGGTTCGAATATCCGTCTGGGTGCTCAGAACCTCAGCGACTCAGGATACGGCGCCTTCACCGGTGAGATCGCCCCAGGCATGCTCCGTGAGTTGTCGGTGCGCTACGTGATTTTAGGTCACAGCGAACGCCGTCAGTTCCAAAAAGAGTCCGACGCCCTGGTCGCCAAGAAGGCCGCCAATGCCCACGCAAACAACCTGATTCCGATCGTTTGCGTCGGTGAGACCCTCGCCGAGCGCGAGGCGAACATTACTGAGAAGGTGGTCGAGACTCAGCTCCGCGGCAGCCTGGCAGGTCTTACGGCCGAGCAGGTGGAATCGACGGTGCTGGCCTACGAGCCCGTTTGGGCCATTGGCACCGGCAAGACGGCCTCCAGCGCTCAGGCCCAAGAAGTTCACGCATTCATTCGCAAGGTGCTCGTCTCGATGCACGGTGAGGCCATTGCCCGCCGCGTCCGCATCCAGTACGGCGGCAGTGTGAAGGGCTCCAATGCCCGCGAACTGCTCCAGCAGCCCGATATCGACGGCGCGCTGGTCGGTGGTGCTTCTCTGGAATCCAAGGGTTTCGTGGAAATCATCAAAAACTCGATCTGAGTCTTTTCTCCGACTTCAACTCCTCCCCCAACTTTTTAATATCATGGGTATTCTGATTGGTCTTTTGAGTTTCCTCCTCGTGCTGGTGTGCCTTCTTCTGGGGCTGCTGGTTCTGATCCAGCTTCCTAAGAAAGAGGCTGGCATGGGCATGGCGTTCGGTTCCGGCGCGGTGGATACCCTGTTGGGTGCCGGTGCTGGTAGCGCGCTGACTAGCATCACCAAGTGGACCGGTGGCATTTTTCTAGGCCTCTGCATCCTTCTGGCTTGGTTGGGTAACATGAAGAACAGCTCTGGTTCCGCGGCTAAAGCGGTGCGCGAGGCGGTCAGCCGCTCCGAAGCAGCAGCTCCTGCCTCTTCGGCTGCGTCCGCAGTTAACACCCTCATCACCCCGACGAACGCGGCCCCGAAGGCGCCTGCCTCTCCTGCTGCTGCCCCAGTTGTTGCCCCTGTTGTTGCCCCTGTTGCAAAGTGATCCACAGTTTGGTTCAACAAAATGCCCTCGTCCGCAAGACGGGGGTTTTTTGTTGCCTGCATTGTTGGGCCGGGCTGTTTGAATCCTTGAGGCGCTGGCTCGCGGTTCGCGCTCTCGGCGTGGTTTTGAGTGTGGGTGCGTGGGTTCTCGCGGGTTGCTCGCCGTTGGAACGGGCCGATCTAGTCCTGCACAATGGTCCGGAGCCGGAGACCATCGATCCGCAAATTCTAACGGGTCAGGCCGATGGGCGTATCGCCTCGGCGCTGTTTGAAGGTTTGACCCGGTTTAATCCGACCAATGGCACGGCGATGCCGGGGTTGGCCTCGCATTGGGAGATTTCCAGCGATGGGTTGACCTATTTGTTCTTTCTGCGGCCGGAGGCGCGCTGGTCCACCGGAGAACCCATCGAGGCCAATGAGGTGGTCTGGTCCTGGCGACGGGCTGTCACTCCGGCGACGGCGGCCGATTACGCGAGTCAGTTCTTCTGTATTCGGAAGGGTCGAGCCATCGTAAATGGTGAACTTCGCGATGCCTCCCAATTGGGAGCTGAGGCACTCGATGCTCACACGGTCCGTGTTCATCTCGAGAATCCGACCCCTTACTTTTTGGAATTGATGGCCTCCCGGGTGTTTTTTCCGGTGCCTCGGCGGGCCGTAGAACGGTGGGGCGATCATTGGATTCGCGCTGAACCCTTGCCCTGCAGCGGTCCCTATCAGCTCCTGAGTTGGCGAGTGAACGATCGGTTCCGTTTGCGCCGGAATCCCCAGTACTGGGATGCCGCCCAGGTGACGGCGGAGCGCATCGACATCCTCAGCGGCGACAATCCCTCGACCGCGCTCAATTTGTTTCTGAACGGCGAAGTAGACCTCATTTCTGACCGGAAGATCATCCCCGGCGAGCTGGGGCCGGAGTTGGCCGCTCGCCCCGACTTTCACCGCTTCGATTACTTGGGTCAGGACTTCATCCGCTTCAACACCACGCGCAAACCCTTTCAGGATGCCCGAGTTCGCCGCGCCGTGGCTATGGCCTTGGATCGATCCCGAATCACGGCGCACATCACTCGGATGGGTGAGCGACCCAGCGCCGCGGTGACGCCGGCCGGAACCGGAGGATACCAACCCCCTGCGGGGCTTTCCTACGACCCGGCGACTGCACGACGCCTCCTGGGCGAGGCCGGATATCCCGAAGGGCGGGGGTTTCCAGCCATTGAATACACCTTCAATGTCGGGTCGAGGATCTATGAACAGACCGGGGTGGAAATCCAGTCCATGCTCCGGGAACACCTGGGGATCCGGGTCGAATTGCGCCCGCTGGAGTGGAAGACTTACCTCACCGAGATGTCGGCGCTGAACTACGACTTCATCCGCGGATCTTGGGTCGGCGATTACGATGACCCGATGACCTTCCTCGACTGCTTCCTCTCCGACAGCGGCAACAATCGGACGGGATGGAAAGATCTTCGGTATGATCGATTGCTCCAAGCGGCGGCTGCCGAGGCCGATCCCCAGCGTCGGCTCGAGATCCTTCGGGAGGCCGAGACCCTTCTCGTGGTAGAGGCCGTGCCGGTGACCGGCCTCTACAGTCATGTGGGACTTTATGCGGCCGATCCCCGGAAAGTTGGCGGAATTTGGCCCAATCGGATGGATGAGCATCCGTTCTTTTCCATGAGGAGGATCCGCCCATGAGACCCTGGATGGCGCGATTGGCCTTAATTCCCGTCCTGCTTTGGATGGTGGCGACATTGAGTTTTTTTCTGCTTCGGGCGGTCCCGGGCGGTCCCTTCCATCGGGAGCGCGCGCCGGCTTCCCGCGAGGCCGAGGCGGCTCTCAAGGCACGCTATCACTGGGACGAACCCCTCTGGCGGCAGTACGAGCGGTACCTCGGGAATGTGATCCGGGGAGACCTCGGGCCCTCGCTCAAGTACCGCGACCATTCCGTCAACGACCTGCTGGGTCAGACGGTGCCGGTATCCTTGTCGCTGGGAGCGATGGCCTTCGGCGTGGCGATCGGTTTAGGGATTCCATTGGGGGCTCTGGCGGCGTTGAAGCGGGGTGGTTGGGCGGATTACGCCGCAGCGGGGCTAACTTTGGTGGGGGTTTGCGTGCCCGTGTTTGTTCTAGGGCCTCTTTTGGTATTGGTTTTCGGTCTGTGGCTCGGGTGGTTTCCCGTGGCGCTGTGGGGGTCGTGGCAAAACGCGGTGCTGCCCACGCTCACCTTGGGGCTCTACTTCGCCGCCCGCGTGGCGCGATGGATGCGCGAGGGGATGATCGAAGTTCTCCGGAGTCCTCACGTGCAGACCGCTCGCGCCAAAGGGTTGAGTGAGACGGCGGTGATTCTGCGGCATGTGATGCCCGTCGCTCTGGTGCCGGTTATTTCCTATACCGGGCCGATGCTGGCCGACTTGCTCACGGGTTCCTTTGTCGTGGAGAATGTTTTTCAGATCCCAGGAACGGGCGCCTTCTTCATCAACAGCTTTTTCAGCCGCGACTACACCATGATGATGGGCATGGTGTTGTTCTACTCCGTGCTGCTTCAGGTCTTGAACTTGATGTCGGATTTATTGTTGCGGTGGGTGGATCCCCGCATTCGGTCATGAACACGGATCCTTCCAGTCCGGGGCGTCTGGCCTTGCGACGCTTCCTCCGCAACCGAATGGGGGTGAGCGGCGTTGTCTTTCTGCTGTTGATCGCCGCGGTGTCGGTGCTCGGCCCTGGGGTCTTGGCAACCGATCCGAATCAGGGGAGCGATTCGCCCTTCGTGTCGCCCGGCGTTTCGCATTGGATGGGCACCGACATTCATGGTCGGGACCTGTTTTCCCGAGTGCTCGTGGGAACTCGCATTTCGCTCCTCGTCGGTGCGGTTGGAGCCGGGGTTAGCTTGTTGATTGGAGTGACGTGGGGGCTGGTTTCCGGATGGCGGGGCGGGCGCACGGACGCCTGGATGATGCGCTTTGTCGACGTGCTCTACGCCTTGCCCACGGTGGTCTGGGTGATGCTGACCCTGACGATTTTCGAGACCCGCTGTGTCGGATGGCTCTCGGAGCGGTGGCCTGCCTCGATTCCAGCCTTTCGATTGGCAGCGATGATGGTGTCTTTGGGTTCGGTGTCTTGGCTGACCATGGCACGCGTCGTCCGGGCCCAGGTGCTCAGTCTTCGGGAACGACCGTTCATCTTGGCCGCCCAATCCATCGGGGTTTCCCCGGTCCGCCTGATGCTTTGGCACCTTCTACCCAACCTCGCCGGGGTGGTCCTCGTTTATCTTACCCTCACGGTACCGGCCGTGGTGCTCTACGAGTCCTTTCTGAGTTTTCTCGGGCTCGGAGTGCGGCCACCCCAAGCCAGTCTCGGCACTTTAATTGCCGATGGAGCTTCGCAACTTAACCCGATCCGGGTGCGCTGGTGGTTGCTGGTCTTTCCCGCTGGTCTCATGGCTTTGCTCTTGGCCGCTCTGAACGGGGTGGGAGAAGGCCTTCGTTCCGCCTTTGAGCCGCGGGAGGGCGACGGGGATTAAAATTAAAAACAGGCCGGATCCTCGGGGAATCCGGCCTGTCGAGACGCATTGAGATCGGTCCGGTGCTAACGGCGTATTTGCCGTCTGAGCGGGAGACTGGAGCCCGTGCTCAGAGCGAGCGCACGAAGCGGTCCATGCGGCCGAGGCCCTTTTCGATGTTGGCCAGGCTCGTGGCGTAGCTAATGCGGATGTAGTCGTCGGCACCGAAGGCGATGCCGGGGACGGCTGCCACCTTTTCCTGCTCCAGCAAACGGGCACAGAAGTCGGCCGACTTCAGGCCGGTCTTGGAGATGTTGGGGAAGAGGTAGAAGGCTCCCTTGCTGTTCACGCACGAAACGCCGGGCATGGCGTTGAGCATTTCCCAGGCGCGGGTGCGGCGCTGGGCATACTCGGCCAGCCAGCCGGGCAGATGGGCCTGCGATCCGGTCAGGGCTGCAACGCCGCCTTTTTGGGCGAAGGAGCAGGGGTTGCTCGTGCTGTGGCTCTGGATGGCGTCGATGGCCTTGGCGATGGGTTCCGGTGCCGCCAGGAAGCCCAGCCGCCATCCGGTCATGCTCCAGGCCTTGGCGAATCCGTGGACGATGATGGTGTGGTCGTAGTGAGCCTGGCTGAAGCTGGCCACGCTCTTTACCTGGGCTCCGTCATAGGTCAGGTGCTCGTAGATCTCATCGCTCATGATGAGCACACCCTTCTCGACGCAAATGTCGCCCAAGGCCTTAATCTCGTCGGGCGTGTAGACGCTGCCGGTCGGGTTGCTCGGCGAGTTGAGGATGAAGAGACGGGTCTTAGAGGTGATCGCCTCGCGCAATTGCGCCGGGGTCACCTTGAACTCGGTCTGGTCGGTGGTCTCCAGAATGACCGGCAATGCACCCGCCAGCTTCACCATCTCCGGGTAGCTGAGCCAATAGGGTGACGGGATGATCACTTCGTCGCCCTCTTGGCAGGTGGCTAGGATGACGTTGTAGCAGGAGTGCTTGCCGCCGTTGCTGACAATGATCTGCGAAGGCTTGTAGGTCAGGCCGTTCTCGCGGAGGAACTTGTCGGCGATGGCCTGGCGCAGTTCCGGGATGCCACTGCTCGGGGTGTACTTGGTGAAGCCCGCAGCCAGAGCGGCGGCGGCGGCATCCTTGATGTGCTGGGGCGTGTCGAAGTCGGGTTCACCGGCTCCGAAGCCGACGACATCCTCGCCCTTGGCCTTCATTTCCTTGGCCTTCGAATCAATGACGAGGGTGAGGGATGGAGACAGCGAGGCGGCGCGGCGCGCGATCGAATAGTTCATTTGAAAAATCGGGCGCGAGGTTGGGGTGAGCCAACGCCCGCGCAAGGCAGATTTTTGGGTAGGGTGTTTTTTAGCGTGGACTACTTCGGCAAGAGGATGCCCTTGAGGCGTGGATCTCGGGCGGCCTGCTTGCGCAAGTCGATGGCCTTAGGGTCTTGGGCGAGGCGGGCGTCGCTCAGAGCCAAGGCTTTCTGCAGAGATTCGACTCCGCTGTCCTTGAGGCCGGAAGCGATCCGGACGGCTGCCAAGTCGTACCACCCTTCGGGGCGGGTGGGTTCGGCCGAGGTGTACCGGGCTAGAGCTCTTTCCACCTTGTCCACCCGACCGAGTTGACGGTAGCCGTCCACCAGCGACAGAAAGACTTCGGGCCGGGTGCTGCTGTTGGTGAGCAAGACTTCTAGAGCGTCCACGGCTTGGTTGCTTTGTCCTGCTGAGAAATACGCCGAGGCCAGATCAAACACGGACTTGGCGTCCGCATTGGGTCCGGAAGCCCTGGCTTTGGTCTGGGCGTTGGCGGTCGGTGCAGCTCCCTTTTGGATGCCTTCGAGTTGCTCGACGAGGTTGCGGATCCCAAGGTTGTCGGCATCGAAGATTTCACAGGTCTTGGCCACCATGAGCGCGTCGTCGTAGCGGCCGATCGTGGCCAGCAATTGGGAGTAGTTGAAGAAGGTCTCCGGGCTGTACGTGCAGAAGGCAAAGGCCTGCTTCAGGGCGAACTCCGCCTCTTTGATCATCCGCTGCTGGACCTGCGGGCTCGCAGGTGGCGTGTTGATCCGCGTCGCGTAAATGGACTTTCCGATGGCATTACGCAATTTGGAGAAGGACTTCTGGGCGTTGTCATCGCGGACGAAGGCCGGGTCGCCCTTGAAGCCGGTCAGGTCGCGTTGCAAATAGGTCTTGAGCGCCCAGTCGCAGACTTCACGGGCCGGGGTTTCATAGGTAATCCAATTGCCGATGAAGCGCTCGGAGTACTGGCTCCAGTACTCGTGGTCGCGACGGACCATGTCCTCGGTGATCTCTGGCACCGAGTTCCGCTCGATCTTCATGATGATTCCGTAGGGCGTCAGGTGCGGGTACATCCAGTCGAGCGGGAAGGATTCCTCGATGTAGAACTCGTGCGTGGGGTTCTTGTCGAAGATCACCTTGGTGAGCAGGCCATTGATTTGCATGACCGCCACCTGGCCTGAAACTGAGATGCGCCCGTCGGGCAGTGTGTACACCTGTTCGCCGGGCTTCAGATTGTTAGGGTACCGCTTGGCGGCATCCATAGTGTATTCGGAAAAGGCCTTGCTCGCGTCTTCGGGGGTGGCCGAGAGGATTTCCCGGTCAGGATAGAGCCCGCCGGGGCTGGCGGTGAAGAGGCCAGGGTAGGCGCTCTCCAGCAGCAACCGGTTCAGGCGAATGCGATTGGGCGTCGGCGGGTTCTGGACGGCGAAGGCCTGCACATGGGAGGAGAGTTTCACCGTGGCGAACCGGGCGGAGTCTTCGGCCAGCGAAGGGCCGCGCAGAAGTTGGTTCAATTTGTCGGCGACCGCCTGCGGAGTGGAGGCCGTGCCTAGTGAGGTCTTCAGGTGCTTGGACAGCGGATCGGTGCCCGCGGTGACTTTGGCGGTGAACGCGGCGAAGTCCTTGAAGTGGTCGGCTTTGAAGAGGGATTCACCGGCCCGGCGGTCTTCCTCGATCGAGGCTCCGAGACCCTGGACCGCGCGATCGAGCGGCGCGAAGAGCGAGGCCATCGTGTTGGTCTTGCCCCGGGCCTCCGACTTGGCGTCGTTGAGCATGCCGAGGAAGAACGGCTTGTCGTATTGGTATTGGTCAGAACGGTTGTAGTGGGCGCGGATGTAGTCCAGGTAGGTGTTGTCGGCCAAGGCATTCTGCGTGATGAGGTACACGTCACGGCGGTCGAATCCGGGGTCCAAGCGGTGCTGAGCCGGGGTGAATGATTCGGCGAAGATCATGTACGTTGGGCAGAAGCGCCCTGGATCGGTGCCGCCGTAGAGGACGGCATGCGGGGCCATGGCCGGGTAGAGGGCAACACCGTTGGTGCCCTTCGGCGTCTTACCGTGGCCGGCGTCGCGGCCGGGTTCGAACATGTCATGACCGAACCAGTAGCCGAAGAGGTGGCCGCGTTGCTCGTTGTCACCCCAGTGCGAGAGAATCGAGTCGAAGGGAATGAGCGCGAAGATAACTAAAACCGGTGCGATGCGAAGCTTCTCACGGTTGAGAACGACCCATCCGGTGAATGCCACCGACAGAGTCAAACTCAAGGCTCCTGCCACCCGCAGAATGGTGAAATTGGTACTTAGATAAATATCGACAAATTCGTACAGGTTGAAGGCACAGGCCACCGCACCGCCCACCCACATGAAGAAACGGGTGTTTCCCTTGTTGTATTGCGTTACCAGCAATGCAGCCACCAACGACAGGCCGTAGCCGACCGCCAGCGCAATGACGGTGTGGGAAGTGGTGAAGAAGACCTTCACCAACTCTTTGGCCGACTTGTCGATGCCGGGGTTGAGGAGGATTAGCAGGAGGACCGCCAGACACAGGTAGATCGCCGAGAGGCCGATGAGCCAAGCCCGTTCGCGGAGGCGCATCTTCTTGAGGAAGGCAAAGGGTACGAGACCCACGAGGAGATTAGCCCAGTTGAATTCTTCGCGGGCCCCTTGGGCGTACATCCACAACTGGCGGAAGATCACCACCGGATCGGTACTCGGGTTGGTCTTTTCATACTGGCCCCGGGTAAAGGCATGGACGAAGCCCTCCCAGGTGCGCGGGTAACCCCAGTTCATGGGCGGGTTCGAGGCCGAGGCGATGGGCATGTACAAGTAGAAGGCGGCACCCACGGCGAAGGCCGCGCCGGCTAAGAGCACTACGTGAAGTTGGTCGCCGAGTTTGCCGGTTTCCGAGGCCAGCCAGAGCATCGCAGCCAACGATCCCAGGCCGACGAGATTGTAGATCATGAAGACCGGCAAATTGCCCTCGAAGGTATGAATTTTGCCGGCGAAGTGGGCCAGCAAGCCCAGAAGCCAGATGATGGTGTTGCCGAGGAAAAAGTCCCGACCCAGGCGCTTGTCAGCCGCCGCGATAGCCACCTCGATGCCCATAGCAGCCACGATTAGGGTCTGGTGATTGCAGAGGCACAGTCCGAAGAGGAAGAAGACCCAGTGCAGGTAACGGCGGCGGTCCGGCCGGTACATCCACATGAGCAACAGATAGAACATGCCCACGAGGTTGAGAACGGCCAAAGTATACACCTCGACAATCACGCCCTGGCTCCAGATGAATCCATTAAAGCCCAGCAGCGATCCGCCGACCCAGGCCGCCACGAAGGTGATGGCGTTTTCCGTGCGTCGCGGCAGGTCTTTGAACAGGTCGATGCCCTCGAGGATCAGGCTGGATCCGCGGGAGATGAGCAACGCGGTCAGGCCGGCTGAAAGCGCTGCGGCCACGGCCGAGGAAACCGCCACCCGCCAAGCGATGCTCGAGAACGGGAGGATCTTGGTGAAGAGCCAGGAGTAGATCGTCCACACCGGATAACCGGGAGGGTGGGGGACGCCCGCATACATCGAGCCCACAGCCAATTCACCGGAGTCTTCCAGCGTCAGGTCGGGAGCGACGGTGTACAGGTAACCGGCCATGACAAACAGCGTCACCAAGACGAAGGTCAGCCAGTCCATCGGACGAAATAATCGACCGTTGGGTTCGGCCGTCGGCGCGTTGGGGGCGAGCTGGGCCGAGGTGGGCTGTCTGGAAGAATGTGTGGTTTCCATTCGAAGGATCGAATCGGTCGTGGTGCCGTCTGGGGAGCGATCTCCCTGCGGACTGACCCGATAGTCTGTAATTGGAGCGGAGGGAGCTTGGGTTTGTCGACGCGAAATTGACTCCGATGGACGACTCGGTGTGCGCATGGATCTCGCCAGAATCCTACTTTGTGTGTCCAAGTTTGATTTTGTTCAGAAAAATCTTCTCCGGGCACGGGCCTTGGAATCGGCAAATGCTATTACCCCCAGTTGGGCTGGGAACAGACTTCCTCCATGCTGCAACCATTTGCCACATCCGGTGTTCTTGAGAACATGTCGATGTCCCAGCAGGGAGCTGCTCACAGGCAGCATCCTTGGATATACCGAAGAGCCGCCGTGGTGGCTGCTGGATTTCTTGCGGTCATGGCGTGTAATTTCCGGGCTGATAATGTCCGGGCTGAGGATTCGAAAGCCTCCGCTGATTCAGCGGCATCGCCGTCGGCAGAGCCGACAGTGGAAGCGGTTTCCACCGGGCCCGAGGCATCGGTCGAGCCTGAGACAGAGGCGGAACCGGCGGCCTTGGCTCATCGGTACGCCCGGATTCCCAAGCGCAACGCCTTCGGCATCAAACCGCCGGCAGCCCCGGCACCGCCGCCTGAGCCCGAAAAGGAACCACCGAAGGATCGGCCGGAGTTCTTCCTGACGGGTTTTACCAGCATTCGTGGCGAAAAGCGGGCCTTCGTGGCCTATCAGCCCAAAGGCAAGCCAATCCAGTACCCCAGAGCCCTGATCTTGGATGATGAAGTAAACGTCGCTGATGGCGTCCTGAAGTTGATGTCCATCAATTCAGTCGAAAAGACGGTGCTCATCGCCTTCAATGGCGAAGACATCCCCCTGAATTTTAAAGACAATGCCGTGAAGGTATCGGGTTCCGGTGGCGCACCCGGTGGGGCCGCTCCAGGGGCTCCGGGTCTTCCCCCGAACACATTGCGGGGTAACCAACCTCCTCCGCCGATTATGAATCAGCCGGGCAACAACTCTGGGGCGATGAACGGTGCCTTCTTTCCAGGGTCGGTTCAGGGAGGCCCACAGCCCACGGTCATTGGGCGGGGTGGAGTTGTCCTGAGTGGTGGTCAAGGATTCGGCACGCTGCAATCCACTCCGTTCGCTGCCAACGCCATTCAGGCGGGTGGGACGGCGGTCCATGGTGGTATCGAAGTGCCGTCGATATCACCGTCTCCGGATCAATTGGGTGGGACAGTGCCAGCCAACCCTTCTCGCCTGGGTCGCAATATCCCGCCCCCTCCTCCTGCACCGTTCCCAGGTTTTCCGGGGCAGTGATCCGGCTCAGTTGCAGAGGTCGGGCTAGAAACGCTCCGGGACACCCTCTTCCATCATGCGCACACGGTGCTCGAGGCGGTGCTCGCGGCTGAGCGATTCCATCCAGCGGGCCGGTTCGTCGAGCGATTCAAACGACAGCTTAAATGTTCCGTGGTGCATGGGCACCAGCCACTTCGCATGGAGATCATGGAAGGCCTGAATCGCCTGGTCGGGCCCCATGTGGACTTTGCGGAAGGATTCGGGGTGATAGGCTCCAATGGGCAGCAAGGCCAACTCAGGTTTGAGCCGCTGGCCGATTTCTTGGAATCCCGGGAAATAGGCGGAGTCTCCCGCGTGATAAACTGTGCGCCCGCGGTACTCCAAGACAAACCCGCCCCAGCCCCGATGCTTGTCGGCTAGGGTCCGGGCTCCCCAGTGCTCGGCCGGAACAAGGGTCACTTTCCAGTCGTCGTGACCGAAACTCTCCCACCACTTCAACTCGACGATGCGACCGAAGCCCAGGCGCTGGGCCAAGGGAGCGCAGCCCCAGGGCATGACGGCAATTTTGGGCGAGGGGATTTTGCGTAAGGTCGGTTTGTGGAAGTGATCGAAGTGCGCGTGGGTGAGCAGCACCAGGTCGATGGGTGGCAAATCCTTCACCCGGAGCCCGGGTCGCTTGAGGCGCTTGAGCAGGAAGAGCCAGTTGGCGAAATTGGGATCGATGATGGCGTTGAGCCCTTCGAACTGGACGAGGAACGAGGCGTGACCGATCCAGGTCAGGGCCATTTGATCGTCCTTCAGGTGGGGAAAATTGGGGATCTTGACCGATCCAATGGGCGCGGTCTTGAGGGCATGCCAGACCATTTCTCTGAAGAAGGTCCGCGGATTGAAATGGTCTCCCGGAGTCAGATCCCGGAACGAGCGAGGAACCGTGCGCCGGCCATGCCCCACGGGTTTGGGCAACGGAGGGTAGGCTGGCAGGGGCTGATGGTTCAGAAGGGGATCCATCGATTCGGCCTCAATGTGGCTTCCGGGTTTCCGGGGCGCAAGCGGTGCGGGTTGTCATGTGGGCCAGACTGTCCCTAGTCTTCGGGATGCGCCCGTTCCGGACTGTCGAACTCTCCCCCTCTTTGGTCGAATTCGGCGGCCTGCGATTTGCGACCGTGCACAGCACGTTGCTGGGCGGACGGGCGGATGTGACGCTGTGGGCCCCATCGACGCCGAAGCCGGCAGACTTACCGTTGGTGATCTTGTTGCACGGGGTCTATGGAAGCCATTGGGCCTGGGCTCTGAAGGGGCGGGTGCATCACACGGCGCGGCGCCTGATTGAAGCGGGCGAGATCCCGCCCATGGCCTTGGCCATGCCCTCGGATGGATTGCGGGGCGATGGCACGGCCTACGTGCCCCTAGTTTCTGGAAACTACGAGCGTTGGATCGTCGATGAAGTGCCGCTGGTGGCGCGCGAGGCGGTGCCTGAAGTGACTGAGGCCTCGCCGCAATTCATTTCTGGCTTGTCGATGGGCGGCTTCGGGGCGCTCCGGTTGGGGGCACGCTATCCCAAGGTTTTCCGTGGCATTTCAGCCCACTCGGCGGCGACCTCGCTGAAGACCTTGTCCCCGTTCCTCGCGGAGCCCCTGCCGGTGGGCCAATCCACGGTGGAAGAACCGACCGCCCTAGAAGCGCTGGTCCGCAACCGTGCGTCGTTGCCACCGGTTCGATTCGACTGCGGTGTGGATGATTTCCTCATTGGCCACAACCGGGATTTGCACGCGGCTTTGGATCAAGCCCAAGTCACCCATGAGTACGAGGAGTTCCCGGGTGGGCACACTTGGGAGTACTGGGAGCAAAATGTGGAACGCAGCCTGCGTTTCTTTGCGCGAATTCTCTCCGGTGAGAGCAGTGCGACAGCGGTTTGATCGGTGATCGGTGGTAAGGGCCGCAGACGGAGGTTGGCTCGGCCACCGATGCCCCGGTGGGCGATTAACCCACCCGGAAAGAGATCTTCTGAACGACGGTTTTGCCGAGGGCCGTCTGAAGGCGCTCGAGAATTTCTTGCCGTCGATAACGGACGATTTCGTTGAGCCAGACGCTGCTGTCGACGTTCACGAACAAGGTACCTTTGGCGAAGCCCGCCGGCTGCGCATGGGCCACCAGGGTGGGGTCTAGGATCTGGGACCAGATGGTTTGTATCTTGGATTCATCGAGCCGTTGCTCCAGTCGCAGGTAGCCCAAGACCCCAGGGAGGATGGTTTCGATGGATTTGGCCGGTGAACTCCAGGCCGTCTCGGCACTGGTGAAACCGCGCCCGCGCCACTGATCGATGGTTCTGGATCGGGCCGCCGCGGCCGCTCGACGCCGACGCGCCCGTTCTGCCGGGTCGGCAGGGGGCAGGGGGATCTTCACCGTGGGAGCCTTCGGGCGCATGAGGTCAATCGACGCTGCGGCCGCTCCCGATGACGGTCAAGTCTCTGGCCATCCCCAGGTCGAATTGGCATGATTTGGCCAGTGATGGAACTGTTCGCTAGCGGGGAATATACCCTGTTCCAGTGGTTCAACCACGGGATCGTCAACCCCGTGTTCGATGTGCTCATGCCAATCCTCAGCGGCAACCCGCTGTTCAAGCCCGGGTTGGCTTTCCTCGCCTTTGCCCTGTTTTGGAAGGGAGGGCGTCGAGGAATTTGTTGTGCCTTGATGCTCGCCGCCACGTTGGCCGTGGGCGAGACCGGAACCGGCATCCTCAAGCGGACCGTGGGTCGACCACGACCCTACGAGACGCATCCGGAGACGCGCATGCTTGCAGGAAAGGGTTTGAACGGATCTATGCCCAGCGGTCATTCCGCGATTTGGGCTGGGGCAGCCATGGTGGCTGCGGCTTATTATCCGCGCTCACGGAAGGTGATGTTCCCTTTGGCTGCGGGCGTCGGGATTTCTCGGATGTATGTCGGCGTTCACTACCCCAGTGATGTGGTGGCAGGTTGGGCCTGGGGCGCCGTGTATGGGTGGTGTTTGCCGAGGTTCTTTGAGGCGGCGTGGCGAACCGTGGGGTCTCGATGGTTTCCTCTCTGGCACAGCCGCGTTCCGTCGTTGCTTCGGGTGGATGAGATACCCGTTTCGCTGAGCCCCGCGAGTGGCGCGGGCGAACTCGATGGCCATTGGCGGCGGTTGACCTGGATGACCATTGGAGGGCTCTTGGCCGCCCGCTTCGGATACCTGGCCTCGGCCGTCATCGAATTGTCCGAAGACGAGGCCTACCAGTGGCTCTGGTCGAAGCACATGGATCTCTCCTACTACAGCAAACCTCCGTTCATCGCCTATGCGCAATGGATCGGCACCCACTTGTGGGGCGACCGCGAATTGGGAGTGCGATTCTTGGCTCCGGTGCTGTCGGCAGCGACCGCGTGGGGATTGTCTGGATTTGTGGCGCGGTTGGCGGGATGGCGCACGGGTTTCTTCTTGGTGACCGTGCTCACCTCCATGCCGTTGTTGTCTGTCGGATCCATCATCCTGACCGTGGATGCCCTGACCGTGGCCTTCTGTACTCTGGCCATGGTCGCCGGTTGGAAGGCCCTCGAGACGGATTGTACGGGGTGGTGGGCGGTCGTCGGGGTGGGGCTGATGGGAACATTCCTGAGCAAGTACTTTTCGCCCTTCCTCATCGCGGGTTTCGCTGCGTTTTTCTGGATCCATCCGCCGGCGAGACGGCATCTGCGGCGTCCGGGTCCTTGGCTGGCCTTGGCTATGAACGCGGTGGCGGTCGTGCCGGTGTTGTTTTGGAATAGTCGCCACGGTTGGATCACCTTTATCCACCTCCAGCAGCGGGGTAGCTTGGATCAACCGTGGAGTTTCCGTCCGCAATTCTTGCCTGAATTTATCGCGGCCACCTTGGGACTCATGAATCCCGTATTCTTGGTGGGGGTGGTTCTGGCACTCGTGGGTTTCTGGCGACGGCGACGCAGTTCGGTGGCAACGGACGCCCCGATGGATGAAACCCGTTCGCTGGCCTTGCGGTATGTGCTGTGCTTTGGCCTGCCGGTGTTTCTCTTCTACCTGGCCTATACGCTTCGGTCTCGGGTTCAGCCCAACTGGGTAGCCACCACCTTTGCGCCGCTGGCCGTGTTCGCGGTTTTGTGGTGGGAGGGGCGGCATCGGGCCGGGAGTCGGATGGGACTGCACCTCCTGCGTTGGGGTGTGGGCATCGGGTTGCCGCTGGTGGTAGTGCTGCACGAAACCAACCTCATCCTGAAGCTCACTGGGCATTCCCTGCCGATGGCCATCGAGCCCCTGGTGCGCGTGCGGGGCTATCGAGAAGCAGCCGCAGTGGTCCGCACCGAGCGGGACCAACTCCTGAAAGAAGGTCGCCTCGTGATGGTGGTGGCCGATCATTATGGATGGGCGGGCGAGTTGAGTTTCTACATGGACGGTCCTGCACCCGTGGTGGCCAAGACTCCGACGGTGACCGTTTTGGAGTCTGAACGGCCCATCAATCAAATTTGGTTTTGGCCGGAATACCGGTATTCTGGGCGGCCCGGGCTCACGGTCCTGTACGTCCACCCCGAAGATCGGACCGGGCTGGATGGTTCGTGGGCGGCGCGGTTTGAAAGCGTCACGGATCTCGGGGTTCGTGATGTTGAAGTTCGAGGGCGTGTTTTTCATCGCCTCCACCTGTACGCGTGCCGCAATCAACGGTGAACCCATCGCCGGATCCATCACGTCTCGTGGTCCAATTCTGGCCCGTGGCAGACTATGATTTGCGGTCGACCTTGGAATGCGGACAGGCCTTCCGTTGGATCCGCTCCGGAGACGGTTGGGAATCTGTGATCGCAGATCGTTGGGCTCGGGTTGAGGCTGCACCCGGCGGCCTCACGGTGTCTTGGATGGCTGGCACTGAGGAGGCTCTCTGGCTTCAGCAACATTTGGCGGCCGATGAAGAGCTGGAACCGATCCTCGCGACCTTCCCCGACGATGCTCCGTTGCGTTCGGCCGTGGCCCGGTGCCGTGGGCTCCGGTTGCTGCGCCAGGAACCCTGGGAATGCCTGGCCAGTTTCATCTGCTCGTCGACCAAGCAAATCGTCCAAATCCGGCAAATCGTGGCGCTCTTGAGTGAGCGCTGGGGTCACTCGGTGTCGGCTCCGCCTGGGGCGGTTTTGAATCGGGCATTTCCCACGGCTGCGACGCTTGTTTCCGCCGGTGAGGGAGCCCTCCGGGACTGCAAATTGGGGTTCCGCGCTCCGTACGTTTTGGATGCGGCCCGTCGGGTGGTGGAGGGGCGTTTGGATTTAGAGGCGCTGGCGCGTATGGACACTTCGGCCGCCCGCGAGGCGTTGATGGAGATCCATGGGGTGGGCCGCAAGATCGCCGACTGCGTGCTGCTCTTTGCCTATGGTCGGCAGGACGCCTTTCCGATTGATGTGTGGGTCCGGCGGGCATTGAGCCAACTGTATTTCCCCCGCGCCCGGCGGGTGACCGCGGCCCAATTGGAATCCTTCAGCGAGAGTTATTTTGGTCCGTATTCGGGTTACGCCCAGCAATACCTCTTCCATTACATCCGGTTGGAAGCGGGCCGGTAGAGTCGTTCTTCCGGTTGCCCGAGGTTTGATGTGCAAGGTGGGATATGCGATTTGCGGGGTACGAGGTACGAGGTGCGGGGTTTATGCAGGGGAGGGTTAGAAAATGCTTCACTAGCCCACTGCAGAACGCTTGCTTTCACGTGGCGTCTGAGACCAAACCACCGTCCCCATGAAACACGGCCTAACCCTGTAGGCCGCGTGCCCTCACGCGGCGCGTGCGACGAGCCATCACCCCGCCGATTGCGTCGATTGTTTCGTGTCTGGCCGGATTGCGATGGAAACATCTCCTACCTCTTGACGGTGTGTGTGGATGGCCGCGCACCTGTCTTAAACAATGGAATCATCTTAGCGCGCTTAGTGGCATTTCTTCTCGAAAGTCCGGCGCGTTACCGTTGGTTTGGTCGCCGGTTTGTCATCATGCCCGACCACATTCATTTGATTGCGCACATGGGTCACGAGGCCATTCCCATCGGCCAATGGATGAAGGCCCTGAAGGCGGTGGTCGGCGGGTTGGAAATTCGCGCGACGCCCGACGCCGGGTCGGGGGACCCGGCCTTCAGCAGATCGCCCGCCGATGTACCACACGGATTGGCTCGCATCGAGCGTGGTTGGCGGTGGCAGAAGAGTTTCCATGACCACAGAATTCGCTCATCGGAAAGCGAGGCCCAAAAATGGGAATATGTTCGACTCAATCCTGTGCGCGCCGGTTTGGTCAAACGGCCCGAGGAATGGTCTTATGGCGGTGAGATTTTTCACGGTGATGTGGGTGGGCCAAGTTGGGTTCCCGGCACCCCGCCGTTGCTGTAAACCGGGATATGAATGAAGGAGATAGGTTGCACGTTGCCAGTTGAAACAGGCCAATCGTCCCCATGAAACAACAGCCCGCCCTGTAGGCCGCGTGCCCTCACGCGGCGCTCGGCGGTAACACCCGGTTGGGGGACCCGGCCTATAGGGTGACTGGGAACACCCGATGAGCCCGCCTTGTAGGCCGCGTGCCCTCACGCGGCGCTCGGCGGTAACACCCGGTTGGGGGACCCGGCCTATAGGGTGACTGGGAACACCCGATGAGCCCGCCTTGCAGGCCGCGTGCCCTCACGCGGCGCTCGGCGGT
>SYMJ01000112.1 GCA_005805505.1 Verrucomicrobiales bacterium | reverse complement strand
CGATTGTGATGACCGAGAATGTCCTCCGACACGCCGAGGAGGCCGAGGCCAACAAGCAGCGGGCAGGACTCGGAAATCGACTCACCCTGGCGGAGACGCTGCAAGTCACCCGCGATGCGTCTCTCCAAGTAGGTCGCCCGGTCTTCTTTGCCATGGTCATCATCATTTTGGCCTTCGTGCCGGTCTTCGCGCTCACGGGTCAAGAAGGCAAACTCTTCCACCCACTGGCCTTCACCAAAACCTTCGCCATGATCGGATCCACCTTCCTGGCGATGACACTGGTGCCGGTCCTGTGCTCGTTCCTCGTGCGCGGGCCGTTCCACCGCGAAGCAGACCATTTTCTAATGCGCTGGCTGCTACGAATCTATGACCCCGTGCTGTCGCAGGCTCTCATCTGGCGCAAGACGGTCCTGACCTCTGCGGGTCTAATCCTGGCACTGGCGATCATCCTCGCTTTGGGACTCCCGCGAACTTGGGTGGCACGGCTCGAATCGGCCGGTTGGCCCACCGTCGCCCGCCTGGGCACGGGCATGGGTAGCGAATTCATGCCGCCCCTCAATGAGGGCAGCCTCCTTTTTATGCCGGTGCTGCTGCCGGGCACTTCGCTCACCCAGGTGAAGGAGATCATGAGTTGGCAGGACCGCGTGATCCGAGCCCTTCCGGAGGTCCAGACGGTGGCCGGAAAACTCGGTCGATTTGAAACGGCAACCGATCCGGCGCCGGTCGAAATGATCGAGACCACCATCACTCTCAAACCAGAATGGATTTCGACCAACCGTCTGGTATGGGGATTCCTTCCAATTCCCACGGTCATCCGTAATCCAGAATGGCGGGCCGGGGTCACGCCGCGCGACCTCATCGGCGAGTTGAGTCGCAAGCTCAGTGAGATTCCCGGCTATGTGCCCGGGTTCCTCCAACCCATCGAGAACAGGATTCTCATGCTAAGCACCGGCATCCGAGCCCAATTGGGCATCAAGGTGTTCGGAGACTCGTTGGAAGAACTCCAGCGCAAGGCCTTTGAAATCGAACGCGTGGTCCGCTCGGTTCCTGGAGCCGTGGGCGTCGCCGCCAGTCGAGTGCAAGGCAAGCCCTACGTGGAAATCGAGGTCGATCGCACGCAGGCGGCGCGATACGGCCTCAACGCACAGGATGTGCTCGAAGTGGTCGAATCGGGAATCGGCGGTACGGTTGTCGGCACCGCAATCGAGGGTCGGGCCCGGTTGCCCATCCAGGTCCGCTTAGCGGCCTCCGAACGCGACGACATCGATCGGTTGGGAGAAATTCTAATACCGACCGCCAACGGGTCCCCAGTGCCACTATCCCTGGTGGCCCGAGTCCAACGCACCGATGGACCGGGAGAAATCGCTAGCGAAAACGGCCGCCTGCGGGTCTTTGTCCAAGCCAACGTCCAAGACCGAGACCTCGGATCCTTTGTCACCGAGGTCCAGGAGCGAATGGACCGCGAAATCGTGCCCACCCTCTCCCGAGGCATGACCCTCGAGTACTCCGGTGAATTCGAGAACCAAATCCGAGCCAGTCGCACTCTCCGCCAGATTGTGCCGACGGTGTTGGTCATCATTTTCCTGCTGCTCTATCTGGTGTATCGCTCCGCCATCGAGGCCGCCCATGTTCTCTTGGCCGTCCCGTTTGCCTTGTCCGGCGGTGTGTTCTTGCAATGGGCTCTCGGCTGGCATTTCAGCGTCGCCGTTTGGGTCGGCTACATCGCTTTGTTCGGAACCGCCATCCAGACCGGGGTGGTGATGGTTGTCTATTTGGAGGAAATGCTGGCCACGCGTCGTGCTGCATTGGGAGATCGATTTACTCATGGCGACCTCATCCAGGCGGTGAAAGACGGCGCACGTCTCCGACTTCGCCCCAAGGTCATGACCGTGGCCACCATCGTGGCCTCCCTTCTGCCGATTTTTTGGAGTCACCGAACGGGTGCTGAGGTGATGAAGCCGCTGGCCACACCCGTCATCGGCGGCATGGTCAGCAGCCTGCTCCACATTCTCATCGTCACCCCTATCCTCTTTGTCCTGATTCGAGAGCGAGAATTTAAAAAGCCGGTCAATCCAGCACACTAGCCCCTCAATCCACCCATCCTGCCTCAGAACGCGCTGGAACCCGTGATTGCGGCTTGCTGCCTGATTTTCCAGGGGGCAGGCTTTACCACATAAAGCGTATGGCTGAACTCATTGGAAACCTTCTCGTCGCCCAGTCGGGCGGCCCCACCAGCGTCATCAACGCCTCCATTGCCGGGGTTATCACCGAAGCCGGTCACCATGAGGGCATCGAAGAGATTTTTGGCGGCCAGAACGGTATCTTAGGTATTCTCAACGAAGATCTGATCGACATCAACGATGAGCGGTCCAAGTCGATCGAGGGCCTACGGAACACGCCTGCGGCCGCATTGGGCACCTGCCGCTACAAGATTGATTTCAACAAGAATCCCGAAAAAGCGGCCAAAGACATGGACCGCCTCTTCGAGGTCTTTGAAGCCCACAACATTCGCTACTTTTTCTACGCGGGCGGCAACGATTCCCAAGACACCGCGCACAAAATCCATTTGGAGGCGGTGAAGCGCGGCTACGACCTGCGCGTGATGGGTGTTCCCAAGACCATCGATAATGACCTTCCGGTCACCGACCACTGCCCGGGATACGGTTCGGTGATCAAATACAACTCGGCCACGGTGATGGAAATCGGCTTCGATGTCGGTTCCATGGCCACTGATGACGGCTCTTGCTGCATCGTTGAAGTGATGGGCCGCGCCGCCGGCTGGATCGCTGCTGGAACTGTCTTGGCCAAGCAGGGCAATCCGGCCAACCCACCGCACATCATCGTATTGCCTGAAATCCCCCTGAATGAGGCTGCATTCCTCAATCGGGTCAAGGAAGTGGTCGCCGAACACAAGTACTGCGTGGTCGTCTGCGGCGAGGGTGTGAAGAACGAAGCCGGCGAAGAAATTGGCGCCGACAAAACCCGCCTCGACGCCTTCGGACATGCGGTGCTCTCCGGGGCCGCCGACGCGCTGGGATCCATCGTCCAGGGCAAGCTCAACCTCAAGACCCGCACGGTGAAACTCGGCTATGCTCAGCGCGCGGCCGCTCACTACGCCAGCCTCACCGATGCCGATGAAGCCTTCGCCTGCGGCACCGCAGCCGTCCGCGCCGCTGTCTCTGGCAAGTCGGGTCTGATGCCCAAGATTGTCCGCCTGTCTTCCAACCCTTACCGCTGGGAGATCCAGCTCGAACCGCTGGAGAACATTGCCAATGTCGAGCACTTCATCCCGCGCGACTGGATTAGCGAAGACGGATTCTTGCCGAACGAGAAGTTCGTCGAATACGCTGCCCCGCTGATCGAAGGCCAGGTGGTCGTTCCTCAAAAGAATGGTCTTCCGGCCTACACGGTCCTCGCCAAGAGCCCGGTCGAGAAGAAACTCGCGCCCCGCGTGTAGGCATCACACCGCTGACGGGCGATGAACTGCCCAAAAGCCCCAAACTGCCGAACGGATCCCCTCGATCCTTCGGCGGTTTTTTTGTTAATGAATCCAACCTGGAACGTCCGCTGCCAAAACCATGACACGGCGTTGCATTGCAGTTTTGGCATCTTCGGCGTTAAGTCTTTGAGCGCATGAGTTCGCACCCCACCGCTCGCAACCTCCCTCTCGGAAAACTTCAGGGACCCAGGCGCCATTTCGCCTCGGACAACTACGCGGGCATCACTCCGGAAGCCTGGGCCGCCTTGGCCGAAGCCAACCAGGACCATGAGCCTGCCTATGGCAATGACCGTTGGACCCAGGCCGCCACAGACCGGATCCGCGATCTCTTCGAAACTCCCTGCGAGGTCTTCTTCGTCTTCAACGGCACTGCCGCTAATTCGCTGGCCCTGTCGGCTTGCTGCCAAAGCTACCACAGCGTCCTGTGCCATGAGGTTGCCCACGTCGAGAAAGACGAATGCGGCGCGCCCGAATTTTTCAGCAACGGCTCCAAACTCCTCCTGCTGCCCGGCGAAGGCGGAAAACTAACCCCTGCAGGCATCGAGGAGGCGGTCCGACGCCGAACCGACATCCACTACCCGAAACCCAAGGTAGTCACAGTGACCGAGCCCACCGAGGTCGGGACCCTCTACACCCCTCAAGAACTCCGAGCCATCGGAGCCATGTCCAAGAAACACGGGCTACGCTTCCACATGGATGGGGCACGCTTTGCCAATGCCGTGGCCGCTTTGGGGGTGGCCCCCCGAGAGATCACCTGGCAGGCCGGTGTCGATGTCCTCTCCTTCGGGGGCACCAAGAATGGCATCCATGTCGGTGAAACGGTGGTCTTCTTCAACTTGGCCTTGGCTGAAGAATTCGCCTACCGAACCAAACAGGCCGGGCAGCTTTGCTCGAAGATGCGCTTCATGTCTGCCCCTTGGGTAGGAATGCTTCGGGACGACGTCTGGCTGCGCCATGCCGCTCATGCCAACGCCATGGCGACTCTACTCCACGACCTCGTTGCCACTTGCCCGAGCGCGCGGATCTTGTTCCCCAGACAGGTAAACAGTGTGTTCGTGGATTTGCCCAAGCCGGTCATCCAGGCGCTTTGGGACAAAGGGTGGCTCTTCTACAACTTCATTGGTGAAGGTGGCTGCCGTTTGATGTGCTCCTGGGACACCCGCGAGGAGGACGTCCGATCCTTCACCGCCGACCTATTGGAATGCGCCGGAGGCTGACGCCACGGGGCAGTTCTCGGCCCGCCCTTCGCTCGACGCAGGGATCCGGCTATTCTATGTTTATCGAACTTCCCCCACTCGCCCACTGCCTGCCTCCAGGGCGAGAGGTCGTCCTCCTCATTCTCGGGGGAAAGAAATAACCTCCCTTGCGTCACGCCACCGCACTCTTGCCCGACATGCTCCCCGATCCCCTGCCTCAGCCTGAACCCACTCCAGTCCAATTACCTGCCATGTCCACGGGTGAGGTTCCCACGCACCGACGCCGGGTCCGCTATGCCGGCAAGCACCCGCGTCACTTCGCTGAAAAATACAAAGAGAAAGCCCCAGAGCAGTACGCGGAAGATGTTGCTCGAATTGTCTCATCCGGAAAGACACTGGCTGGATCTCACCGATCAGTTCTGGTGCCAGAAATTCTAGAGACGCTCGAACCTCAACCCGGACAAACCCTGGTTGACTGCACTCTCGGCTATGGTGGCCATGCACGCGAGCTCTTGACTCGCCTCGGAACCGACGGGCGTTTGGTTGGCTTCGATTGCGATCCGGTCGAGTTGCCCAAGACCACGGAACGACTCCGACAAGCCGGATGGTCGGATTCCCAATTTATCCCCATCCGGAGCAACTTCGCGGGTCTGGGGGCGGGCCTGGCCAGCTTGGATATTCACGGTGTCGATGGGATCCTGGCCGACTTAGGGGTGTCCTCGATGCAACTCGACGATCCCGCTCGCGGCTTCACCCACAAAGACGATGGTCCGCTCGATCTGCGGATGAACCCTACCAAGGGGCTTTCCGCCGCGCAGTGGTTGGCCCGTGCGACACCAAAGCAACTAGCCACAGCTCTCCGGAATAACGCGGACGAACCCATGGCTGAAGCGCTGTCCGACGCCGTCGTCGCAGCATTGCAAACACAGCCGATCACCCGAACCCGCGAATTCGCCCGACTGCTCCATGAACTCTACCGAGGACGGCGCTGGACGCTGGACAAGGCCGAGGGCGATGCCCGCATCCGTCGAATTTTTCAAGCTCTGCGGATCGAGGTGAACGACGAATTCGGTGTCCTAGATGCGCTGCTGCGCCAATTACCCGCCTGTCTCAAGCCCGGCGGGCGGGTCGCCATTCTGACCTTCCACTCGGGCGAAGATCGTCGCGTCAAGCATGCCTTCGCAGAAGGCGAACGGCTGGGACTCTATACCATTGTGAGCGACTCGGTCCGACGGCCCGGACCTGAGGAGCTCCGTTCCAACCCGCGATCGGCAGCCGCCAAACTGCGCTGGGCGATCCGGAGCACCACCGGGGCGGCAGACCAGTGAACCGACTGCGGAGCCTTAAACGCCCCGAACCCTATCCTTCTTGGCCTCGCGTTCGGCCTCAATCTTGGCCTTGTCGCTGGCATAGCGCTGGCGGAGCAGTTCCATCGTCTCGATGTCCCGGGCTGCCTGCGCCGCCTGGAGGGCCGCGCGGGTGGACAAATCCGCCTGCGCCAATTTTGCGGCATAAATAGAATCCAATTCTGCCAGCTCCGCTTTCTGGGCGGTGGTCAACTTGGCCGGCGCTGCGGTCTTACCCAAACGATCCATTGCCAGTTCATAGGCCGATTTCATAAAAATTAGGATCCGCCAAACCTCTCTGAAAATCCACAACGGCATCCAACGGATCTTTAGACAGGCTCTCAGAGTCCAAGTTTCGGTTTGACGGAGAGAGCAGGCACTCCAGCGTTGACTCCTCACAGTTGCTTTCCGATCCATCGCAGCCAATTCGCCATGAGCCAATTCACGCACGTTTCCAATCTCTGGAATGACGCCGAAGCCAATGCCCTGAGCGGTGCTGACCGTTTGGTCTATCGCTCCAACAAGCTGGGCGCCGACCAGCGGGTCACCAACACCGGTGGCGGCAACACCTCCTCGAAACTCACCGAGAAGGATCCGCTCACCGGCCAAGACGTGACGGTCCTCTGGGTGAAGGGGTCTGGCGGCGATTTGCGCACGGCCTCGCGGGAGTTCTTCAGCTCGCTTTATCAGGACCGCCTCATCGGCCTTCAAACGGTGTATGCAGCCCGCGCAGACAAGGGACTGAAGTCCCCGGCCGAGGACGACATGGTGGCGATGTACTCCCACACCACCTTCAACCTCAACCCACGCGCCTCGTCGATCGACACCCCCCTGCACAGCTTCATCTCAGGGCGTTTTGTCGATCACATGCACCCCAACGCAATCATCGCCATCGCCGCGGCCAGCCGTTGCGTGGAACTGACCCGGGAGATCTTCGGGGACTCCATGGATTACGTCCCTTGGATGCGCCCCGGTTTTGAACTGGGCCTGGCGATGCAAGAGGTGTGCCACAAAAACCCCGAGGCTAAGGCCATCATGATGGGCCAGCACGGGTTCATCTCCTGGGATGAGGACGACAAGCAGTGCTACCTCGCCACCCTCGAATACATCGAAAAGGCGGCGGCTTTCATTGAAGCGAAGTATCAGGCCAAGGGAGGCGACGCGACCGTCTTCGGTGGACCCAAGTACCAGAGCTTGCCCCAAGAGGTTCGCAACGAGCGGTTGGCGGCTATTCTGCCCTGGCTCCGCGGACAGGTGAGTCAGCAACGCCGGTTGATCGGCACAGTGCAAGACGACGAACGGATCCTGCGCTTCATCAACTCCCAAGATGCCGCACGCCTCGCGGAACTCGGCACCAGCTGCCCCGACCATTTCCTGCGAACCAAGATCAAGCCTCTGTATGTGGATTGGAATCCGCAAACCGAGGACGCGGCGACCCTCAAGGCCAAGCTCAAGGCGGGTCTGGAGCAGTACCGGAAGGACTACGCGGCTTATTACGAGCGCTGCAAGCGCTCCAATTCACCGGCCATGCGCGATGCCAATCCGACGGTCATCCTCATCCCGGGTCTGGGCATGGTGGCCTGGGGCAAGGACAAGTCGGAGAGCCGCGTGACGGCCGAGTTTTACAACTGCGCCGTCGAAGTCATGCGCGGCGCCGAGGCGGTAGATCGCTATATCGCCCTGCCCCAGCAGGAGGCCTTTGACATTGAGTATTGGCTGCTCGAGGAGGCCAAGCTGAGGCGCATGCCGCCCGAAAAGGAATTGGCTCGCCAAGTGGTCGTCGTGATCGGAGCCGGTTCCGGCATCGGTCGCGAGACGGCGCTGCGAATTAGCAAAGAGGGCGCTCAGATCGTCTGTGTAGATCTCAACGAGGCCGCGGCTCAAGCGACTGCCAATGAGATTACCGCCAAGCTCGGACAGGGCATCGGCGTTGCCGGCACGGGCATCAGCGGTTGTGGTCCCGCCATCGGCTTGGCGGCCAACATCACCGACCGGGCCAGCATTCGCGCTATGCTCGACCGCGTGGCATTGGCCTATGGAGGATTCGATTCCATTTGCGTCACCGCGGGCATCTTTGTCCCCAGCGACACCAGCGGCCATATCCCGGACGAAAAGTGGGCCCTCACCTTCAATATCAACGTCACCGGCAGCTACCTGGTGGGCGACGAGGCTTCTAGGACCTGGAAGGAACAGGGATTGCGGGGCAATCTGGTGCTGACAACCAGCGCCAACGCCGTGGTCGCCAAGAAAGGTAGCCTGGCCTACGACTGCTCCAAGGCGGCGGCCAATCATTTGGTGCGCGAACTATCCATCGAGTTGAGTCCGCTGGTGCGCGTCAATGGCGTGGCACCAGCGACAGTGGTGCAGGGATCGGCCATGTTCCCCCGGGACCGCGTGATCGGATCATTGGCCAAATACAACATCCCCTACACGGACGATGAGGCCACCGAATCTCTGGTCCGCAAGTTGGCCCAGTTCTATGCCGATCGGACGCTGACCAAGTCACCGATTACCCCGGCCGATCAAGCCGAGGCGTACTTCCTACTCATCAGTCAACGGCTCAGCAAAACCACCGGACAAGTCATCACCGTGGACGGCGGCCTGCACGAAGCCTTCTTGCGCTGAGTTTCTTCAAAAATGCCCCTCATCGTGCCGGACCGCGTGATCCGGCACGATAAGGGCGGGTGAGGCTTGGATTGCTTCAAGTCCTGCACAGCCTCTACGAAAACTCAGATGGAGACTAAAGACTGGCTATCGGTAAGGACTGGCGGTCGATAAGGACTGGGAGTGGGGTCTCCTTCGCGCGATTGAAGAGTCGGCCCCAAGGAGAGATGCCGGGTAAAGCGCCGCTCCTCAAAAAGCCGACCGCCCCGCAAAGAAATCTAGACGAATTTTAAATCGAGCCGACTTCGAACTTTGTCGACCGGATTACGCCACTTGTCCCGGGATTAAGTTCGAATCGGTTACGTTCGAACCCGTAGCGACCTCATCGGCACTACTCTCTCCATCATCGGAGCCAGAGTCGGACCCGACCGGAGACACACCATATTCGCGAAGCTTGTTGCGCATGGTCCGCACGCTAATACCCAACAGACGGGCGGCCTGAGTCCGATTGCCACCGCAAGCATCGACCGCATGCAAGATGGCATGCTTCTCCAACTGATCGAGCGGAACAACGGCCCCCTGCCCCACCGAAGCGGAGCTCGGTTTAGAAAACGGAACAGAAAACGAGGCGGGAGCCGACGGCGTAATCTCGACAGCACCACCAATTGACGCAGAGCGTGGCACAGGGATTGGTGCGACAGCCACGGTGACACTAGAAGGATTAAATCCGAGATGACCTTCCGATAACTCGCCCCCATCGGAACACAAGATCACGGCCCGCTCGATCACATTCTGGAGTTCACGAACATTGCCGGGCCAGTCATGGGACATCAGTGCTGCTTGGCAGGAAGCCGAGATGCCGTTGACTCGGACACCGTGCTTGCGGGCCAATCGCTGCATGAACTGATCGGTCAGGAAGGATATGTCTTCTTTGCGCTCTCGCAGCGGTGGCACCGAGATGGGAACAACATTCAGCCGGAAATAGAGATCTTGGCGGAATTCTTTGCGAGCAATGCTCTCCTCCAAATTGCGGTTGGTTGTGGCGATGACTCGCACATCCACTCGAATCAACCGATTGCCGCCCACGCGCTCTAGTTCGCGCTCTTGCAGCACGCGAAGTAGCTTGGCCTGAACGTGGGGTGCCACCTCACTAATCTCGTCCAGCAAGATTGTGCCCCCGTGCGCCAACTCGAAGCGCCCTTCGCGCTTGGTGAGCGCCCCGGTAAAGGCGCCTTTCTCGTGCCCAAAAAACTCACTCTCGATAAGATTTTCAGGGATCGCCGCGCAGTTCACTTTGATAAACGGACCATTGGCGCGAGAACTCTCACGGTAGATGGCCCGCGACACCAACTCCTTGCCGGTGCCGCTCTCTCCTTGGACCAACACCGTCGCTTGGGTCCGTGCCACCTTGCGGATGAGATCTCGGAGAGCGTGCATGGCCGGGCTGCGCCCCAGCAGTTCGCAACCGGTCGCCTCGGAGGGATCGCCTTGGCTGAGGTACCGATTGACCTTGATGAGCTGAGTGAACTCCTGCGCCTTCTTGAGAGTGATATCGATCTGGTCCGAGGAGAACGGCTTGATCAGGTAGTCGAAGGCACCGTCCCGCATGCAGGCCACCGCCGATTCAATGGATGCATGGCCGGTCATCATCACCACCAAGGGTTTGACCGAACGGTTCTGGAGGATCCGGAGGATATCGGTCCCTTCGCCATCGGGCAGTCGCACATCGACGAAGACCAGATCCCAGTTGTCCTTGCCGAGATAATCTTGGGCAACAGCTAGGGTCGACACGCCAATCACGTCGAACCGACGACGCTGGAGTTGGATCTCCAACGCCCTGCGAATCACTTCGTTGTCTTCGACGATCAGAACCTTCTCGAGCGACATGTGCTCGTTTCCGTCGGCGACGATGACATTTCCTAAACCCATGAGGTGCTTTTAAACCGTCAACTTTGAGAAGCGTAGAACTGGTCGACCCGGGCCATGACATCGCGATAGGCAATATCCTGCTCATAGATGAGCTTGAACTGTTCAATGGCCTCTTGGGGGCGATTCATTTTTTCCAGAACAATGCCTAGGTGATACGTCAAGTCCTTGGCTTCATCGTCAAAAACCGGCTTTTCCTTTAAAGCTTCCTGCAACTTTTTCGCAGCCATGTCATTCATGCCGCGCTGGAAGAATGCCCGAGCCAGCAGTCCCATGGCCGCAATCCGACGGTTGGGATTGTTCTGAGCCTTCTGCAATTCGGCGACCGCCTCCCCAAAACGCCCCAACTTGAAGTAGTGTTCGCCCAACTCGAATCGCACCAAGAGGTCGGTGGGATTGGCCTCCGCGCGGCGTCTGGCATCCTCCAATAGGTATTCCTGACGCTGTTTACGCAAGGCCTCTAGCCCGCTCTGACCCACCTCGGTCTGGGCATCCAAGGTCTTTTCGAGCATTGTGAATTGAGCCACGCGCGTATCTCGGATGCACTGAAGGATGAATGGATCGCTCATGCCACTCACCATCTGGACTTGCTCATAGTAGCCAACGGCCCGATCGAACTCCCCCATCTTAAGGCAGAGGTCGGCCAAGGTGCGCAGCACGCGAGGATTCGAAGGGTCGACCGCCCGGAGGGCTTCCTGTTCGCCCACCAGGCGTTCTAAGACATCGACGTCCTTGACCTCGCGCTGCTCCTGCTCCAGCGATTTGGCCTGATCCTTATCCCGCAGCACGTCTCGGTAGCTTCCAGTTCCACTGGAGAGCTGTTCGTAGCCCCCTTCCTTCAGGGTGCGCAACGCCAGCAGGTTTTTAAGGCGCTCGTTGAACGCCGGGTTTCCCGGATCTCCGGACAACAGGTCTCGAAGCAGCTTTTCGGCCCGGGAGTGATTGCCTAGTTGGGTGTGCGCTTCGACCAGTTTCTCAGCCAACTTGCGATCGGAGGGGTTGGACTTGAATGCGACTTCCAACGACAGGAGCGCCGTCTTAGGCAACTGGGCCTGCAAGGCGGCATCGGCCAACAAATCATGGGCCTGCATATTAGAGGGATCCTGATTCAGAGCTTCCTCGGCGATCAGGATCGCTTCCAACGGATTGGACCGGAGCGCCATTCGTCCGGAGGTCAGGGAGTTGGCCGACCCGAGCAATTTCTTAAACAACCCACCCCCGCGACTCCCAGTTCGCTTGTGCTGAGCCGCTCGAAGTGCCTCACGGCATTCATAGAACCCCGGTTCCGCCTTCAGCACTTGGCAAAACAAGGCCACCGCATAATCGAGATTGTTTTTCTGAAGAGCCGCCAACCCCTTATCGAACAACTCCCTCTGTGCGACCGGAATCTGCAGCAACGTCTTCTCTGCCATTGCTTGAGATTATAGCCATTACCTAGTCCGCGCAACAGAACGGCGGTTTCGGTGACTATTTTTGAGAATCGATCCCTGCCACGATTCACCGTGTCAGACCACTCGCATCCACACGGTTTTCAGATAGGCGGGCTCTTCACGGCTCACCGGAAAATCAGACGGTTGAGGAACATACTGATCCTTCAGGACACGCCGCCCCACCCCGGCGAGGGCCTCTCGGATCTGACTGAGGAAGACCTCGGGCTCCAGGCGGGCCGCGTTCGTAGAGGCAAACAGGGTGCCACCAGGTTTGAGCACGGCAGCAGCTGAGGCTACCAATGTTCCATAATCCCGTTCGGCCCGAAAATCGCCCCGCTCTTTAGATCGTGAAAAGGTCGGCGGATCCAAGAGCACGCAATCGAACTGCCGCCCCTTCTTGCCCAGGCGGCGCAACCAATCAAAGACATCACCGAAGATGAAATCGTGGGCGGACGGGTCTAGGCCATTGAGTGCAAAATTGCGCCGACCCCAATCTAGGTATTTTTTGGAAAGGTCTAAGCTGGTCACACGGGCTCCGCCCAAAGCCGCGCAGACGCTGAAAGCGCAGGTGTAGGCGAAGCAGTTCAACACCTCCGGATTCGCCACCGGAGCCTCTAGCAGCGGGAAGCCGGAGGCGATGTGACCCGTGAGGAGGCGACGGCGATTGTCCCGTTGATCGAGGAACAAACCAACACTGTAGCCCTGATCAAATCGCATCTCATACCGGACCCCATTTTCGCGAAGCGTGAACGCCTCGGGAGCCTGTTCACCGCGAACCCACCTAGGGCAACTCTCATCGGTGCCCGAGAAACCCACCTTCCGGTTCAGTCGACGGTGGTACAGGTTGACGGCCTTGATACCCCCGCCGACCTCGAGGCTTCTTGGGGCATCCGAATCGCTGTGAAGCAAATGAAAGGGCCCTAAGGCATCCAGGTAGAAGCCACTCCCACCGGAATCCGAGGCTCCGTGCAAGCATCGATACGCGTCGGTCTCCGAGGGATTAATGACCGCTTGGCGCAAGAGACTCCGCGGGTCGTGATCCCACTGGGGATCCACCGACCAGCTCACCGGAGCTCCGGTCCTCGGGTGCTCGAAGGCCAGACGATGGGCAGACAAATGCAGACGAGCGGCAGGGCTGCCTCCGTAAAGTGAATCCCCCAGCAATGGCATGCCGCCCTGAGCTGCATGAACCCGGATCTGATGGGTCCGGCCAGTTCGCGGATAAGCCTCCCACTCCGTCCAACCGTTGCCATGGGCGACTCGATGAAAGCGCGTCTCCGCCGGATCAAGCCCGACAGCCTGGGGACGGGCCACGTAATGATCCCCGGCCCTGACCACGGCCCAGTCGGCGATCCAGTCGGTGGCCTGGATAGGCCGGTCCGTGCGCAATCGGTACACCTTCTCCACCCGTCGCTCTTCGAACTGCTGCGTCAGGGACCGATTGGCCAAAGGCGTTTTACCGAAGACCATCAATCCCGACGTATCCTTGTCGAGGCGATGCAAAATTGACAACTCGGCCCAACGCGGTTCCCGATGGCGCAGCCATTCATACACTCCCTCGCCCGCATACGGACTCGGGGCATGGGTGTTCCAACCCGGCGGCTTGTTCACCACCAGCAAATCGTCGTCTTCAAAGACGATACACGGTGGAAGGGCCGTGGAGCGGAGGCCGGTCGACACTGGTGTTGATGCCTCCACGCCAGTGGCTACGAATCTCTGTTCCATGAAAGCGGGCTCTCGAATCAGGGTTGGCTGAGTTCAGGTGAACTGCCACTGGCCGGTACTAATGGCGTAGACGCTAATAATACCATTGGTCACCCCATGAGCCACCATGGCATCCCCGATCCGCCCATGTCTCAGGACCAATCCCTGATACAAGGCTGCGCAAACAATGGCCGCCAACCATTGACCCGGATGGCTCAATCCAAAGAGCAGACACGTTCCGGCGAACGCCATGGGATTCCAGGTCCTCAAGGGTACTTCCAAGAAATCCGGGCGAATAATCATCCGATACAGGAAGGATCGGTAGAACACCTCTTCGATCATGGGCACCAGCACCGAACGACCCACGACCCGGATCGCCAGAAATCCCCATCCCAGAGCTGGGTTGTTCTTGAAGAAGGCCAATGGATTCCAAGGCGGATCAACCGGTTGCGGCTCCGGTGGTCGACCGGTCCAGAGAGTCGAGACGCGGTCGTAGAGGTCCGACAGCGACGGGATGAGTCCGTCCATTCCGATCCAAACTATCGCGACCGTGACCCCAACACCGATGGAGGATGCCGTAAAACGCCACTCCATTTCTGGAAGGCGCGCCCGCAGCACCCAAACGAGCCCGGCAACCACCAGGGTCTTGAGGGCATAAAACCAGTATTCTGAACCGGGAAAGAATCTTCCGGCCAGGCTTCCAATGAGGAGAAATACCGCAAAGGGCAACACCCGGGGGAATTCCGGAGTTGTCCAGAACGGCGCAGGTCCTGGAGAGGATTCAGCAGACATTGAAGCCGGATCATCCAATCCGGATCCACCGGATCAAGCGTCAAGACGGGCTATTCCCGATTGCTCCCGCCAGAGCAGATCATGCACGGTCTTCTACCGACCGCTCTGCGTTCCGTGAATATCGTCCTCGTCGAACCCGAAATCCCCCCCAACACGGGCAACATCGCCCGATTGTGCGCCGCCACCGGTTCCACCCTCCATCTCATCGAGCCGCTGGGCTTTGAGATCGATGACAAACGCCTCGCCCGGGCCGGTATGGATTATTGGAAACTGGTCACCTGGAGACGGTGGTCCACTTGGAACGAGTTCCAAAATCACCTCCCGGCCGGCAGCCGACTTTGGTTTGTTGAACAAGGCGCTCCCCGTCGGTACACCCAAGCCGAATTCGCACCCACCGATTATCTGGTGTTCGGTCGCGAGACCGCGGGTCTTCCGTTGGCACTGCTTCAAGCCCACCCAGAACACTGGCTGGACATCCCCATGGCCAATCCCGAGGCGAGGTCTCTCAACTTGTCGAACTGTGTGGCGATCGTCCTCTTTGAGGCCCTCAGGCAGTTGTCCGACCGATAGCTCTAACCCCGCCCGTCAGTCGCCTTACTTCGAGGCACCGGTCTTCGTCCACTCTTCAATCTTCTGAACGAAGGCCGAAGGGCCGCCCTTCAGATAACCGACATGGCGGCCGAGTTCTTTACCGCTCTGATCCACCAGGACGAAGGTCGGATACCCGTCCACGCCGTACTTTTTCTGGAGACCCTCGTTCTGCTTCTTCACCTCATCGGTCTGCTTTTTGTTGTTGGGGAAGTCTACCTCCACCAACATTAGCTTCTTGTCGGCGAACTCCTGAAAAGCCTTCTGATCGAGGGAGTCCTTCTTCATCTTAATACACCATCCGCACCAGTCCGATCCGGTGAAATCAAGCAAGATGGCCCGGCCATCCTTTTTGGCCGCAGTCTGGGCCGCCGTAAAGTCGGTTTGCCAACCGGACGCAGCCAAAGCCGAAAGGGTTCCGGTGAGGAGCACCAACACGAGGGAGGAAACGGTCTTCATGGGAGTCATCGAGAAGTTTGAAGATTGAAAATGAATGTTTTAGGGGGTTTCGCTGTTTAGCGGAATCTCGGGGCTTCGAAGTCGGCTGTCAACCGAGCCCATCCGGTATCGCCACCCGCGCAGGATGAGTCCTTCGGTCGGACTGAAGAGCCAGACCACACAAAACCAACCGGCCCCCGCCACGACCGTCGCTCCGGCCGGCGAGCAATCCAGCGCCACCGAAAGGTGCATGCCGCTAATCGCGCTCAAGGCCGCGTGGACCGTGGTCCAGGCTAGGCGGGGAATCATTCGGTCGGTCAATAGTGAAGCCGTGGCACCGGGCAAGATGAGCAGCGCGATGACAAGGATCGCACCCACCGCTTCGAAGGAGGCTACCACGACCATGGACAGCCAAAGCATCAATCCATGGTGGATCACCCCAACCCGAATCCCGAGGCAGGCAGCCAACCCGGGATCGAAAGAAGTAATTAGCAATTCCTTGTAGAAGGTCACCAGAAGCACCAGGGACACCATCAAGACCACAGCCAACCTCAGCAATGGAGGTGGGCCCAGCACCCAGCCACCGAGCCGGACCGGAGGCTCGAGGGGGATCATCGGCAATTCCCCATTGAGAACGCAGTCCTGATCCAGATCCACCTTGTCGGCAAAGACGGCGATCAGCACCACCCCGATGGCAAAGAGCGTGGAAAAAGCGATACCGATAGCCGCATCCTGCTTGAGTCTCGAATGGCGGGAAATGAGCTCGATCAACCCGTGCGTCAACCAAGCAGCGACCATCGCCCCCAGAACCATCGCTCCGATGCCGCGGGAACCCGTGATCAGGAATGCCAAGGCGATACCTGGCAGCACGCTGTGACTGATGGCGTCGCCCAACAAGGCCATCCGCCGCAAGATGAGGAAGTTGCCGATCAGCCCACACGTCGCACCCACGAGAAATGTCACCAAAGCCATGAGCCCATGGCTTCCTAACTCTGTGGTCCAAGGTTCGACGAAGACGCGGTGGGCTTGAAACTCCGGGATCAGCGTCATGAGCGTCCTCCATAGCCCACCGGACGATCTCGGGTACCACGGGCACCGGGGTGGACGCCCGCCATCAAGGCCGGGAGCGACGGGATGGGGCGCCCGTGCGGGTCGGTGTCGATCCGGGGCAACCGACGTTCCAATTCACGAACCATGGCCTCACCTAGCACGTGCTCGATCTTCTCTGCGTCGTCGTGCACGTGGTCCGGCGCGATTTGGGCAGCGTGGGTGAGGTAAAGCTCCCACAGTCGGTGGTTCCGCACGATGGCACAGGCCCGTAGCCATCCGGACGGGGTCAGCGCAACCCGATCTCCGGAGGCGGTCGCAAACTCCACCGCGACCAACGACCGGATCTCGGCCTCGACTGCGGCGGGGGCCAAGCGACGCCGCGCTGTCAAGGCAGCCACAGTGATTGTCTCCGACGCAAATCCATCGGACTCGAGCACTTGATAAATCGCCTTGAGGGTATTTTCCCGCTCGATACGCACCCGTTGAGAGCGCTGCCGATACCAACGGGGCACAATGCCCTGGCGTGGCGAAAACAGCAAAGCCACAGCAAAGAGCAGGCTTGCCGACAGCACCATGAACGGCCCGGTGGGCAGCCGAGTGCCTAAGAAAGAAAGGAAGGCTCCACTCAGTCCAGAAATCATCCCGAGGCAAGAACTCCAGACCAACATCCGATGGAACCGATCTGTGAGGAGCGAGGCGGTCGCCGCGGGGATGATGAGCATGGCCGAAACGAGGACCACACCCACCGCCTGGAGCGCGGACACCACAGCAAAAGCCAAAAGCATCACCAGCAGACGTTCAAACCACACCGTGGGGAGTGCCAGGACCCGGGCAAAACCCGGATCAAAACTCACCAGCAGGAACTCCTTGTAGCCCAACCCCAGAAGACCCACCACCACCAGAGTCACCGCTCCCATCACTTGGATGTCTCCAGGACCCAGAGCCGCGGCCTGACCGAACAGGAAGGTCTCGATGCCGCTCTTGTTGCCCGTCGGCAGGCGCTGGAACATCGACATCAGGCAGAGTCCCAGCCCAAAGAAGGAAGCCAGCACCATGCCCAAAGCCGTGTCCTCTTTGAGGCGTGTTGTTCGGGTGAGAATCGAAACGGTTGCAGAACCGGCCAACCCGGCCAGCAGCGCACCGATAAAAATAGCCAACGGGTCCTTCTCCAGATTCCACAAGAATCCCAAGGCCACTCCGGGCAGTACCGCATGGGAAAGGGCATCCCCGAGCAGTGCCATGCGCCGCACCACCAGGAAACTTCCTAAGAGGCCACAGGAGATTCCCAGCAGAAGGGTTCCCAGGCAGGCATACCGCACCGCTGGATCGGACAACGTGACAAAACGCCAAGCCTGCTCGGTCCATCGGGTCTGGGTCAGGTCTCCGATCTTGGCGGCCTGCGCGGAGAACGCCGACGCGAGCAGCAAAGCCCAGCCCAGCCCCATGCCCATGAGCCGATGGCCGGACCCGGACCGTCGCCCAAAAGGCTGAGTCGAATCTCCTAGGGAGGCAGCGCTCATGTCAGTGAGCCTTGACCCCGAACCGCCTCGGCGACTTCGCTCAAGATCGTCAGGCGGCCACCGTAGGTCTTCTGGAGCAACTCCGGAGTGAACACCTCCTCGGTCGGCCCGAAAGCCACCACCCGCATGTTGAGGAGGAGCAACCAATCGAAATAGGTGCGAGCCGTGGGCAAATCATGGTGTACCACGAAGATGGTCTTGCCCCGTGAACGCAACCCCTGCAGCAACGAAATGATTGCCGATTCGGTGGCGGCGTCCACACCGGCAAAGGGTTCATCCATGAAGTACATGTCACTCTCCTGAGCCAATGCCCGTGCCAGGAAAACCCGCTGCTGTTGCCCGCCGGAAAGATTTGAAATCTGCCGGTCGGAGAAGGGCAGCATTTGAACCTGTTCCAAGCATTCCCGGGCAATCCGGCGATCTTCTGAGCTAGGTCTTTTGAAGAGCCCAATCCGTCCGTAGCGCCCCATAAGAACCACATCCATGACGCTCACCGGAAAATCCCAATCCACTGACTCCCGCTGCGGCACATATCCGACACGGTTCAAGGATTGGGTCACCGGCCGGCCAAACGCAGTCACCCAACCGGACGAACACGGCAAAAGCCCCATGCAGGCCTTGATCAACGTGGATTTGCCCGCTCCGTTAGGACCCACTATGCCAATAAGTTTGCCCGCCGGGGCCACAAGATCGATGCCCCAAAGCACCGGCTTGTTGCGGTAGGCCACCGTCAGGTCGTGAATTTCCAATGGCGGAACGTTCGCCGGATTCCCAGTCAACGAGCTCATTTTAACCCTTCCACGATCCGATCGACGTTCTGGCGAATCATCCCCTGATAGGTGCCCAGGTCATACCCACCATGGCGCTGTCCCGGCGTCCCCATGGCGTCTGAAAAAAGTTCACCACCCAACTTTACGCCGGCATCCTGCCGAATGCGCTCCAGGCTGGCATGAGACACACTGCTCTCGACGAAGACGGCGGGAACACCCTTGGATCGAATAAAATCCGTCAGCTGGGTCATGTCCGCCAAGCCCGCTTCGGTCACGGTCGAGATCCCCTGCAAGGCAACCACCTGAAATCCGTAGGCTTTGCCAAAATATCCAAAGGCATCGTGACTGGTCACTAAGATGCGCCGGGGTTTCGGTACCGTGGCGACGCGCGTCAACACCCACTGGTGGAGGTCCTTCAATTCCTGCTTCACGGTCGCGGCGCGCTGTCGGAAACCCACGGCTGAGTCGGGGCGTGCGGCGGCGAATTCCTCGGCCACTACCTCGGTGCATCGAGACCAGAGTTCCACATCGAACCAGACATGGGGATCGACAATCCCGTCCTGCCCCACACGGATTAACCGCTCCGGAGGAAGCCCATCGGTGACAGCCCGCACCCGCCGTCCCGACCGAGACAAGCGTTGGAAGGTCTCTTGCATCTTCCCCTCCAAATGCAGTCCGCCGTACAAGATCACCTCCGCACGTTGCAGGCGGATGAGGTCCGAAGAGGTCGCTTTGTAAAGATGGGGGTCCACCCCGGGGCCCATCAATCCCTCCACCACCACTTCCTGTCCGCCCACCCCACGGGCCAAATCGGCCACCATTCCCACGGTGGCACAGACCGCGAGAGGTGCCCCATGTGCCCGCAGCCCACAGAGGCCTGTGCCGACCACGATCAGGAGGGCAACGTGCGGCCTCAACCAACGGAGCAGACCTCCAAAACGTTTCCTCGAATTCATAAAATTTAAACTCCGCCGGAAAAAGTGTTGAGTCAAACACGTTGTTTTACGCATAAAACATTTTAGCTCACGGGACCACCAATTATTCGCATGAGCAAATCCGGCTTGAAGCACCTGCGCTTCAGCCGTCACCGTTGCTCATGGAGCAGATCGTCATCCTTGATTTCGGATCCCAGTACACCCAAGTCATCGCGCGCCGGGTCCGTGAACTGAACGTTTACTCGACCATTCTGCGCTTTGACACCCCGGCCTCGGAGATCCAGAAACTCGGTGTCAAAGGCATCATCCTCTCCGGCGGCCCTTCTTCAGTGTACGCGCCGAAGGCACCCCTGCCCGATCCGGCTATCTTTGACTTGGGAGTGCCCGTGCTCGGCATTTGCTATGGCGTCCAGTTGATGGGGCATTTCTTGGGCGGAAAAGTGGAGAAAGGCACGAAGCGGGAATACGGCAAAGGAACCCTCACCGTCACGCGGAAGGAATGCCCCCTCTTTCGGAAACTGCCCAAGAGCCTCCAAGTTTGGAATTCCCATGGCGACAAGCTGACCCGCCTTCCGAAGGGTTTCACGTCGGTGGCCACTACTGACAATTCTGAATACGCCGCCATCGAGAACACGGCGAAATCTTATTTCGGCATCCAGTTCCACCCCGAGGTTGTGCATTCGCCCCGGGGCAAAGAGATCTTGTCCAACTACGTGCGTGGCGTTTGCGGCTGCCGCCCCAACTGGACCATGCAGAATTATGTGGAACAGGCCTGCGAAGAAATCCGGGCGAGGGTCGGCAAGGAGAAGGTGATTCTCGGGCTCAGTGGTGGTGTGGATTCCAGCGTCGCAGCCGCGTTGATCCACAAAGCCATCGGCGACCAACTCACCTGCATCTTCGTCAACAACGGCCTGCTCCGCCACCGGGAGGCCGAGGTGGTTCAGGAGGTCTTCGGACGCCATTTTAAACTCAAGCTCCAGTACGAGAACGCCACCGCGTTGTTCCTGCGCAAGCTCAAGGGCGTCACGGATCCGGAGCAAAAGCGAAAGGTCATCGGCAAGACGTTCATCGATGTCTTCCAGACGGCCACTCGTCGAGCCGGCAAGGCCAAGTTCCTCGCCCAAGGAACCCTCTATCCGGACGTCATCGAGTCGGTCCCCATCGACGGAAACCCTGCCCACATGATTAAGAGCCACCACAACGTGGGTGGCCTCCCCGAGGGCATGAAGTTCCAATTGCTCGAACCGCTTCGCAATCTCTTCAAGGATGAGGTCCGCCAATTGGGCCTCGAATTGGGTCTACCCAAAGAGATCGTGCATCGACAGCCCTTTCCCGGCCCGGGCTTGGCCGTGCGCTGCCTTGGGGAGTTGACCCCGGACAAGTTGGAAATCACCCGCAATGCAGACCGGATCGTCGTCGAAGAAATGAAGGCGGCCGATTGGTACTACAAGACCTGGCAATCTTTCGCCGTGCTGCTGCCGGTGCGCAGCGTCGGTGTCCAAGGCGACGAACGAACCTACGCCTACACCATCGCCCTGCGGATTGTGGAATCGCAGGACGGCATGACCGCCGATTGGGTGAAGGTTCCCTACGAGCTCCTCGAACGGATTAGCACCCGCATCACCAACGAAGTCCAAGGGGTGAATCGAGTGGTACTCGACATCACCAGCAAACCGCCCGGCACGATCG
>SYMJ01000111.1 GCA_005805505.1 Verrucomicrobiales bacterium | reverse complement strand
TGCATCCGCGACTACATTCATATCGCCGATCTCGCTCAGGCCCATATCCAAGCCCTCGCCCCCGGCAAACACGGCTTCTTCAATCTGGGCAACGGCTCCGGTTTTTCGGTGCGCGAAGTCATCGAAGCCTGCCGGCGGATTTCTGGTCGGCCGATCGCTGTGGTGGAGAAAGACCGCCGCCCGGGAGATCCACCCCGCCTCGTCGCCGCCGCCCAAAAGGCCGCGACCGAACTCGAATGGCAGCCGCGCTTCCCGCACCTCGACCAAATTGTACAGACGGCCTGGGAATGGCATGTGAAGCACCCGGACGGTTACCCGGACTGAACTCCCCAGAAACAGCCAGAGCCATGAAACTTCTCCGTCAACTCCTCATCGGGCTCTGGATCGTGTTCGCGGCGAGGGCCACTGCGTCGGCAACCGGAGAATCCCGGCCGGCTGAATCCCCTCGGCCCCCATCGAGTCGTCTCGCCGGAAGCCGACCGAACATCGTCCTCATCATGAGTGACGATCAGGGCTATGGCGAACTGGGTTGCCACGGAAACCCCATCTTGCGAACCCCTCACCTGGATCGACTCCATTCGCAAAGTCTCCGATTCACGCAGTACCATGTCAGCCCGACGTGCGCTCCCACCCGCTCGGCCTTGCTAACGGGCCGGCACGAGTTTCGCAATGGAGTCACCCACACCATTTTTGAGCGGGAACGCCTTCGGCTCGATGCGGTCACCTTGGCCGATGTACTCCGCACGGCAGGCTACACCACCGGGATCTTCGGCAAATGGCACCTCGGTGATGAAGACGCTTACCTGCCAGAACGACGCGGGTTCGACCAAGTGTTAATTCACGGCGGTGGCGGCATTGGGCAAACCTTCCCGGGAAGCTGCGGTGATGCCCCAGGCAACCACTACCACGACCCATCCCTCTGGAATGGTAGCCGCTTTGAAAAGACCCACGGCTACTGCACCGATGTCTTCATGGACCGAGCCGGCGACTGGATGGCCCAGTGCCAAGCTCAAGGAAAACCCTTCTTCACCATGGTCACGCCCAATGCCCCACACGGTCCCTACGTGATCCCCTCCGAAGAATGGGCCGCACCGTATCGGGACCGCGGGCTATCCACCAATGCCGTGGCCTACTATGCCATGATCGCCCATCTCGATGCGGCGCTGGGTCGATTAATGGCGCGTTTGGATCAGCTGCAGTTGAGCCAAAATACTCTGGTTATTTTCCAGACCGACAACGGGCATTCGGTGGACGGGATCTTCAACGCAGGAATGCGCGGAATGAAGGGGACCGCCTATCAAGGCGGAATCCGCGTGCCCGCCTTCTGGCGTTGGCCAGGCCGACTCCCCGGCGGCACCGACTGCGCGGCGCTCACGGCCCACATCGACCTCTTTCCAACCCTGGCCTCGCTGGCCGGAGCCGACCTCACCCCGGTCCGCAGCCAAGTTGAGGGTCGCTCCCTGGTGCCGCTGCTCGAAAATTCACAGGCACCGTGGGCCAACCGCTTGTTGGTGACCCACTTTGGTCGCTGGGACTATGGCGAGGCGCACGCCGCACGCTACCGCCTGTGCGCCATCCGGGACTCCCGCTTCAAACTCGTGAACCACCGCGAGCTCTACGATTTGGAAACCGATCCCGGGGAAATCAAGAACCTCAGTGCCCGTCACCCCGAAATCGTAGCCCGCCTACAAACGGCCTACGATACGTGGTGGACCGAAGTGCTTCCCGAAACGGTGGCCAACGAACAGGCGCTAGGCACCTATCTCAACCCCTTCAAGCAACGCTACTGGGACCAGTTCAACCTGCCCCGCGATACCGAGTTGATGAGCCAGATGGATCCGATCTTGAAATTTGTCCGACCCCGGGACCGGTGACACCTTGTAACCCATGAAGGGCGCACTGCATCGGAGAGGGTCGGTCGGAGCCGCATCCATAGGGCTGCTTGGGCTGATAGGCCTCATCGGAATAGCGCGCTCATCGCAGTGGGAGCCCGATTTAGATTCCGAGCCTCACCGCTATTTCCAACGAACGGCCGTCGACCGTTTCAGCCGCCTCATTCCTGAACTGGCGGAGGGGCGTCTCCCCTTGGACCGCACCAGTGAACGCGCCTTCCTGAAGAGCCTGCTGGCGGCTCTCGACGTTCCGGAGTCTTCCCAATTATTGGTCTTCTCCAACACCAGCCTGCAACTGAGCCTCATCAATCCGGGCAATCCGCGGGCACTCTACTTCAGCGACGACTTGTATCTGGGCTACGTGCCTAGCGGGAAAATTGAGGTCGCTACCATCGACGCCCAACTCGGAGCCGTCTTCTACATCTTCGATATTCCCCGGAGCGACTCCCGGGTGGTGGTGGAGCGGGCCCGGCGCTGCATGAACTGCCACGCCAATGAGGACACGCTCCAAGTCCCCGGATTGTCCCTGAAATCCGTGGCTCCGGGTCCCGGCGGTGGCAGCCTCGACACCTTCCATCCCGGCCAGTCGGGACATAGCCAACCGCTGGCTGAGCGCTTTGGCGGTTGGTACGTCACGGGCACCGGCGGCTTTGACAAACACTGGGGCAATCGGATGGGTCGGTTGTTCCAGGGCGAACTCAGTGCCACGCCACTAGAGCCCGGAACGCAATTCTCCTTCGCGCGCTATCCGGTTGCCACGAGCGACCTGCTGGCCCACCTGCTCCATGAGCATCAAGTGGGAGGCATTAATCGTCTCATCCGAGCCCAGTACCGTTTCCGGGAACTCCGTCACCAGAATCAGGGCGCACTGCCCAAAAACCTCCCACCGGATCTGGAGACCGAACTGGCCGATTTATTGGGCTACCTGCTCTTTGCCCAAGAGGCCTCTCTGCCTCCATCGGGTGTGCCCGGGGACCCAGCCTTCCGGGAGGCGTTTGCCCGAAACCGGAAATCGATCGGCGGACATTCACTGAAAGACTTGGATTTGCAAACCCGCCTGCTGCGCTTCCGCTGCAGCTATCTGGTTCACACACCCTTCTTCGATGGATTGGATCGGGATCTGCGCCGAAGAATCCTGCAAGATTTGGACCGAGCCTTGGAGCCATCGACCCAGCGGTCTTTGTCGGCCGAAAAACGCAACGCGGCTTCCCGCCACTTGAGTGACGAAGAAGCCGCGGTGATCCGGACCATCCTTAGAGCAACCGTGCCTGGGTTTCCCAACGGAAACCTAAAGACGAATTGAGGCGGGGCGACCGGAGATGGGTCGAACGACGACCGATTAGTGCTTGGCCGTCTCGGTCTTCTCGCCGGCGGCGGTCCATCCGGAGATGCCAGCGGACATGTGCTTCACGTTCTTGTAGCCCAGCTTCTCAGCGGCCTCGGCAGCGGCTTTGTAAGCCTTGCAACGCGGGCCGCCGCAGTAGGCGACGATCAACGAGGACTTGTCGGCCGGCAGCGACTTGGCGAAATTCTTTTCGATCGCATCGAAATCCAAGGCTCCCGGGACGTGGGCCTTGGCGTAGGACTCAGAACCGTTCACATCGATGAACACGGCCTTCTTGGAAGCCACCAGAGACTTGACCTCCTTGACGCTGATGTCGGGGAACTCCCCGGCGAAAACAGAAGCGGAGAGGAACAGTGTGGCGGCGAGTGCGAGGATTTTCTTCATATCTGTGATAAGTTCGGCTGGAACCATTCCTAGGCAAGCAGAAAGTCCGATCAGCCAACCCCTTGACCCCGGCAAGCAGGATGCTCTGCTATGAGGCACTTCATCTTCCCGGATAGCCCTTGGCATGCGTTGCTTCATTCCAGTTTGGATTCGTCACCTCGCGACCGCGCTCTGGGGAGTCGCAGCGTTGTTGGCTGAAGCCGCGACCAGCCCCCGTGGAACCCACTGGTCCTTTGAACCCCTGAGCCAGGCCGAGCCTCCTCAGCCGAAGGCCATTGGGTGGGCCCGAACCGTTCCCGATTTGTGGATCTTGGATGCGCTGGAACGGGCGGGCATCGAACCATCACCCGAGGCCGACCGCATCGCCTGGTTGCGTCGAGTGCACTTCGACCTCACCGGCCTTCCGCCGACCCCGGAAGAAGCTCTGGCCTTCCAACGGGACCCGCGCCCGGATGCCACCGAACGCGTGGTGGAGTCGCTGTTGCAGTCGCCGGCCTACGGAGAGCACTGGGGACAACAGTGGCTGGACGTGGTGCGCTACGCCGACACGCATGGGTTCGAGGTCAACACCGAACGCCCCCATGCCTGGCCGTATCGGGACTATGTGATCCGGGCCTTCAATGCCGATACGCCCTATCCCGACTTCATCCGTGAGCAACTGGCCGGAGACCAGCACGGTCGCGATGCCGCCACCGGATTTCTGGTCACGGCCTCGGTGCTTCTGCCCGGGCAAATCGGAGCCGACGACATTTCCAAGCGCCTGGCTCGGCAGGACGCCCTCGACGAAATCGTGGTCAACACCGCTCAGAGCTTCCTGGGTTTGAGCATCGGCTGCGCGCGGTGCCATGATCACAAGTTTGACCCAATCTCTTCGCGGGATTATTTCGGCATGCAGGCCTTCTTCGCCGGGGTCGAATACGGAGATCGGGAACTGACGGACCCTGAATCCCAAACCCGCCGCGAGGACATCCGCCGGTGGAAAGAGCGCAAGGCGGCCGTGATGGCCACGCTGTCCCGACTGGAACCCTTGGCCCGACCCGGGACACCCGCCGGAAACCCGTCGTTGGGTTCCACAACGGCAACAACTGCACGCGTGGCGCTCAAAGCTCGGATGAACTCCGACCGCTTCGCCGCCGTCACCACACGGCGGATCCGCTTTACCATTCTGGAGACCAATTCTCTAGAACCGTGCATCGATGAATTAGAAGTATGGGACCTAGAATCACGGAACGTCGCCTTGGCGAGCCTAGGCACCCAAGTCCGTTCCTCGGGTGACACCACGGTAGAAAACCGCCACGAACTGCGCTTGATCCATGACGGACACTACGGCAACTCCCACAGCTGGATGTCGCACGAAAAGGGCCGCGGATGGGTGGTCCTGGAGTTCCCTGAGCCTCGGCGCATCGACCGAGTGAGTTGGGCCCGCGACCGTGAGGGAGAATTCTCCGATCGGCTGGCCACGGCCTATCGCATCGAAGTGGAAACCAACTCCGGCGGCTGGATCACGGTGGCCGATGCCAGTGACCGGAAGCCCTTTGAGGGCCGAAATCCCACCGCCGATGAGTGGGAGTTGCCGGCCGCCGCTCTGGCTGAATTGGATCCTCGGTCCCGCCAACAAACCCAGACCTTACTGGACGAACGCCTCCGACTCGAACGCGCCATTGTCGGAGCCGTGGCCTCGCAACAAGCCTTTGCCGGAATCTTCCGCAAACCCGACCGCATCCACCTGCTGCACCGAGGGGACCCCGAACAGCCCGGGCCCGAGGTGGCTCCGTCGGTGCCGGAGGTCTTGGGAACCGTGCGCCTGCCAGCCAACGCGCCGGAGCCCGAGCGGCGACACGCTCTGGCCCAATGGCTGACCCAACCCGATCAGGCCTTGATCGCTCGGGTTATGGTCAACCGGATTTGGCAGGGACATTTTGGGACCGGCCTGGTCGACACACCCAGCGACTTTGGACGCACGGGCAGCCGACCGTCCCATCCCGGCCTCTTGGATAGGCTGGCTCGCGAGTTCATCGCCAACGGTGGATCCGCCAAGCACCTGCACCGGTTGATCGTGCTGTCGTCTACCTACCGACAGTCCTCAAGCCATCGGAAAGCGGCTGCGGCACTGGACGCCGACGCACGGCTTCTCTGGCGCTACCCACCACGACGTCTGAGCTCTGAACCCATTCGCGACGCCATGCTCGCGGTGGCCGGAGAACTCAATCGACAACGCGGTGGCCGGGGTTTCGACCTCTTCGATCAACGCGGAGGCCTCAGCGGATTCAAACCGGTGGAGTCCTTTCCGGCCAGCGGCCTAAGACGCATGATCTACGCCCATAAAGTACGCCGAGAACCCGAGGCGGTGTTCGGAGCCTTCGATTGCCCCGATGCCGGACAGAGCACGTCACGGCGGCGCGAATCGACGACCCCCATCCAAGCTCTGAATCTTTGGAACAGCCGCTTCACGCTGGAACGCTCATCCGCCTTGGCCCGTCGGGTGCGACACGAAGCGGGAGCCCGGCCGCAAAACCAAGTCCAACGGGCCTTCCTACTGACCCTGTCCCGACCGGCTACCCGGGCCGAAGAACAAGAAGCCCTAGAGGCTCTGCAAGGGCAGGATCTCGAGGTGCTGTGCCGGGCCCTCTTTAACAGCAACGAGTTTCTCTTCATTCCATGAACCCCGGGGCTGAATCGCTTTCTTTCCAAGGGCATGGACTGCTCGACCGCCGGGGGTTTTTGGGTCGCAGCGCCACTGCACTCGGCTCGGTTGCACTGACCCACTTGCTCGGTCGAGAGGGTCTTCTGGCGGCCCAACCGGGATTGGGCTCTCTCTTCGCCGACCCGGCTCATCCCAACCGTCCGCGTCCGCCGCACTTCTCCCCGAAGGCGCGGAATGTCATCGTGATCTTTTGCGCCGGGGCGGTCAGCCAACTGGAAACTTGGGACTACAAGCCTGAGCTCCACCGCTGGAATGACAAACCCATGCCGGGCGGACCTGCTGTCACCTTTCAGGGACCGGCCGGAAACTTGGCCCGCCCTCAGTATGCGTTCCGACCGCGCGGGCAAACCGGCAAGATGGTCTCGGACCTCATCCCGCACCTCGCCGAATTGACCGACGACATCGCCTTTGTCCATTCGCTCACCAGCAAGAGCAACACCCACGGGCCGGCCGAGAATTTTCTCTCCACCGGCTTCGCGCTCGACGGGTTCCCCAGTATCGGGTCGTGGATTGGCTACGCGTTGGGCACCGACAATCAAGATCTGCCGGCCTTTGTCTCGCTCCTCGACCCTCGTGGCGTCCCGCAAAATGGATCGAACAACTGGGGTTCGGGCTTCCTGCCGGCCACCTTTCAAGGAACTACGTGGAGCGCCCAGAATCCGGTCCGGCACCTGTCAGCCCCAGGAATCACCCGCGACGCCGATCAAGCCGCCCGACGCCTGCTTGGGCAGTTGAACCAGCGCCACTTGGAAGAGCACCCCGGTGACGAAAAACTCGCTGCCCGCATCGCCAGCTATGAGTTGGCAGCGCGGATGCAGCTCAGCGTTCCGGAGATCAGCGATTTGTCCACTGAGCCGGCCCATATCCTGAGAGCCTACGGAGCCGACGACACCGGCAATCCCATTAAAGCCGGATTCGCCCGCAACTGCATCTTGGCTCGCCGGCTCGTCGAACGGGGCGTGCGGTTTGTGCAACTCTTCAACGGGGCTTACGCCAGCGGCGGTGAACTCAACTGGGATGGTCACAACAAGCTCAAGGAACAGTACGACCGCCACGCGGGCATCCTCGATCAACCCGCGGCAGCTCTCATTCGGGACCTCGGACAGCGGGGTCTTCTGGAGAACACCCTCGTGGTCTGGTGCACCGAATTCGGACGCATGCCCTTCTTCCAAAAAGGCGCTCAAGGAAGAGATCACAACCCGGACGGTTTCACATCTTGGATGACCGGCGCCGGAATTCGCAAAGGTGTCAGCCACGGTGTGACCGATGAACTCGGACGAGCGGCCGTGAAGGACGTCCATCCGTTGTACGACTTCAATGCCACCGTCCTGCACTTGCTCGGGTTGGACCACGAGCGACTAACCTTTGAGCACAACGGTGTTCAACGGCGCCTGACCAATGTCGAAGGCCACGTCATCCGCGAGATCTTGGCGTGAATGCGGAGGATCTTATTGCGGACCGATGGGTCCATCCTTGCCTTGCGACCACTTCGGGCCTACCGATTTCACCGACGAATCCCTGAGCGATCCACTCCGCCGCTCCCGGATCTGAGCACCCCAAACGCATGTCCCAACTCAGCGATACCCCGATCCCTTGGTGGCAAGTGATGGCCATTGGCCGCAACCCCCGCACCACACTGGTACGGCTGGCTATCACGCTGGTGATCGTCTTCGTGGGTTTCCGGATGTCCATCCAACCCATTCTGGTTCAGGGCATCAGCATGCAACCGACCTACCGGGACGGTCAGCGGCGCTTTCTCAACAAACTGGCCTACCGATCTGCACAGCCCCAGCGCGGAGACGTGATCGGCATCCGCGAAGCCGGCAAGCAAGTACTCCTGCTCAAGCGCGTGATCGGTCTTCCGGGGGAGCGATTGCGTATCGTGCAAGGGACCGTGCTCATTAATGGCGAACTCCTCGAAGAACCTTACTTGCTGCCTCCAACCAATGGGATCCAAAACCCCGCCCGATGGAATGTAGAAGAAGTGCGACTGCAAGACGGTGAACTCTACGTCATTGGAGACAACCGATCCATGCGCCGGGACGACCATTACTTCGGAATCGTCAATCAGAACCGCGTTGTCGGGCGTCTGATGAACCCATGAGTTCGTTCCGTCGGAAAACCCTCATCGGAGGGCTCATCGCCTTGGCGGTCTGCGCGCTTTGGTGGGTCATCCCCTCCGAGGAAGAGCGCATCCGCCGTGTCCTCGAGCAGGCCCGCTCTTCCGTCTCTTCCGAGGGCAAACCCGCCGATGGCTTGGCGCTGCTGGCGCGCGTGAGCCAATTAACCCAGTGCCTAACCCGAGATGTGGAAATTCAGGTGGATGTCTTTGGTGGGATTTCTGGAAATCTCTCCGGAGTGGATGAGGTTCAGGCGACCGCGGCGGGGATGACCCAACAATTCCCCGGATTGAAGGTCCAACTTAGCGAGATTCAGATCAGCGAGCTCATGCCCACCTCGGCGAAGGCCACAGTGGTCGCTGCCATCAACACGGGTTCCCGGAATGGCCAGACCGCTCAAGAATTCGAACTGCGGTTCCGAAAATGGGAAGGTCGCTGGTACATTTCCAAGATCGCCACCGTTCAAGCTCTGCGTGCCCGTTAATTCTTCGGTTCAGGATTCAGGAGGGACTGTAAAGCCTGACTGTAAACCCTTGATGACAACCCGTGAAACGCCGGTACCTTTTCACTTCATGAAGACGCTTCTCATCTTCGGCTGCTTGGGACTGTCCATTGGCGGAGGCCACATCTGGGCCATCGCGCTCAACTTCGAACTCCCGGTAGTTATCTCCATCGTGGGAGCCATCGCCACGGTTTTGGGCGGGCTCTTGGCGGGCCTTATCGGCGCGTCCGACGAAATCGAGGGCTGAGGGGAAGGTAATTGTGGGCCAGCGAACTAAAAATTCAGGCCCCATTTTATTCCACACTCCCTCGACCGCTCAGCGACCACCCTTGAGCAACTGCCGTAAGGTGCCTCGCGGATCGGCCACCAATTCAGGTGTCACTTCGAACTTCCGGACCTTGCTCGACGGCAAGGCAAACTTGAGATCCCGGAACACCCGCTCGCACACGGTCATCAATCCCCGGGCCCCGGTGTTTTCCTGACTGGCCATCCGGGCCAAGCTCCGCAGGCCAGCGTCGGTGAAACCAACTTCGATTCCATAGGCGCTGAAGGCCCGCTCATACTGGCGGATCAAACTACTTTCGCTCCGGCGAAGGACGTTGAAGAGATCGTCAGCGTCCAGCCCATGGCACGCCACGCGAACCGGGAGCCTGCCAACAAACTCCGGCTCCAAGCCATACTGGATGAAGTCGCTGGTCATGGCCTCAGCAAACAGTTCATCGGTGCTCAACCGAGATACTTTCGAAGCCGACGAGGGCACACCAACCGCACCGCTGGTGGCCGCCGTCAGCATTCGGGAACGGATGCGCTGGTCCATGCCGGCAAATGCTCCACTAACAATAAAGAGGATGTGCCGGGTATTGATGGTCTCGGGTTGAGCCGATCCATTGCCGCGCATTGAAGTCATGGCGTTCTGGATCTGGGCGTTCATGTCATTGGGCGAGACAAGCGGCACGTCACCGTCCTCCATCAGCTTGAGCAAATTGGTCTGCACACCCCGACCGGAAACATCCCGACCGCCGCCCTCGCCGCGGGTCGCTAGCTTGTCCACTTCATCCAGATAAATGATGCCGTGCTCGGCTTGCTTCACATTGCCGCCCGCTTTGCGCACGAGATCACGAACAAGGTCGTCCACATCACCGCCGACGTAGCCTGTCTCGCTGAATTTAGTGGCATCGGCCTTCACGAACGGGACGCCGATGAGTTCGGCCGCCGATCGGATGAGGTGCGTCTTACCCACGCCCGTGGGACCCAGCAACAGGACGTTCTGCTTCTGGTAGAACGGGGCATCAACCCCTTCCTGGGTCATGCGCACATGCTGAAAATGGTCGCACAACGCCACGCCGAGAACCTTCTTGGCCTCGGTCTGACCGATGACAAAGCGGTCAAGATGCCGTGCGATTTCTCGAGGCTTGAGTTTGAAAGTGAAGCTTTCGGATGGGGCAGCCACCTCGGCAACTCCCGGCTTGGTCCAGGATTCCTTCTCGGTCCGGACCGGGCGACGGCGGGGAGTGGCAGGACCCTGGGCGACGGGGCCGAGGGCATCGGGATGACCGGAAGGGATCTTGGACATGGTGGGAGGCAATTGAGCTGCTCAGGCAGATCTGACGGTCACGATGGAGCCAATCCGTAGAAATCCAACCGGGATCTTGAGAGGGACCGGAGGCCGTGATTGACCCGCGCAGTTTTCGCGGAAGACTTGCTGGTATGCCCCGCGAGTCTGCGACGGCCCGGCAGCGTCGGGTCGATGCCTTGATAGAGAGCCTTCGAGCGACTTATCCGCAGGCACATTGTGAACTTCGGTTCTCCAATCCCTTGGAGCTCCTGGTGGCCACCATTCTTTCGGCTCAGTGCACCGACCGACAGGTCAACATCGTCACCGAGTCCCTATTCCAAAAATACCGATCGGCCCGCGATTATGCCGAGTCCGATCTCGAGACGCTCACTCTCGACGTGCGGAGCATTGGCCTTTTCCGCAATAAGGCTCGAAATATCCAGTCCTGCTGTCGAGTGCTACTAGAACAGCACGACGGCCAAGTACCTCCATCCATGGATGCCTTGCTCGCCTTGGATGGCGTGGGACGCAAGACTGCCAACGTGGTGTTAGGGAATGCCTTTGGGATCGAATCCGGAATCGTGGTGGATACTCATGTGGCCCGCCTGGCCCAACGCTTGCGGCTCACCACTCACACGCAGCCTGAGAAAATCGAAGAGGACCTCATGCAATGGGTTGCCTCAAGCAATTGGACCCTTTTCAGTCACTGGCTCATTTGGCACGGCCGGCGGCGCTGTGGGGCCCGGTCTCCCGATTGTAATGGCTGCGAAATCCGCAGCCTGTGCCCTTCGGCTTCCAAGTAATGCACGCCGGGGGGCAAGGCCCATCCGGCCTAGGAACCCGCGGGTCCAACCGGCAATCCTTCAATTGGCGACTACCATTGGCCCAAGGATTGGCTCCTCGCTCATTTTAGTGGTTTTTAATCCGGCACTGACAGTTGGTTTTTGGCCACCCAGAGGTTGTCGGAGGATCTTCTAACAACCCCCGGACGTAGTCCTCGGACTTCCGTGATAGGGCTCGAGTCTCTCGGGCCATCCCCACCTCCCTGGTAGGGCTCGAGTCTCTCGGGCCATCCCATCTTGCTCGGCAGTGCCCGG
>SYMJ01000110.1 GCA_005805505.1 Verrucomicrobiales bacterium | reverse complement strand
GCCGTTTTGATTGGACCCGACGGGACGTGGAACAACGCGGAGTTGGAGTCATTACTGGGCAAACGCGACCAGCGCTCCATCACCATTCAAGAGTGATTAGTTCGGGTTATCGAGCGGGTCCAGCGTCCAGACGACGCGGGTCTGTGGCAGGAAGGCCTTGCCGAGATTCGGGCTGCCGGTCGCAGTGTCGATGACCTGGTTGCCGCGGAGATTTTCGGCATGGCCGTCGGCAAAAACCAGGTTTCCACTGCCCGAGTGACGGGCCGAGAATCGGTTGGCGAAGGCATGCGGCTGCCCGTTGTAGGCCGATTGATTGGGGTGAAATTTGAGCTCATCGGGCATGCCTGCCTCGGTGAAGACCACCGTTTGAGACGCCATTTGAATCGTGGAGAGCTTGGAGGGTTCTCCATTGCGGATGAGTTTGGAATTCATCGCGAGCGAGAAGAACGGGGATGCTTTACGGACCGTGGCCATTGGCAATTTCGCCGCGGGACAGGTGAAGAGCGAGGCCTTCTCGTAAAAGGCTTGTCCATTGGTTGCGTAGTCGCGGACGGGCCGCAGTCCGATGCGCGGAGGGATCGCGTTGCACCAAAGTTCTGCGTTGTTGGTGCTCTGAGCCTGAATCCAGGTCAACTGGTCTTGGCTAAAGGGTTTCTCGCGGGGGAGGTAATCGAGATTATCCTCCGTATAGAGCATTAATCCGAGGCCCCATTGTTTCTGTTGGTTGAGGCAAGAGATGCGCAGTGCGCTGCCCTTGGCGCGCGCCAGCGCCGGCAAAAGCATCCCGGCCAAGATAGCGATGATGGCAATGACCACCAGCAGCTCGATGAGGGTGAACCCGCCAGACCGAGAACCGAGCGGTGGCCGGCAATGGACGCCCTTCATTGAACCTCCACCCGAAAGAGTCCGACGGTGGCGCTGTTGGGGTCCAAGAGGAGGGAGAAGGTGACGGGTCCGGCGACGGTGGTTGCCTGAGGTTCGCCCTCGTTGACCCAAGCGCCACCCGCCTCATTGCGGCGTTGCAGCCGGTAGGTGTGACCCGACTCGGCGGAGAGGACGACCTTCAAGGCCGCCTCGGTTTGCGTGATGGTGAGTGAAGGGGACTTTGCAGGGGTGACGATCGTTCCGGCCTTGATCCGGCCCGGAGAGCCCCACTCCTTGACGCCCTCCAGAGTGGCGGGCGCTTGGAACACGCCGTTCAAGTCCAGCACGCTGAGTTTGCCGAACTCGCGTGTGTCCGGATTGAAATTGAAACTTATGCCCGGATCGCCGGCGGGAAAATCCACTCCGTCGATGGTGTCTGCATTGGCCGTGGCCGTGGCGTTCCAGAGGCGCAAGCCGTCGCCGCCCGAACTCAGTCCGATGCCACTCCCGGTGTAGGTCACAATCTTCAGGCCGGTCGGGAGATTATTGGTGCCCCACCAGGTCCGGAACTGATCCGGGGTGAGTCGTTCCACAAACACGATGGATTCGCCGGGCAGAATTGTGAGATTGGTATCTGCAAAAGTAAGGGCACTTCCGAGACTCGCGCTGTTGTCATCAAAGCGCCAACCGGACAGGGAGAAGGGCACTGGCGAGAAGGAGGTGATCTCCCACCAATCTTCAGGGGCGAAACCCACTCGGTCGATGAAGGCTGGATCCAAAGTTGTGCGGGCACTGCTCACTTCGGTGATGCGGATGTCTGGCCGGCTGAGGACGGTCAATAGCACCGAGTGAGAAATTGTGCCGCTGGCGTTCGAGGCGGTGACGGAGTATTGGCCCGCTTGCACCGCGGTCACCGGGTTGACGGTGAGAGAGGCTGTGGTGGCTCCGGAGAGAGGTTGTCCATTTACGGACCACTGGTAGGCCGGTTCGGGTACTCCAGAGGCCGTTGCGGAAAACGTGGCCACGCCACCGGTGAGAACCGTCAGTTCTGTCGGTGTCTGCAGCCAGCGGGGGGCTGACGGAGCTGCAGCGATTTGGAGCCGCGCCTCGGTGCTCGTTAGTGTGGCCAAGCCGTTATCGAGTTGAACCGAGTACAGGCCACTGACTTGAGTTTGAGCATTCAAGACAGTGAGACTGGCACCGGTTTCGCCCGGGATGGGTGTGCCATTGAAACGCCACTGATAGCGGGGACGAGGCAGGCCGGCGACCTCCACAGTGAAGGTGGCGGCATCACCCGGATTAACCGTTTTCTGGGTAGGTGGGGTGGTGATGGTCAGCGGAATGCTTGGGCCGGCGATGCCCGGGGAACCCGAATCACTGTTGTCCGTGGCCAAGAAGGCCCCCGGGACTTCAGACGTGGTTCGGGCTGTCAGGAGCCCGGTCTTGGCGTCACTCGTGAAGCTCGAGGAATTGGTTCCGGCGGCTGCGAAATCGACCCTGACAACGGGCGGTGCCTCCTGCGTGGCTGCAGCATCCCAGAGGCGGATACCGTCACCGGTCGAACTCAGTCCGATACTTGTGGCCGTGTAGCTAATGATTTGAAGCGACGGTGAAAGCGCAGCGCCCCACCAAGAGCGGAATGCAGCCGCATCAATGTCCTGCACAAAGACAACGGATTCGCCGGGAGAAAGGGTGAGTGCGCCCAAGGTTACGGCACCGTTGGTCAGGCCGCCGTTGGAATCGTTGAACCGCCAACCCCGCAAATCGATCGGCGTCGTTCCGTAATGAGTGAGCTCGAACCAGTCGGCGTGCAGTGTGGGTGTCCCGTTGGTGGACTGGTTGGAGTGAACCTCAGTGACGGCCAATTGCGCGCGCACTTCCATGCCCATCAGCAGAAGTCCTACTGCGGCCAAAATGGATCGGATCAGTAATTGAGCAGTCATTGGAGGAACAGTTGGAGTCGGTGAAATTAAGGCGGCAGCGAAGCCTGCTTAGCTAAGATGATGATGAGTTGTTTTCGACTGAACAGTGACGCTCCTGTGACAACACGGTGACATGCATCCAGATATGCCTGCGGGACCCGAGTTAGGGTTTCAGGTCTCACCTAAAATCGACGTCACGGCTGGGTGAGCGGCGTGTGACAAGTTGCGGGAAATGGGGGTATTTCGATGAGAGCCTCTCCCATGCGAACGCGGTGTCCGCTCTGGAGATGCGCACAGACCTTGAAGCCAGCCGGCGCGAACAGAATGATAGTGGAACCGTGTTCGAACCATCCCAGCTCTTCGCCTCGCACCACGGGTGTGCTGCAGGGGATTTCGCGAGGTCCTTTCCAACCTTGGCTCAACAGGAGGTTCAGGAAATGCAGTCGGATCGAGGCCACCAGAATGGCGGCCACGGCGACCATAGCCACCGGACGCCCATCAGACAGGCGCAGGCGCACCACGGCGCGCTCGTTTTTGCAGAAGAGGTTCTCGACGCGTCGGAGGGCTATGGGATTGACGTTCCAGGTGTCCCCCGAAATAGAGGTCACCTTTTCCACGGTGCCCGATTCCGGACTGTGGAAGCGGTGGTACATGTCCGAGGTCAATCGCAGGGTGATGAAGCTACCGTCTTGAAAATCTGCGGCGGCTTCGGCGCTGCCGAAGAGATCTTCGATCGAGTAGGGAAATCCCTTCGCTTGGAATGCCTGTATCCCACGCACCGCACCCCAGGCCCCGATGATGCCATCACAGGGGCTCACCAGGATTTGGGGATCCGGATTCACCGGCCGCATCCCGGGTCTCAATTCGCGGGTGAAGCATTCCTGAAGGCTCCTGAATCGTTGGTGCTTGGATTCGCTGAGGTCGAGGTCGGTGAAGAGTTGCCACACTGCGATAGAAGCCCGCGTCAGCAGCGGGTTTCGAATACTGCTGAAGCGGCCCATGGCGTGGGTCAGCAGGGACCGTGGCAGACGATTGGTCAGCAAAAAGTTCAAATCCTCCTGCAACAGCAGGCGGTCGCGGAAGGCGCGCAGTCGGGTGGCAGTACCGCCACCGTTGCGAGTTGACGTGTTAACAAAAGGTATCTTCATGTCTGAATTCTTAAATCCGTCTTGGTTTGCTTTAATCCCTGTGGCCGGTGCGCTGGCATGGGGTCGGCGGCGTCTCCAACTTTCCTTTGCCAAGCATCCGTCGCTGGCTGGCCACTCCCGATGGGCCAAGCGGATCACCCGCTGGATCCCCGGTTATGCCTATGGGGATGAAGAGGTGTTCCGCACCGATGGAGCTTCGGACGCGGTAGAAGGGGCCCGTCGACAGGGGTTCTTCCGTCTGGCGGGGCAGTTTGCCGGGCATCATCCGCGATCCATCATTCAATCCACAGAGGCTTCTCGTCACATCTCCGACCTCCAGTTCACCCGAGCCTATCGAGTGCCGTTTCAATTCAGCCCGTATGTGCGGTCCCATTTGAAACTGGGAGGATTTGTCGAGTCGTCGTCGGGAGTGCACATCACCGATTTGGACGGACGGCGCTACATGGATTTGACCGGTTCTTATGGGGTCAATGTCATGGGCTACGACTTCTACAAGTCTTGCATGGAGGAGGCGTTGCAGCGGGTCCAGGCTTTGGGTCCGGTGTTGGGCAGCTTGCATCCCTGCACGGCATGGAATGCCGAACGGCTTTGTCGCATCTCGGGCAAGGACGAGGTGTCGTTCCACATGTCTGGCACCG
>SYMJ01000109.1 GCA_005805505.1 Verrucomicrobiales bacterium | reverse complement strand
GACAGGGCTCGTTGACCCTCGGGCGAATCCAGTTTCGCCCGCCTGACCTGTGTCCAACGTGTCTCGCAGAATGTGGGGGCAAAAATCATCTGCGAACACGGATTCAGGCCAGGTGCTCCGCCAACTGGCCGGTGGTCTCTCGCAGACGATGGCTTAGGAGTCGCGCAATCCTCAGCAAAATTTTTGCCGCCACCTTCGGTTGGTTGTCGAGCAGTCGATCAAACTCGCTGCGTTGCAGGATGAGCAGCCGGACGTCGGTGTCGGCCACCACCGTTGCCGAGCGAGGTTCTCGGTTGAGGACCGACATTTCGCCGAAGGATTTATCCTTACCCAGTCGACCGACGACAGAATCCGACCCATCCGAAGAAGTCTTCAGGACGGTCACCCCACCCTCGATGAGGATCCCCATGAAGGACTCATTGTCGCCCTCCTTGCACAGGAGGGTTCCTGGGCTACCGGTGCAGGCTTTCATGAATTCCGCGAGAATCATCAGATCGGCTCGGTTGAAACCGAGTGACCAGGCCGATTGCTCCAACAAATCGGCCCGTTGCTGGTTGGTCCATGCGAGAATTTTAATGGTTGGCGTGGGTTGCATAAATTATTTATTAATTATTTTAAATATTTAAAAGTAACAAATTTAGTTTTTTTAGGAGTTAAAATTACCTGTTATACCACTGTTGATGAGTTCGTTGGGGGACGTTGCAGGATGACTGACGGTTATCGTCGTTACTGACGAACGCTGAAGTAAAGAATGCGGTAACGTGGGTAGAACCACGGCCTTCAGCCGAAAATTTCAAACCTGGTTGGTGACCTTGATGCTCACCGATCGGATCGGTTCCACCCAGTTCTAGCGTCGAAGCGAGGAGCGAAGGACACATCAGGCGTACCCTCTCTATTCATCCCCAGCTCAGACTGCCAGGAACCTCAAGGAAGGCGCGCTTACGGTCGCATGGTAATTCGGTGCCCGACGGTCGCTGCGGGTTCTGTTTTTTCTGTTGGGCAGCCGACGGTCCTGCTGGCGAACGCGCGGGCCTTCGGGCAGTCTTGTCCCGAATCACTTGCCTATGAAGTCCCACTATCGCCTTGCCGTGCTCCTGGCCCTGGCCGGACGGGCCCTCGCCGCCGAGACGGCCGTACCCACCGACCTGCTGAAGGTGTCCGATCCTAACCTCGAGGTCACCGTCTGGGCCTCGACTCCAATGCTCAAGAACCCGACGAACCTCGACTTCGACCCCCAGGGGCGAATTTGGGTGGCCGAAGGGGTCAATTATCGCGGTCACTACAACCGTCAACCGGCTGGCGATCGCATCGTTATCCTGGAAGATTCAGACGCGGACGGCGTGGCCGACAAGCAGAGCGTCTTTGTTCAGGAACCGGCGCTTCGAGCCCCCATGGGTGTGGCCGTGATCGGCAACAAGGTGGTCGTTTCGATGGCTCCGGACGTCATCGTTTACACCGACGTGAACGGCGACCGGAAGTTTGACCCCGCGGTCGATAAGCGCGAGGTGATCCTCACTGGGTTCCACGGCAAGAGCCACGATCACACCATTCACAGCGTCACCGTGGGTCCCGATGGACAGTGGTACTGGAATGCCGGCAACTGCGGAGCGATGTTTACCGATCGTTCGGGCAAGACCTTCCGCATTGGCAGCGCCTACAGCCCAGGTAATGCGGAGTTGGGCTGGCACCCGACGCAAATCGCGGGACAAAGGAGCGACGACGGCCATGTGTGGATCGGGGGCTTTGCCGCCCGCATGAATCCTGATGGATCGGGCGTTCACATCATCGGTCACAATTTTCGCAACAGCTACGAGCAGACCGTCACCTCCTACGGCGATGTCTTCCAGAACGACAACGATGATCCTCCGGCGTGCCGCACGGCCTTCTTGATGGAGTACGGCAATGCCGGCTTCTGCTCGCTGGACGGCCAGCGCTCCTGGGGTGCTGATCGGCGTCCGGGCCAGAGCACGGCGGTGGCCGAGTGGCGTCAGGAGGATCCAGGTTCGATGCCTTCGGGGGATGTCTACGGGGGCGGATCGCCCACGGGCATCGCCTTTTACGAGGAGGGTGCCTTGGGCCAGAAATACCGGGGCTTGCTGCTGAGTTGCGAACCCGGGCGCAATGTGGTCTTCGGCTACTTGCCCAAACCCGATGGAGCTAATTTCAAGCTCGAGCGCTTCAACTTCCTGACCAGCAATTCGGAGGAGGCTTTTTCTGGTACCGATTTCAAGGGCGGCAGCCGCGGCGAGCAGACCCTCAAGGTCATGTTCCGCCCGAGCGATGTGGCCGTCGGGCCCGATGGAGCCATTTATGTGACCGACTGGTTCGATGCGCGTGTCGGCGGTCATGCCGACTGGGATGACACCACCTCCGGAACGATTTACCGCATCGCGCCGAAGGGGTTCCGCTCCAAAGTGCCGCCGGCCCAGTTCGACACGCTCGACGGGGCCTTGGCTGCCTTAAAGAGCCCGTCAGTCAACATCCGGGGCACGGCTCAAGAAGCCGTTCTCAAACACGGCGATAAGGCCATTAAACCGCTGGTGCGACTCCTGAAGGATGAGAACGCCTTCGTTCGTGCCCGTGCCGTCTGGTTGCTGGCTCGCCTCGGAAAGTCGGGTCAGAAACCCGTCGAGGCCCTGCTCAAGGATTCTGATCCTCAGATGCGCATCGTGGCGTTCCGTGCCTTGCATCGGATCCGCAAGGCGCTGCCGGCCCAGGCTGAAACCTTGGCTAAGGATGCCTCTCTGGCGGTGCGTCGCGAGGTAGCGCTAGCCCTTCGGGACCTGCCCCTCGAACAAACCCAAGGTCTCTTCCTGACATTGGCCAAGGGTATTGATGGAACCGACCGTACCCTGCTCGAGGCTTGGGGTGCTGGTGCTGATGGACGCGAGTCGGCTTTGTACGATCAGGTCAAACCGGTGCTCAACAATCCCGATCCTCTGCGCTGGTCGCCTGCCTTCGCCGCCATCGCTTGGCGTCTGCATCCGCCGCAATCCATCGGAGATTTCCGCGCCCGCGCCCTGTCCACAAACCTGGACTTGGCCGCCCGCAAATCAGCCCTGACAGCCATCGGCTTCAACACCGTCCCGGCCGCCTCGGCCGCCATGCTGGATGTCGCAGTCCAGTCCGAGGGCGTGGTCAAAGCCGAAGCCATCTGGTGGCTCATGAATCGGAAAGACTCTGTCTGGAAAGACCATGGCTTGGCCGCCCCGCTCAAGGCCCGGGGTATTTATGATCCGGAGGCTGTAGAACTTATCTCGGCGACCATTCCCGCAGCCGATAAGCCGGCCTATTCGGTGGCGGATGTAGCAGCACTGAATGGTTCGGCCACGCGCGGGCAAGAACGCTTCAATGCGGTCTGCGCCAGTTGCCATCGGGTCGGAACTGTGGGTGTGGAATACGCTCCCAATCTTACCGGTTGGGCCAAGCGGCAGACGGCGGAGGTGTTCTTTAACTCGGTCATTAATCCCAGCGCGGACATCGCCAGCGGCTTCAACGGCACCTTGCTCAAGACGAAGGACGGCACGGAGATTCATGGCGTCGTGATTAGCGAGGGAGACCCGGTGGTTATCCAAAGCGCGGCAGGTCTGGTGCAGTCGGTGCCCAAGAACCGGATCGCCGAACGCAAGGGTCTGAGCCGCTCCTTGATGATGAGCGCTGATCAGTTGGGGCTGAAGGCTCAGGAACTGGCCGACTTGCAGGCCTTCCTGAAGACCCAATAGTCTTTTTTTTAGTTCCAGACCGCCGTCGCCGGACTCCTCTGGCGACGGCGGTTCTCTTTTCCGACACACTCTTTGCCATGCATCTCATCCTGAGTGCTCCTGAAAACCGACCCTTCCTTGAGCAGGAGTTGCTCCGCGCTCTACCGACGTCGGTCTTGGAGCCGTTGGGAGACTCGATGCTGGCACTGAAAGCGCCGGGGTCTTGGTCCGAGATCCGTACCGCGGTAGGCCTAACGGTCTTCGCCCGCCAGTGGTTGCCCGAGGCTCGATCGTTTCCCGTACCATCCATCCGAGCGGCCGCCGAGACGCTGGTGACTGAACTCATCGGATGCCTGCCCGAGGGAGCCCCGTGGCGACTGCAAGTTGAACCTCGCTTCGGGGTTGCCGATGCGGGCCGTCACCGCTGCGAGTTGATCCGAGATTCGGTCATCGAACAGTTGCGCAAACGCCGCCGCTCTCTGCTCAAAGGGTTGGATGCCGTGCCCAAGGCGGCCTTGGGAGATCCCAACAGAGCCTGTCCCTTATTTCAGCCGGAGGAGTCGCTGGTTCAGTTGCTCTTGACCTCCCTGGAGGTGGGTTTTCTGTCCATTTTGCCTGCTCCGGGTCCTTTCACCTCGATGGGCTGTGTGAGCCCGTTTCCGTTGGGTGAGGTTCCGGTGGCCGTGGACAAGGCCGCACCGAGTCGGGCTTTTGCTAAGCTGGCGGAGTCAGAACGGCGGATGGGCCGGGCCATTGTCGCCGGCGAGACATGCGTGGACCTGGGAGCAGCCCCCGGGAGTTGGACCTACCAGCCGGTGCAGCGCGGCGCTCGGGTGATTGCTGTGGACCGATCGCCGCTGCGCGACGACCTCATGCGAAGCCCGCGAGTCACCTTCCACCAAGGCGATGCGTTCCGTTTTGTGCCCGAGGCTCCGGTGGATTGGCTGCTGTGTGACGTCATCGCTGCGCCGGAGCGCAGCATCGGCCTAGTGCTGGAATGGGTGCGTGAGCGTCGCTGCCGGTACTTCGTGGTGACCATCAAGTTCAAAGGGCAGGAGGATTACGCTCAACTCGACGTTCTAAAGCGTGAGATGCCCCGTTGGGTCGAGTCCTTCCAATTGTTGCACCTCTGTGCCAATAAAAACGAAGCCTGCGTCTTCGGGACCGTGGGGGACGGTCCACTGAAGAACGCAGGCTGAGGCTCAAGCAGTCTGGCAAACTTTCTTTGAGTTTCTGAACGGACTTAAGCCCGCAATCGGACGAGCAAATCTTTGCTTTCGACCGTTTCTCCGACCACGCAGAGGAGTTCGGCGATGACCCCATCAACGGGCGCTGTGACCGTAGTCTGCATCTTCATGGCCTCCATCATCATGAGGCGGTCTCCCCTGGACACTTTCTGGCCCACGGTGACGGCAATGCTGGTTACCAGGCCGGGAATAGGGGCGCCAATTTGCAGGGTATCGGCGAGGTCTGCCTTCGGCCGGGTCTTGGTCTGTGGGGTGATCTTCTTGTCGACGATAGAAGCCTCGCGGGTCATGCCGTTGAGTTCAAAGATGATGGTTCGGCGACCTTCCTTGTCGGGCTCGCTCACGTTGATCAGGCGGATCACCAGGGATTTGCCGGACTCGATTTCAACGCTGATTTCCTCGCCGCAGCGCAATCCGTAGAAGAAGGCCGGCGTGGGCAAGACACTCACGTCGCTGTACTGCGTAAGATGCTTGGCGAACTCGGCAAAGACGGCCGGGTACATCAGGTGCGAGTACAAGTCGTCGTCGGTTGCCTCGCGGCGCAACTTGTCGGTGAGTTCCTTGCGCAGCTTATCAAGATGGACCGGTTCGGCGCGGTTGCCCACGCGTCCAGCTTTGAACGCGGCCTGAGCTTCCTTGAAGCGCTTCTCGCCCAAGACGACTTTTTGTACGACTTCCGGAAATCCATTCTGAGGCCAGCCAAGCCCGCCGCCGAGCATGTCGATGACACTTTCAGGGAAGGAGGTGGAATCAGGCTCCAGATTCACGATGTCTGCTGGGCGGATGCCTTTGCTGAAGCAGAACAAAGCCATGTCACCGACCACCTTGCTCGAGGGCGTCACCTTCACGATGTCGCCGAAAAGTTCATTCACCTCGGCGTAGGTTCGGGCGATCTCCGGCCACCGATGCGAAACTCCCATGCTCGCGGCTTGCTCTTTCAGGTTGGTGTACTGGCCGCCGGGCATCTCATGAATATACACCTCGGCTGAGCCGGTCTTCGGTGCGGTGTCGAAGGGTGCATAGTACTCGCGGACCTTCTCCCAGTAGTCGGAGAACCCGTTGAGCGCTTCGAGATCCAGATGGGTGTCGCGCGGCGTGTTCTGCAGTGCGGCCACCACCGAGTTGAGGTTGGGCTGCGAGGTGCTGCCACTCATGGAAGCCAATGCCAAGTCCACCACATCGACTCCCGCGTCGCTCGCTCGCAAG
>SYMJ01000108.1 GCA_005805505.1 Verrucomicrobiales bacterium | reverse complement strand
AGAGCCTACTCAGCGAGCAGAGGCCCGATGCCGCGGAGCCCCGCCCACCAAAACCGAGCGGAGCGGTGTCAGGCCGGAGCGAGCCTTGGAGGCGAACACCCTACCCCCCTCGCGCACAGCGCGAAAGATCATCCTCCCCAGAGCCTACTCAGCGAGCGGAGGCCTGATACCGCGAAGCCCTGATACCGCGGAGCCCACCAAAAAACCGAGCGGAGCGGTGTCAGGCCGGAGCGAGCCTTGGAGGCGAACACCCTACCCCCCTCGCGCACAGCGCGAAAGCTGATCCTCCTCAGAGCCTACTCAGCGAGCGGAGGCCTGATGCCGCGGAGCCCTGATACCGCGGAGCCCACCAAAAAACCGAGCGGAGCGGTGTCGGGCCGGAGCGAGCCTTGGAGGCGAACACCCCACCCCCTCGCGCACAGCGCGAAAGCTCATCCTCCCCAGAGCCTACTCAGCGAGCGGAGGCCTGATGCCGCGGAGCCCCGCCCACCGGAAATCCCAACCACTGGATCTCCTCTCCTGACTTCTTTCCGCGCCTTCCTATAAAAAGCCAGAACCAACGCGGATCATCGGCATGCAGAAGAACGCTCCGCCTTTTCGGGCACCGGCTTTACAACGCATCCACGGTTTTGAGAGTATACTGCCCACATGTCGAAACCGCTGCTCATCGCCGGTCGTTCTTTTGACTCCCGTCTGTTCCTCGGAACCGGAAAGTTCCCGTCTCCGGAGTCCATGCGCAGCGCTTTGGAGGCCAGCGGCACGCAAATAGTCACCGTCGCCCTGCGCCGCGTCGACCTCAGTGGCCAGAAAGACCCCTTCGCCAACATCCTCGAATTCATCGATCCCAAGCGCTACCTCATCCTTCCCAATACCAGCGGAGCGATGAACGCAGCGGAAGCAGTCCGACTCGCCCGGTTGGCCGCGTCCGCCGGCTTGCCCAAGTGGATCAAACTCGAAATCCACCCCGACCCCCGCTACCTACTGCCCGATCCCATAGAGACCTTCGAAGCAGCCAAGCAGCTCGTGGCCGAAGGCTTCATCGTGCTTCCCTACATCAACGCCGACCCGGTCCTAGCCAAGCGCCTGCAAGAAATCGGCACGGCCACCGTCATGCCCCTGGGCTCCCCCATCGGATCCCACCGAGGGCTCCAGACCCGTGACCAACTCCGCATCATCATTGAGCAGGCCACCGTGCCCATCATCGTGGACGCAGGCATTGGGGCCCCCAGCCACGCCGCCGAAGCCATGGAACTGGGCGCTGATGCCGTGCTCGTCAACACCGCCATCGCGGTGGCCTCCGATCCGTCCCGCATGGCCATCGCCTTCCGCGACGCCGTCACCGCAGGCCGCACCGCCTATGAACTCGGCCTCGGTGAAACTATCGATCACGCCAGCCCGACCAGCCCGCTAACGGCCTTCCTCAACTGAATCCGGCCATGGCCGCACCGACCGACCCGCTGCCGCCGACCCTTCGCTTGGCGCACTGGTCCGCACGACTCGCGGCCCTGAACGATCCGCAGACGCGTCTGGCCCACCTCGTGGAGGCCGCCCGTCTGAAACCTCCGCTGCCGGCAACCGATCGTCAGGAAGTTCACCGGGTGGCGGGCTGCCTGGTGCGCACCTGGTGGATCGCTCAGTGGCAAGACGGACGATGCTGGTTCCAGACCGATTCGGACGCCATGACCCTCAAGAGCCTCGCCGGAGCCATCGCCGAACTGGCCTCCGGAGGAACTCCGGATGAAATTGCCGCGCTCGATTTTAGCGCCTTCGACTCCTTGGGACTTTTAAAACAGCTCGCAGAGAACCGGCAGAAGACGATCCGCAATCTCATGACCGCCACCAAAACCTTCGCCCGCCAATCGGCCTCGCCCCAACACTGAAGATCACTCCGGTCATGCCCCGACCCAGTCCATCCCTCCAACCACCGCAAATCCGCCCCATGGCGGCGGTGTGGCGCATCGTGGGCTTTTTAGGCAAACGACCGGGTTGGACCGCCCTCTCCATCGGACTCCTGCTCCTCAACATCAGTATCGAGCTGTCGTTGCCGCAGTTCTTAGGATCCACCATCACAGCCCTCGGTGGCACGGCGGCGGACGGGTCGCTCGGCAAAACGATCGGTCTCTTCCTTGGCTTAGTGGTGCTCCGAGCCGGAGTCGGACTCGTGCTGGGACCCATTCGCAACCGGACTGCACAGACAGCCCTGGGGGACGTCCGGGCCGCCGTGTACGACTCGCTCCAACGGCGCTCGTTCGCCTGGCATGACAACGCCCGAACCGGTGAATTAATCTCCCGGGCTGGAACCGATGTCGGCCGCCTGCAGGACCTCCTCTTCGTCTGCCTGCTCTTCGGCGTGGATGTCGCTGCCGGTTTAATCGGAACCTTGTCGCTCATTTTCATCACCAGCCCACGGCTCGGCCTGATGACCTTGCTGGCCCTCGTTCCCACCGTGGCCAGCATGGCCTGGTTTGCCGCCCAACTGCAGCCCCGATGGCGGCGCGTCCATGAGCGGCACGGAGCCATGAGCACGGTCATCCAGGAGAACATCGCCGGAGTCCGGGTGGTTAAGGCCTTTGCTCGAGAATCGGCCGAAATTACCAAATTCCGGTCGCGACGAACCGACTTTCTGAAGGAACTGACCGAGGCCGTAAACTACTGGGCTGCTCGGGTTCCCTTCGCCCAATTCCTCTTTGGCCTGGCTGTGCCATTAACCCTGTGGATCGGCGGCAGCGAGGTGCTCCACGGCTCGATCTCACTGGGCGACCTGGCGAAGGTGCTGGTGTATCAAATGGCCCTCGGCGGACGAATCGGCGTCATTGGGCAAATCACCAACATCCTCCAGAACTCCAGTTCTGCCGCCCAGCGGATCAGCGAATTACTCGATCCGCCGTCCGTTCCAGGCCCCGAACGCCCGCCCGGACGCATCGCCCCTATCCAAGGTGCCATCGCATTCGAAGGGGTCGCCTTTCAGTACGTCTCCGAGCCCTCCCTCCGAGTGCTCGATGAATCCAAGCCGCAGCCCGCAGAGAATCGCCCCGCAGCAACGACACCCTCTCGCACCCAGGCCCTCGAAGGGCTGTCCTTCACGATCCCTGCAGGCAGCAGAGTCGCCATCGTCGGCCCGACCGGCTCCGGCAAATCCACCCTGCTAGCTCTGATCGCCCGATTCTACGAACCGACCCACGGCCGCATATTGCTCGATGACACCGACCTCCGAGACTGGGACCGCGACACCCTGCGCCAGAGCATCGGCATCGTCTTCCAAGAGACCTTCCTCTTCAGCGCGACCCTCGCAGAGAATATCGCCCTCAGACGCCCCCAGGCTTCCCGGGACAAGATCGAAGCAGCGGCCCGAAGCGCTCGAGCCGACGGATTCATCCGCGAACTGCCCCAGGGCTACGACACCGTCATCGGAGAACGCGGTATTTCCCTGAGCGGAGGCCAACGCCAACGCATCGCCATCGCCCGCGCTCTGCTTATCCAACCCCAGATCGTACTCCTCGATGACGCGACTAGCGCCGTAGATCCCTCCACCGAAGAAGAAATCCGGGAAGCAATGCGGGAACTCTGCCGCGATCGCACCACCTTCCTGGTCGCGCACCGGGCTGCCACCATCCGCAGCGCCGATCGAATTCTTGTCCTGCAAGAAGGCAAACTCGTGGCCCAAGGCCAGCACACATCGCTCCTGACCGATTGCTCGCTGTACCGGGAATTGTTCGCTCACCCGGAACCGCAGACCCCCGCGCACTAATGGCCACCCACGACGACATCGCCCTCGACGAGGAGTTCGCCCAGAGCAGCTTGCGTGGTTCGCTGCTCAAGAGGCTCTTCGCGTACACCCGGCCCTATCGCCGAGCCCTGTACACCAACCTCGCCCTCACTCTCCTGGCCACCGCGTCCGCACTCGTCGGACCACGGCTTATCCAGCACAGCATCGACCACGCACTGGGGCCCGCCCTCGGAACCGGTGGGGCCACCACAGCGCTCAGCAGATCCGCCGCCGCCCACGAAATCCTCATCCTGAGCGGACTCTACTTGGTCAACCTACTGCTCGGATGGGGACTGACCGTTATTCAAGTCCGCACCTCGATCGAGACCGGCCAAGGGGCCATGAACGACCTGCGTCTAGCCGTCTTTGAGCACATCCAACGCCTCTCGCTCAACTATTTTGACCGAACCCACCAAGGCCGGATCATCGCGCGGGCCGACTCCGACGTCGATTCGTTGGACCGAGTCCTCACCTGGGGTGCCGGTCAAGCCCTCTCCAGCCTCGTCACCCTGATGGGCGTCGTCGTTCTCATGGTACAATACGACCTGCGCCTGAGCTTGGCCGTGTGCTCGGTCCTTCCCTTTTTGGCCTGGATCACCCACTGGTTCCACCGCCGCGGACGGGAGGCCTACCGCAGCCTCAGAGGCACCCAATCCCGCCTCATCGCCGCCATGGCCGAGAACATCTCCGGCGTCCGCGTGGTCCAAGCCTTCGTACGCGAGGCTGAAAACCTCCGCAGATTCCAAAGTCTACAAACCGATTTCACAGAGCGATGGGTGGCCTCGGCTCGAGTCTTCCACACTTACATGCCGGCTGTTGGACTCTTGTCCGGCCTCGCCACGGCCATCGTCCTCGGCTACGGCGGATGGCGTGTCCAGCAGGGTGGACTGACTATCGGCGGACTCGCCGCCTTCGTTCTCTATCTGGGCATGTTCTTCGGCCCCATCCAAACCATGGGAGACCTTTACAACGCCGTCCTATCGGCCGCCGCCAGCGCCGAGCGCATCTTCGCCCTCCTCGACACTGAGCCCCAAGTGAAAGACTCCGCCGCCGCCACCGACCTACCCTCAGTGCGCGGCGAGGTTTCCTTCGAAGGCGTCTCCTTCCGCTACGACACCACACCCGCCGACCGGTGGATCCTCGAGGACATCCATTTCTCCATTCCCGCCGGCTCGACCATCGCCCTCGTGGGGCACACCGGATCGGGAAAAACCAGCGTCATCAGCCTCCTGGCCCGTTTCTACGAACCTCAAGCAGGTCGAATTCGCGTCGATGGACTCCCCATCGCCGACCACACTCTCTCCTCATTGCACCGACAACTGGGCATGGTCACCCAGGAGAATTTCCTCTTCACCGGCACCGTGATGGAGAACCTCAAATTCGGACGCCCCGAAGCCACCGACGACGAAGTCATCGTCGCCGCCAAAGCCCTAGGAACCCATTCCGTCATCGAGCGTCTCCCTGCTGGCTACGCCACCGAAGTCCGCGAACGCGGCGGAAACTTCAGTGCTGGCGAGCGGCAACTCATCACCATCACCCGGGCCATGGTCGCCGCGCCCCGGATCCTCATCTTCGACGAAGCGACCAGCGCCGTAGACCCACAGACCGAGCGACTCATCCAGGAAGCCCTTCGCACCTTATTCCAGCGCCGCACCAGCCTCGTCATCGCCCACCGACTCAGCACCGTCCGCGGTGCCGACCTAATCCTTGTGCTCGACCACGGCCGCATCGTAGAACGCGGCACCCACGAAAGCCTCATAGCCCAAGGAGGCATCTACGCCCGCATGCACGCCCAATTCATCCGAGGCTAATCCACTCCTAGAAACCTGCCCCCAATTCCCCCCAATTCCCACTACCCGGGGTTTCACCCCGGGCTGGTTTGCGGCGCCCCGTTGGGGCACTCCGAACGCCCTTCCTCCCCCGAGCTTCCTCAGCGCGCGGAGGCCTACGCGGGCCCTATGCGGCGTTCCTACAGAACGCCATCCATTCCCACACCCATACCCGGGGTTTCACCCCGGGCTGGTATGCCGTGCCCCGTTGGGGCACCCAGATGGATCGTCGCCGGCCTTGTCCCGGGTTGGTGAGGCACCCTCAATGGATCGTCGCCGGCTTTATCGCGGCTCGT
>SYMJ01000107.1 GCA_005805505.1 Verrucomicrobiales bacterium | reverse complement strand
TGCGATCATATCGCATCCGGATGCCGGCAAGACGACGCTCACTGAAAAGCTTCTGCTCTATGGTGGCGCCGTCCAACTAGCCGGTTCGGTCACAGCCCGCAAAAATCAACGAGCCACCACCTCGGACTGGATGGAATTGGAGAAAAAGCGCGGTATTTCCATCAGTTCTACGGTGCTGCAGTTCGAATACTCCGGCTACCACATCAATCTGCTGGACACACCAGGGCACAAAGATTTCTCGGAAGACACCTACCGCGTACTCACGGCTGTGGATGCGGTGATCATGGTCATTGATGCCGGCAAAGGCGTAGAATCCCAGACCCGCAAACTCTTCGAGGTCTGCGCTCGACGCGGCGTTCCTATCTTCACCTTCATCAACAAGCTAGATCGCCCTTCCCGAGACCCCATCCAACTCATGGACGAGTTGGAGGCCGTGCTGGGAATCCGCTCTTGCGCCATGAACTGGCCCTTGGGTAATGGCCCAGAGTTCCGCGGTATCTACGATCGCGCTGAGAAACGGGTTCACCTCTTTGAGCGAGTGGTGGGCGGCATGTACCGAGCACCGGTTAATGTCACAGGCCTCGATGACCCGATCGTTCGCTCGAAGCTTGACGAGCTCACCTACGTTTCAGTTCGAGAACAAATCGAGATGGTCGAGATGGCGGGCACCGAATTCGACCACCCGCAGGTCTTGATGGGGAAACTCACGCCGATCTTCTTCGGATCGGGTGTCAACAATTTCGGTGTCCAGTTGCTCTTAGACCGTTTCCTTCAGTATTCGGTCGCTCCCCGGGGCCGCTCGGTCGCCCTCGACGAATAAGAGAGCCATCCAGTTGGTAAGAGACTCAAGCCCCCCTTTTTTCGATATTTGGATCGTCGCCCAACTCACCCCTTCTTGTGAACCGTCTTGGAGGCCTTGGCCGGTTTGGCCGGTTTGGGGCCACGACCTGGGAAGGTCAATTCGGCAACGCCGGATTTGTCCAACTCTCCGAGTCCGCTATCGACCATCCGAGTGTACTGGCCCAATGCGGCCTGAGCCAAAGGCACCTTCAGGCGCACCTTCTTGGCAAGACTGACAGCGATCCCGGAATCCTTGGCAGCGTGGGCCGAACTGAAGAAGCAGGCGTGATCGCGCTTTTGCATGTCTTCGCCATCGGTCTCCAACACCCGAGAATTGGCTCCAGTCTGAGAGAAGACTTCGCGGAGCATTCCCAAGTCTAACCCCAAAGCTGCCCCCAAGCCCAACCCCTCGGCGAGGCCTGCGGTGTTAATGTTCATCACCATGTTGACCAGTGCCTTGACCTGTGCGGCTGTTCCTGCGGCCCCAATGTAGCGCCGGGAAGCCGACAGCTTGGCCAAGATAGGCTCAGCCCTTTGGCAGGAGCTCTGTTGGCCTGCGGTCATCAAATACAACGTCCCTTGGCGAGCCTGAGTAATGCTGGAAGCCATGCAGGCTTCCACACTCTCAGCGCCCACTGCCTGAGATCTGGATTCCACCATCACGTGAGTGGCTGGACTCACAGTCGCACAGTTGATGAACAATTTTCCTGCGGCCCCTTTGAGCAGGCTGTCTCCTTTCTGAGCAAACAGCGACTCCATCGAGTCATCGTCCGACACCACCGTGAGGATCACGTCGGCCAAGGCAGTCACCGCGGACAATCGCGAGGGAGCCTCGCACCCGAGTTCCTGGGCCAACGAACGGGCCTGCTTTCGGCGAAGGTCATAGACTGCGCTCACATGGAACCCTGACTCCTTCAGCCGTCGGGCCATATTGGCCCCCATGCGTCCCACTCCCACACAGGCGATTCGATTGCTCATAGTAAGTTGATTCCAAAAGGCTTCGCTACGTTGTCTCAACGCTCGGACTGAACGCTCGCAGTCGCCCCGGATGCACTGCCGCGAGCCTTAGACAACTCCAAGAGGTCGATCACGATTCTTTCTGCTTCCCGAAGATTCACATCGGCTGCGACTCCATCTTGGTCGTCGTCCCCGTCCTCCTGACCTGCCTCCCGCAATCGGCGCCGCTCAGCGGTGGATTCCTTCGATGCGCCCGATTTTAGGGCGCGGGCATCACGGGCCGTTGCTGCCACCACAGGCTTGGCGACCTTGGGCTCTGGAAGCCCGGGTTGGGCTGCGTTCTTGAGGGTGATTTCGTAGGCGACGGGTTCGGTCTCATTTCGACTCTTAATCTCAGCCTTGCGAACGGCAGCCCGGCTGCGATCGGTCTCCATTTCCTGCCGACGCTTCTTTTCGTTCAGCGAAATACTCCGATCGGCCAAGAGCTTCTTGTACCGCTCAATGTCCTCCCCGATATAGGCGTAGTCCCGATCCTTGGCCAAGCGATCGATGGATCGACGCTGAAGTTCCGGCAGCGCCCGGGTCACCCGGTCCATCTTGTCGAAACGGACCGGCGAAATGGTGTTCCACGGCAGCGCATTGCTCAGCGCCGATTCACCGATGTCGGCAAAATTGTTAATGCTGGGTAGCACCACATCCGGAACCACACCCTTGAGTTGGGTCGAGGACCCCGACGGGCGGAAGAACTTGCTGATGGTCACCTTCACCTGTCCCGGCTTTCCGGTTCCGCGATAGAAGGGTTCCAATCCTTGAAGGTTCTGCACGGTGCCCTTGCCATGGGTGGAACTGTCGCCCACCACCACGGCTCGTCCGTAGTCCTGAAGCGCTCCGGCCAGAATCTCCGAGGCGGAGGCACTGAAGCGACTGGTCAACACCACCAACGGGCCGTCATAAAGCACGGAGGAATCGTCATCCTCCAAAACCCGCTGCTGCCCGAGCGCGTTGACCACCTGAACGACCGGTCCGGTCTTGATGAACAACCCGGTCAAACTCACACATTCCTCGAGAGATCCACCCCCGTTACGCCGCAAATCCAAAACCACGCCATCGACACCCTCGGCCATGAGCTTGCGCAACAGCTTGGCAACGTCTGCGGTGGGGCTCTTCGTGGCACCGTTGCCACCGATGGCTCCACTGTAGAAAGCCGGGAGATCGATCACACCGATTCGGTTGGTCTTGCCTGCACCACTGGGCAATAGCACCAGCTTGGCCTTGGCCTCCTGATCCTCCAGCGGGATCGTGTCCCGGACGATGGTGACCGTCTTACGGGTGCTGAGGTCGGATCCCGACGGGATATAGGTCAAAGTGACCTTAGACCCCTTCGGTCCGCGAATTTGCTCTACGACTTTCTGGAGCTTTTCATCAATCACATCGACCGGAGCCTGCTTGTCTTGGGCAACAGCCACGATCTTGTCACCGGACTTGAGGATCTTGCTCTTTTCAGCAGGGCTTCCCGGCTTGACCTCGGTGATGGTGGCGTACCCGTCTTCACTCGTCAGCACAGCGCCAATACCCACAAAAGACAGGGTCATGGACATGTTGAAGGCCTCCTCTTCACGAGGTCCGAAGTAGTTAGTATGTGGATCGTAGGAGTGGGCCAGCGCATCGAGGTACCACTGCAACACTTCCTTGGACTCGAACTGCTTCAAATTCCGCATCACCCGGTTGTAACGGCGGTTGAGCGTCTTCACGATTTCGTCGTGGCGATCACCCTGAAGATTGCTCTCGAAGTAACTGCGCAAATCGGAGGGGCCTTTAAACTTTCCTGATTCGGCCATCTTGGCCACCACTAAGGCACGGTTGGTGGAAAGGTTGGAGTGAAGGCGAATCTCTAGTCCGGTCACGTAAAGTTCCGCCGTCTTCTTTCCACCCGACAAGATGGGCTTGGTGACCATCTTTGCCGGAGGCGTAGACGGCACTGAATTCGTGCCATTGCCGGCATCGGCCTCTGGCTCAGGCGCGGTGGTCATCTGAGTCCAGACATTCGTGGCGAGCGTCGCAAAATCGCGATTCAACTTTTCCGAAAGATACTCGAATCGCAGACGGTCGCGCCAAACCGATTGCAATTCCATGAGGTCTTTGGGACGGGAGGAATCCTTGCGGTTCAGAAGCATCTTGGTATCGGCTTCAAAACTGAATTTATCGGTCTTCAGAGACCCTTGAACCGCCGCGTATTGCTGGTCGATGTGCTGGAGATAACGGTTGAAGATCTCGAAGGCGGGCCGGGTATCCCCGCGCCGAAGCGTCAGATCATCCAGCTGTTGGCGGTAGGCGCTAAATTCGTCATAGTCGGCCTGGGTAAAATACATCCGTTGAGGATCCAAAGACTCCAGATACCGTTCAAAGAAACGCTCCGAGACGCGGTCATCAAACTCCCGACGCAGAAAGTGCGACCGTTCGATCATTCGGGCAGCCAATCGGGCGATTTCGCCGCTGGATTCCTCCGGTGCCAAGGTCTTCGGATCAGTAAACTTGGAGGGCAGCACCCCGGTATCCGAAGTTGCTGCAGGGGCGGCCGCTGACGGCACCTCTTTGTTTGTGCTGGTCGCAGGCCGCAATTCCTTGGCCAGCCCCACCCACTGCAGACAAAGGCTACCCAGAATTAACAACACCCGATGATTCATTGCGTTTAGTATGGTTTGAGATATCCGGTTTGCCAACCGAAGTTCCGGCAGTATCAGGACATCGCTTGAGAGCAAATCTCCCAACCGAACGTTCAAATATTTTCCGGGTCGGCAACCTTCATCGCCTCATCTCTGGGCGTGTGCTTCCAGACATAGCGGAACATCAGTACCCGCAAGGCCGCCGTCAGCGGAATGGCCAGAATGCCTCCCAAGAGTCCACCCAACAATGTGGTCCCCACCATGACCGCAATGATGATGCTCAAGGGATGCAGTCCCACGCGATCTCCCATGATTTTTGGGGAAATCACCAATCCTTCCAACGATTGAACCATGGCAAAAACTCCGATCACCTTGACCGGCAGGACCCAATCACCGGAACTAGCGAACCCGACCAATAACGCGGCCACGCAGGTCGTGATGGCCCCCAAGAACGGGATCATGGTGAGCACCGTTGCCATCAATCCGATGATGAAGGCGTAGGGTAGACCAATAACCAAAAAACCGAAGGTGTAGAGAACTCCATCGCACATCGCCACGAGCAATTGGCTTCGGAAAAATACGATCAGGTAGTCGTTGATGGATCGGAGGATGAACACCAACTCATCCTTGAACTGCGAATTGCGCACGGGCAGGTAATCGGTCCATTCCCGCTCAATACCTCGTTTTTCGAGCAGGAAATAGAATGCATAGACCGGCACCAGAAACAGCCCGGCCAAGAGACCGAACCAACCACTCACCTTGCCCAACTGTGTCAAAAACCACACCCCACTGGCTGGCAAGAGGTTCATCAACCACGTGGAGGCTTCCTTGAGGGAGGCTCGTGTTTCCAAGTCCATTGGAACGGGTCCAGTGCCTGCATTGGCCCCCACCGGATCGGCCGGAGTCACAGCCGGACCCGACTTCGCCCGCAACTCCAGGATTTTTCGGACCACAACCGGCGGATTGGTGGCCCAGGATTCCATCTGGTGCTGAAACTTCTGGCTGTAATCTGGCACCCGTTCAGCAAACTGCCGGGTCTCTCGGTAAAGCTGAGGAACCACGCTGGCGAACACCCCCACCACGAGCACCAAAGCCGAAACAAAAACCAACGTGATAGCAGGGGCCCGCGCGACACCCCGTCGCTCAATGAAATCGACGACCGGATCCAGCAAGTAAGCCAGCACCCCCGCCAAAGCCAGAGGCCAAAGGACTGGCGACAAGACATCTAGAACCTGCCCCGCTCCCCAGACAGCACCGACTATCAAACCCAACAAGACCGCGATGGCTAGTGCGGTGAGCGTCCCCCACAGGATTCGAACTTGCGTGGGATGCGGAGGCGGGAGGGAAGAGTTCATGTGGAAACTTTCAGGCCATGGCCTTGGCCTTGTCGGCGGCCGCTCGAACAGCTCCGATTAACGCCGCACGCACCCCGCCCTTTTCCAGCACATGAATGCCTTCGATGGTCGTGCCGCCCGGACTGCAAACAGCGTCCTTGAGGGCTCCGGGGTGTTGTCCGGTCTCCAACACCATCTTAGCGGCCCCGAGCAAGGTTTGCGCTGCCAAACGCTGGGCGATGTCCCGGGGCAAGCCCGCGGCCACTCCACCATCGGCCAACGCTTCGATCATTAAGAACGCATAGGCAGGCCCACTGCCGCTGACCCCCGTCACCGCATCGAGCAGCTTTTCCTTCACTTCCAAGGCTAGACCCACGGACGCCAAGAACTCCTGAACCACCTCGGCATCGGCGCACGTCGCCGAGGAACCCACCGCGTAGGCCGAGGCGCTCGCCCCGACGAGCGCCGGTGTGTTGGGCATCACCCGGATGACCCGAAGGCCGCTCGGTCCTGCCGCTTCCATACGGGCCAAGGGAACTCCGGCAGCGATGCTCACTACCAAATGCCGTTCCGTGTTCCAACTGCCTGCCAATTCACCAAAGAGCCCTACGACTTGGTCGGGTTTCACGGCAATCACCACAATGTCTGAGCCTGCCAAGACTTCGATATTTGAATCGGTGACTCGAGCTCCAGTCGCCTGAGCGAATGCCTGGCGGGCAGCCAAAATCGGATCGCTGGCCAAGACCCTCTCGGCTGGAACCACCCCCGCACTGATGACTCCGCGAGCCAATGCGGTCGCCATCTTGCCAGCACCTAGGAAACCCATCGAAACTCGATTCATTCTCCGCTTTTCCTATCAGTCACCGAGTGATGGGGACATGGGAAAATCGCCCTACCTTCTCCAATCCGTCTTACCGAGTCTCCCCGCTGTTGGCCTTGACCCAATCCCAATCGGTCGTCGGGTTGGCCGCGAAGATCCCCCCGGCCCCACCCCGCACATTGGCCCGGATGGTCCCCTCCGCTCCTAACACCTGCCACCGATGCCCTTCGGCATGCCCGTCCAGATAGGTGAAGTAAGCCGCGCCGGAATGATACGACGCCGGCAAATTACCCCACTTGGGGGCCTCCTCTAGGCGGTTCATGAAAAACCCATCGTTGATGGTGTCGGGATGCTCGTCCAAGAACGCGAAGACCGTGGATGGGGAACTGACATCGGATCCCTTGAAGTACTGCCGATAGGAAGGATTGAACCGGTTGGTCAACTCACCCGGATCACCGACCAGGGCGTTGAGCGCATAACTGCGGATGCGCAGACCATTGTCGGCCCGCGATTGATCCGAAGGGCAGTGAAACACCGCGGTACTGGACAGATGACGCGAGAGCAATCCGCTGGAGAGGAGATTCAGGTTGGTGTTCCCGTCGCTCCCGGTCCAGTCCATCACATTGTTGGCCCAACTGTTGGTCCGCGACCGCGTCTCACCCACGCCGTGGTTGTTGACGTACCGATCACGATGATCGTCGGTGTACAGTTGGAGAGCCGTCTGCAACTGCTTGGCGTTGTTCATGCACACCATGCCTCCAGCCTTCGACTTTGCTCGCGCCAAGGCCGGCAGGAGGAGGGCTGCCAAAATGGCAATGATCGCAATGACGACCAGGAGTTCGATGAGGGTGAAACCACGGGAACGCATGGTCAGAAGCTGCGGATTACCGGTCCGCAACGGAAGCCTCAAGCGCGCCTGCGATGAAACCGGGTGTTCCCACCTTCACCGTCCCGTTGCCACCTGCTTGAGCCCGGTTGCAGGAGTCCCGCCTGACTAAATCGAACAACACATGAGGCCGATTTCCCACTCTTGTTGGCCAATCACCTTTGAGGCAGGACGAGGTCCAGTCCGTGGGTTGGCCGTTTTCTTCCGGCAGGACCGGCCCTTTTCTTGCGGCCGATACGTTTAAAACTTGATTTGGACCGGCGCTTAGAGTCTTTACGTCCCAGTTCTTTGACGGGCTTTTCCTACGAAGGGATTGCCCAATATCAAAACATCTTTGGAAGTGCGGGAACGCCGTGAGAATCGGCGACGGTTGCGCCACTGTATCAGGCAACAAACCCCCTAGTCGTACACGACAGTCACTGGACGCGAGTCTGGGAAGGCGGGGGCGAGGTTCGAAGCCTGTAGTCAGGATATCGCGCCAATGATGCTCGTCGGGTTTCGGCTTCGTGCCGTAACCGCTTCGCCGCAAAGCGAAGGATGAGGCCAGACCATCCCTGCCCATATGCTGGGGTGGAAACATTTTGAATGTCTGACGCCTTCATTCCCTGTTTTGCCGGTGGATTGGAGGCGTTTTGTGTTTCATACACTCACCCACTTCCAGTTCCCTGGCCTGGTCTCCATTGACACAACCTAGGCAAGCCCCTGAACCAGGCCTGCCGTTGCCGTGCACTAGAGACCATGAACACCGTCCGAACATTCCGTGCCAGAAAACCCAGCGTTACCCTGCTGGAATCCTTCGCTCCCAAGGCGATCCTCGCCGCCAGCGCAATCCTCTCGGTCCAAGCCCAATACCCCGCCTCTGTGGTGGACTACCGGTCCGGAACCGGATTCTCCCCGGGCTACACCAACACCACGGCCGCGATTGGAATGCCCAGCCGCACCACTAGCGGCGACTTCGCTGGACCCGTGGATCCATTCTCCCCGCCCTACACCCGAGACCAACTCATCAGCATCGGTGCGGGTGGATCTCTAACGCTGCGTTGGGATTCACCCCTTAAGGATGCCCCAGGAAATCCGTACGGCATGGATTTCACCGTCTTTGGCAGTACCGGATTTTTAATGACCAATGAGTTCGATGCCAATTGGAACGCCATTGGCAAGCCAGCCACCGATGGGTCCCTCTTCAACCCCAACTCAGGAACCCAGAAGATGAGCGTGAGCAGCGATGGCAAGACTTGGTACGTCCTAGACCCAGCGCGCTCGCCCAAGGTGGATCATTATTATCCGACCGACGGATCCGGGGACTTCGGTATTCCGATGAGCGCTTCTCTGCAGCCAGCCGAATTCTCTGGGAAGACTCTAGATCAGATCCGCCAGCTCTACCGAGGCTCGGCCGGAGGAACGAGTTTTGACTTGGCCTGGGCCCTAGACGCCACGGGCAAACCGGTGAGCCTGACCGAGGCCTCCTACATCCGAATTGAGGTGCTCAGCGGCAAAGCCGATATCGACGGGTTTTCCATGGTCAGCACCGTGCCAGAGCCGCAAACCTGGGCATTGATGGGGTCTGCAATGGCCGGTCTGTGGGTCTGGCGTCGGTTTTCCCAAACCCTCTCGTAAGCGAACCGCTAATATGGACTGTGTCACCACCGTTTCGGAAAATCAGTGCCCGCTCTGCGGTCAGGCCAATGCCTGCCGCAGGGCCGGTGGAGCCGACCCCTCTCCGGAACGGTGTTGGTGCGAAGAGGTGACCATTCCTTCAGAGGTGCTGGAAAATATTCCGCCGCACCTCCAACAAAAAGCCTGCCTTTGCCCAGCGTGCGCAGGGTGCAGCCCGACCAGCCAGAGGCCTTTGCCCGAGACGGAAGAGCCCGACACCTACTTTACGGAGGAAGGCCTCATGGTCTTCACCCGTGCCTACCATCTTCGCCGCGGCTACTGTTGTGAAAATAGTTGCCGCCACTGCCCTTACGGCGAGAAAAACTTGACCGCGATTTCCGGACTCAAACCGTCGCCATGAACTTGTTGCTCCACCGAGGCCAACTTACCGCTCAGGCTATTTGTCTGACGGCTTGCCTCGGGGGTTTGGCTCAGGGTGCGACCCTCAAAGAGTCCTTCGACACCGATCCGTCGGCACGCGGATGGCGTTCCTGGGGAGACCCCACACTGTTTCACTGGGATGCCTCGGGCCAGCAACTGAGGGTGGTCTGGGACTCGTCGCGTCCGAATAGCTTTTTTGCACTCCCCTTGCCCACCGCACTGGGTACCCACGTCAATTTCAGCTTCGCCTTCGATCTCACTCTCGAATCCCATGCCGTCGGTGTGGTCGCCGGCCAATCCGGAACCTTCCAAATTGCGGCAGGCCTTGTCCGACAGGCGGATGTGCTCGCCACGAACTATTCCCGAGGCTCCTTCCCTGGGGCCAAGAACACCGTGGAGTGGACCTGGTTCGGCGAATCGGGCGCCGTTTCCTCGTCCGTCTCTCCGGTGATTGTCCCGTCCGACGGGCGACTGCCCTGGGGCTACTCCGATAATTATCTAACGCTCGAACCCGGTCGCCGTTACCGCTTCGAACTGATCTACACAGCAACGCTTCGGACAGCCCGGATGTCCATGACGACCGATGGTCAACCCGGCCCGGAACTCGCGGATGTGGTATTGCCCTCCAATTTCACGCGCTTCGAAGTCGATACCTTCGCCATCAGCAGCTATTCCGGAGCCGGCCAGAACCCGCTCTATGCCGGTTCCGTGTTAGCCCGGGGTTGGATCGACAATATCGCAATCACCCTCCCAGAGCCGCCAATTACACAACTCCGAGCGCTCGATGGCGGAGTGGCGCTCGATGCCTTGAGCGGCTGGCGCTACACACTGGAAGCCTCAGGCAACCTGACGGACTGGAGCACGGTCTCCGAGAGCCTCGCTGCAACCTCCGGGGAGCTCAAACTGTGGGACCCGAGAGATGGGTGGTTTCCGACTCAATTCTACCGCGTGGTCGCCGTACGTCCATGAAGCCGATTCGGACCATCTCGACGGAATGCCCGGTGCGGGCCTTCACGCTCGTTGAACTCCTCGTGGTCATCGCCGTGATCGCCGCCCTGGCTGCACTCACTCTGCCCGCCCTAGTTCGATCACGCTCCGCAGCTCGGGCGTCGGTCTGTACTTCCAACCTCCGGCAAATCGGACTAGCCACCCAACTCTACTGGGACGATCACGCAGGCATCGCGTTCGTTGAGCGAGGTGCGCGCACTAACAACGGATGGAGCTACTGGTTTGGCTGGTTGG
>SYMJ01000106.1 GCA_005805505.1 Verrucomicrobiales bacterium | reverse complement strand
GGGACCGACCCCTCCGCGACTGCGACCCCGGCGCGAGCGCCTGTGCCGCGTGTGTTGCGTCAACGGGTTGGCGGGGTAGCGTTGCGGCCTTGAATGCACCACGGGTCATCACGTTCTCCCCGTCGCTCACAATTCCGCTGACGCGGGATTGTCCGTGGAACTGCGCCTACTGCGGGTACCGGCGGGATCGGGAGGGGCTGATGCCAGAAGCGCGCTTCGAGGAACTCTTGGTCACGGCACGGAAGGGCGGAGCCACGGAGATCTTATTCCTGGCAGGCGAAGCTTCGGATACCCTGCCGCATTTGCGGGCCGAGTTGAAGGCGCGGGGCTTCGACGATTTTGTCGCACACGTTCGCTGGGCCTGTGAGCGCGCCCTGGAGTCTGGCTTTCTGCCGCACACCAATATCGGCGTCCTGTCTCCGCGCGACTTCGAGCAGTTGGCCGAGGTGAATGCCTCCATGGGCCTGATGCTCGAAAACATCGACGACGACTTCAACCGGACCCTCGCCCCGCAGAAATCCGCCAAAGGTCGCTTACAAACGCTGGAGGCCGCCGGCCGCGCCCGGGTGCCATACACCAGTGGCATCCTCATCGGACTGGGTGAATCGCGGGAGTCCCGGCTGCGCTCACTCGATGCCCTGGCCGAAATCCACGCGCGCCACGGGCACTTGCAGGAGATCATCCTCCAGAATTTTATCCCTAATGAGGGATCGCGGCTCAGCTCCGTGCCCGAAGCTCCGGCGTTGGAAGAGTATCTGGAGCTCATCGAGCACTGGCGGCGCGTGGCACCCGAGGTGGCCATCCAGATCCCGCCCAACATCAATCCGCACTGGGAAGCGTTGCTGCCGTGGACCGACGACCTGGGCGGCATTAGCACCGACGGCGATTGGGTTAATCCCCTCAACCCCTGGGCGCCTCCCGAACGCTACGCCCAGGCCTGTCAGCATCAGGGCGCCGAACTGCGCCACCGGTGGCCGGTGTATGATGCGTATGTCGAGAAAGGGTGGATTTCCGCCCGAGTGGCCGCAGTCCTCCAAGCCCAGGACGGTCGGACCCGGTTCAGTGGGGACGGGCCTCGCAACCCCATCGCCGAAACGCAGCGCCCCCATGGACCGGCCGAACCGCTGACCAAGGCCCTGCGCGGTGAGGCGCTGTCGGTGGACGAAACCCTGAAGTTAGCCCAGGCCGACGGCGCAGCGCGCGAGGAAATTCGCGAGGCGGCCGATGCGTTGAACCGACGCCTCCATGGCGAGGTCGTGACCTATGTGGTCAACCGCAACGCCAACTTCACCAACGTCTGCACCACAAACTGTTCCTTCTGCGGGTTTTACCGCCCGCCGGGCCATCCCGAAGCCTACACCCGGACTGTCGGGGCTGTGGTGGAGCGCGTGCTGCAAACGCCTTGGGTTAGCGAGGTTTGCCTGCAAGGCGGTATCCACCCGGACCTCGGGCTGGAGTATTATGAAGAGCTGCTCCGCGCCCTGAAGAGCGCCTTGCCCGGCGTTCATCTCCACGCCTATTCGCCCATGGAGATCCACTCGCTGTGCCGCAAGAGCGGTCTGGATCCCCGCACGGTGCTCGGCCGCCTGCGCGATGCCGGTCTGGGATCGGTTCCCGGCACAGCCGCGGAAATCCTCGATGACGCCATGCGCGACCAGCTTTCGCCCGATAAGCTCCGGGCCGCCGAGTGGGAGGCTATTATCGAAGCGGCCCACCACATCGGACTCCGCTCCACGGCCACCGTGCTCTTCGGCCACCGGGAATCGTGGGAAGACCTGATCCGGCACCTCGACCGCATCCGCTCTCTCCAGCGGCGCACCGGCGGGTTCACCGAGTTCGTGCCCTTGGCTTTCGTGCCGTATCGCAATCGCTTGGGCGGCGAATTGGCCCGGGAGGCAGGCGTGAGTCCAGAGGCGTTGGCCGAGGCCGGAGTCGGCCGAGTAGAGCAGCTGTATCCCATCGCCCGTTTGTTTTTAGGGGAGGAAATTCCGAATCTTCAGACCAGTTGGGTGAAGCTGGGGCCCGAGCGCGCGGCAGCCATGCTCCGTTCCGGCTGCAATGATTTCGGCGGCACGCTCTATGAAGAAAGCATCACCCGCGAGAGCGGTGGGCGTTTTGGAGAATGCCTCACCCCGGTCGAGATCGAGGCTGCGATCCGGTCGGTCGGTCGGATTCCGCGCCGCCGGACGACCTTGTACGGTGTGCCGGCCTGAGTGTCGGGCTGATGGGTGAAAAGCCGGATCGTTCCGGCCTACTCCCGGCACACCGATTCGTAGAGGGCGACGTACTCGGCCGAGTGTTTTTCCCAGGAGAAATCAGCCGTCATGCCATTGTGCCGGAGGTGCTGAAGCCAAGCCGGTTCTTTCCAGAGGGCCAGCGCCTTGAGGATGGCTTTATGCAGTGCCGCCGCGGAGTACGCGGTGAACTTGATGCCTGTGGCCTGTGCCGCGTTGTCTCGCGGATCCACCACAGAGTCTTGAAGACCTCCAATAGCTCGAACGATGGGAATGGCTCCGTAGCGCAGCGAATACAACTGATTCAGACCGCACGGCTCAAAGCGCGACGGCATCAGATAGAAATCGGCACCGGCTTCGATGCGGTGCGACAAGGCTGGATCAAAACCAATTCGAGCTGCCATCTGAGTTGGGAAGCGTTTGGCTAAATCGCCAAAGGCATTCTCAAGTGCCCGATCACCACTGCCTAAGAGCACGAATTGCAAAGACTCGCCGGCATCGATGAGTGACCGAAGCGTCTGGAGGATCAACGCTGAGCCCTTCTGGTCTGTGAGTCGGGAGATGTTGGCGAAAAGTGGGACTCCCGAATCCTCCGGCAGACCCATCTCCCGCTGCAACGCGGCTTTGCACGTCGCTTTGCCCGAAAGGTCCTGCGCCGAGAAACTCGCTGGAAGGGCTGGGTCGGAGGCGCTGTTCCACTCCTCGTAATCGACCCCGTTGAGGATGCCGCCCAGATCGTTGTAGCGTTTAAGCAGCAAGCCTTCGAGGCCGCAGCCGTATTCGGGGGTCAGGATCTCCCGCGCATAGTTCGGGCTCACCGTGGTGATGGCCTGGGCCTGGGTGAGACCCGCCTTCAAGAAGTTCACCCGCTCAAAATGCAGGGCGCTCTCCAAGTGAAGCCAGTCGCTGGGAAGACCCGTCAGCCCCCAACTGGCCGTCGGAAACGATCCCTGGAAAGCCAAATTGTGGACGGTGAAAATCGTCCGAGGTGGCTGGGTCCACCCGGTCCGCAGTTGGTCATGTCGGGCTAGGATCGGGATCAGCCCCGTTTGCCAATCGTGGCAATGCACGACCTTCGGGGGCACCGGCAGATGGCGGGCCAAGATCAACGCCGCACGACTCAGGAAGATGAACCGGGCCGAATTGTCGGCGTAGTCCCGACCGACCTCGCCATAGAGACCGGGCCGATCAAAGAATTCGGCCTGCTCCACAAACCAAAGCATGAGGTTTGGTGAGGGTTTTTGGCAATGGAAGCGCCCTTTCACGAGGCTGTCTCCTATCGGGACATCCCAGTGCCAGGATGTCGGTTCAATGCCCGGAAAGGTCTTCGTCATCCCGCGATAGAGCGGCGTCACTACCGAGACTTGCAGACCCGTCCCCGCCAATGCCCTAGCCAAGGCCGATACCATGTCGGCCAGACCCCCGGTCTTCGAATAGGGATTCAGCTCACTGGTCGCCAGCAGCACGTGCATGGGGCGAATCTTTCGCGCACCCTACGGAGCGAACAAGGCCGAAGTCTTTCGAGTGAAAAGACTCGGGTTTTGAGAAGCATCCCAAGTATGGCCAGAAATCTGTTCTACTGCTATCATTCCACCACCGTCAGCCATCCCCTGTGAAAGCCCTCATTGATACCGCGGACAAGAAATCCGAACGCGCCTTCCTCGTGGGCGTCGAACTCAAAAGCCAAACAGCATGGGATGTCTCGGACTCTCTCGATGAATTGGCCGAACTAGCCAACACGGCTGGGGTGGCGGTGGTGGGGCAAGGAACCCAGCGGTTGGACGCACCGCACTCGGGCACGTTCATTGGGGCGGGCAAGGCTGAGGAGTTCGCCAAGGCCGCCAAGGAGGCCAATGCCGACACCGTCCTCTTCGACGAAGAACTCTCCGGGGCCCAGGCCCGAAATTTGGAAGAGATTTTCGGAGCGAAGGTCATCGACCGTACAGCGCTCATCCTTGATATCTTCGCCCAGCGGGCCCGCACCCGGGAAGGCAAGCTGCAAGTCGAGTTGGCTCAACTGCAGTACCTCATGCCGAGGCTCACCCGCTACTGGACCCACCTATCCCGCCAGCGGGGATCCACCGGGTCGATTGGTGGTGAGGGCGAATCTCAGCTTGAGGCCGATCGCCGCAAGACGCAGGAGCGCATCGATAAGATCCGCACCGAGCTCACCACGGTTCGGCGTCAGCGATCCACCCAGCGCGAAGGCCGTCAGCGCCACCAGTGGCCTTTGGCCTCCATCGTGGGCTACACCAACGCCGGAAAATCCACGCTGCTCAACGCCCTGACCGGCTCCGAGGTGCTCGCCGAAGACATGCTCTTCGCCACCCTCGACCCGACCACGCGCCGGCTTCGCCTGCCTTCCAACCAGAACGTGCTCTTGAGCGACACGGTGGGATTCATCCGCAAGCTACCGCACGGCCTGGTCGAGGCCTTCAAGGCGACCTTGGAGGAAGTTGTCGAGGCCGACCTGCTCATCCACGTGGTGGATACCAGCCATCCCAACGCACCCCAGCAAATGGAAGCGGTTAATGCAGTGCTCACCGATATTGGAGCCCAAGAAAAGCCCATGCTCATGGTCTTCAATAAAATCGATAAGCCCGGGGCTACCGAAATGGCCGCGATGTGTTGCCAGCAATTTCCCAAAGCTGTGGCGGTTTCTGCCCGCAAGAAGCAAGGGTTCGAGACCCTCTTTGCAGAGTTGGGGGCCATGCTCAAGCCGATCCGGGAATTCGTAGAGATTCGAATCCCCCACCATGAGCAGAAGGTCATGAGCCGCCTCCACTCGGTGGCGCAGGTCGTCGAGCAGGATTATTCCGGCGAAGAGGCCTGCTTCCGGGTCCGTCTCCCGCCCTATCTCCGGCACGAGTTCGAGCACTACCTTGTCTCGTCCCACGATGGAGATTGAACCGTCTCTTCGGGTTCAAGGTCATCGAAGCGGTGCGTCGTGTCGCCCTCCTCGGCTTTGCGGGTGGCCAAGAAATTTGGTTTACCGGCCCGGTTGGTTTGCCAACGCTATCAGGATCATGCGCCTTCTTCGTTGGTGGACATTGCTGTTTTGCCTGGTGTCGCGGGTCATCGGTGGGGAGTTCCGCACCATCACCGGTGACGTCTACGTGGGCGAAGTGTCTGCCGCTGATGCCGATGGACTCATCGTCCGGCAGCAGTCTGGAATTTTTTCTCCCCGCATTGACTGGGCCAAACTGGACGAAGCGACACTCAAGTCTTTGGCACGCCATCCCCGTGCTGGCCGCTTTGTCGAACCGATGTTGGAACCCCCGGCCGAAGATATTGCTCGCGTTGAAGCTCGAAAAATTGATGTCCGCCAGCCCGAGCGGGTTGCTCGGCCCGCGGCCGACATTGCTGGCAAGGGGATCTACGCGGCCCTGACGAGTCCCAACGGACTCATCCTTCTCGGATTTCTTTACTTGGCCAACTTGTACGCCGCCTACGAGATCGCGCGGTTCCGCTGGCGCACGGTTCCGCTGGTCTGCGGAGTGTCGGCCGTATTACCCGTGATCGGTCCGATCATTTTCTTGGCGCTGCCTCGACGCGAAGAGGAGGTCGTGGTGAGTGCGACCGATGAGGCGGTTGCTGCCCAGTCCCTCAGTGTGCCTGCCCAACCGGTGGCTGCTTCGGCCGCCTCCAGCTCCGCGGGCCCGGCGGCTCGGAGCGCTGCGGGCTCGAACGAGGGCTTGCCCAAACACTTCCGTCGTGGTGAAACAACCTTCAATCGACGCTTCTTCGAGACCCAGTTCCCCTCGCTCTTCAAGGTTGTGGCCTCTGAGGCTGACAAGGATCTGGTGCTGGATATTGTCACGGCGGCTGGCGTCATTGTGGCCACCCGGATTAGCCGCATTAGTGGCAGTGACCTGGCGCTGAAATCCTCGGATGGAGCTGAAAGCACCGTCGAATTTGCCCAGGTTCTCGAGGTTAAACTCCGCAACAAAAACGCCTGAAGTCGAAATTGTTTCGATGAAATATCGAGCCATTCTTCTTTTTGGGGCACCGGGTGCAGGCAAAGGTACTCAGGGCAAGATCCTCGGTCAGATCCCCAATTTCGTGCATTTTTCCTGTGGAGATGCCTTCCGCAATCTCCGGGTAGATTCTGCCCTCGGCCGGGTGTTCGTTGAATACGCGTCCAACGGCAGACTGGTTCCTGACGAGCCTACCATCCAACTCTGGAAGCAATCCATGGACGGACTGGCTGCGACGGGTCGGTTCAACCCGGAGGCCGACACGCTTCTTCTGGACGGGATTCCGCGAAACCCCCGTCAAGCTGAAATCATGCGCGACATGATCGACGTGAAAGCCATCTTCAACTTGTTCTGTCCAGTGATGGACAAGCTCATCGTGCGGCTCCAGCGACGCGCCTTGAAGGAGAACCGGCTCGACGACGCCAATGTGGAAACCATCCGCAGTCGTTTGGAAACCTACAAGCGGGAGACTCGCGCTGTTTTGGAATGCTATCCGGACTCGTTGATTCACCAAATTGATTCGACCCAGGAACCCATCCTTGTCCTCGCAGACATTCTCAAGGTGATCGTTCAGACTCCCAAGCCGGCCGTCAGTGACGGGAGCACGATCTACAGCGTTTGAGCTGCAGTGCTCATCCGCCCGCCGTCCTGCCGCAGGGCAGTCCTTCGGATTTCTTTCACCGTCGTTTTTAGCGATGGCCGTAGATGGAGTGTTGAGTGTGGGACCGAGCAATCCGCCTGTGCCCGGTCGTAAAAACGAGGCAGGGAGGCTCCGGAGACATCCATCCGCCGAAGTTGGGCCTTCGAATTAAACACGCCGCCAAAGTGCGGCCCAAAGTCGGTTCATCCGATCGGACAAGCACATTTTGGAATCGAATTTTCTCAGAACACTGTTGACACCCTCCATCAGCGTTTCTATCTATTCCCGCTCAATCGAAGCGTTGCGTGCACCGTGTTCGGTTTCCGGTCCTTGTCGGACTGGAGATCGGAATTTTTGCCGTCGGAAGATGGCAACCGGCCGACAGACGAAGCGAGTAGCCCGAAAGGGGTAATTGTTGCGTCCGTGGGTTGGAGGAGTTGGCAAACGAACAGGGCCCGCGTAGCTCAGTTGGTAGAGCACGTCCTT
>SYMJ01000105.1 GCA_005805505.1 Verrucomicrobiales bacterium | reverse complement strand
GATCACCAATGATACCGGCCCCATGCACCTGGCCGCGGCCTTGGGCGTTCCAGTGGTCGTCCCTTTCGGCAGCACCTCGCCCGAACTCACCGGCCCCGGCTTGCCCGGCGATCCACGCCACCACCTCCTGCTGGGAGAGGCTCCATGTGCCCCGTGTTTTCTGCGGCATTGCCCAGTAGACTTCCGCTGCATGCAGTCCATTTCGGTAGAACATGTAGTGCGCGCGGCCTTGGATGTGCTCGCGCAAAACCCTTAATCCATTCTGCATACGATCTAGCCACGATACCGAGGTATACCCCGGCTCCAACGCACTGCGCCTACGGCCGCCGAATTCGAAAAACCTTCCCCAGTCTGAGCTTCCCTCTGGGGGCGGAATCCTGTTAATGCCAAAGGCAACTCCCCATGCTTTGGTTTCCCAGGTTCCTCTCTGTAGGCTGGGCACTTGGAATGGCCATTTTGGCTGAATCCGGTGCGCCGGCACACGTTTGGCGCGATGTTTCCGGTGGACGCATCCGTTCCCTGCCTACCCTCACAGGAACTCGGACGGGGTTCACTCGAATGTCCCCGGACACCACCGGGCTATCCGTCACCAACACCCTCAGCGAGGCCTCCATGGCCAACAACCGCATCCTAGAGAACGGATCCGGCGTGGCTCTCGGGGATGTCAATGGAGACGGTTGGTGCGACCTCTACTTCGCGCGCCTCGAGGGCCCTAACGAACTGTACCTTAACCGGGGTGGTTGGCGCTTTGAGCGTCAACCGGAGGCCGGCGGCGCAACGTGTGCCGACCAACCCTGCACCGGCACCGTCTTGGCCGACGTCGATGGCGACCGGGACCTCGACCTGCTAGTCAACGGGCTCGGCTTTGGCACGCGACTATTCCTGAACGATGGGGCCGGACACTTCACTGAATCCAACCAGCACCGACTCTCCAAGGGCCTGGGAGCTACCTCGCTGGCGCTGGCCGACATCGACGGTGACGGGGATCTCGACCTCTATGTCACCAACTACCGGACCACCACCTTCAAAGACCAACCTCCTGGTTTGAGAATCGAGGCACGACGGGAAGCCGATGGGTCTATCCGGGTGACGCCGGAGGATCGCTTTGTCGCGGTGGGCGAACGGGATGGCAGCGCAGAAATTCTGGAGCGCGGGGAACGGGATTTTCTCTACCTCAATCAAGGCGGAGGGAACTTTGCTCCGGTCTCCTGGACCCAAGGCACATTCCTTGATGAGGATGGTCAGAAACTCCTAGCGCCTCCAACCGACTGGGGCCTCAGCGCTGTGTTCCGTGACCTCAATGGCGATGGCTGGCCCGACCTCTACGTGTGCAACGACTTCGTCCACTGGAAAGACCGCATCTGGCTCAATCGGGCCGGCGCGGGTTTTCAGGCAGCTCCACGAACACTCTTCCGAAATCAGAGTCTCAGCTCCATGGCCGTGGATGTCGCTGACATCAACCGTGACGGATTGATGGACCTCTTCGTGGTGGACATGCTGAGCCGCGATCCAGAACGCCGTGCCTGGCAACGCCCCAACACCATGACCTCGGTGCTGCGCCCACCCATTCACGACCCGCAATACCGCCCGGAGGTCACACGGAACACCCTGCATGTGGCCCGGGCCGGCGGGCCCTTCGCCGAGATCGCTCAGTTCTCAGGAATCGCGGCGACGGAATGGTCGTGGAGCGCGGTCTTCATCGATGTGGACCTCGACGGCTGGGAAGATCTGCTCGTGGCCAACGGCAATGCACACGATGTGCAGCACGCCGACATCCTGGCCGCACAGTCCCGGGAGCGAAGCACTCCCAGCGCCGAACAACGCCTGCGCAACTTGTCACGATTCCCGCGGCTCAACACCGCCAACCTCGCCTTCCGAAACGAGCGAAATATGCGCTTCAAAGACATGAGTCTCGAATGGGGATTCGCGGATCGCGGTGTGACAACGGCCATGGCCTTGGCCGATTTGGATAATGACGGAGACCTCGATGTGGTGAGCTGCAATCTGGGTGAGGCTGCCAACCTCTACCGCAATGATTCCACCGCGCCCCGCGTGGCAGTCCGCCTCCGCGGCGCCGGGGGCAACACCCATGGGATCGGCGCTCGGGTCCTCGTCGAAGGTGGCCCTGTTTCTCAGAGCCAGGAAATGGTGGCCGGGGGTCGCTATTTGTCCGGAGACCAAGCCCTGAGAGTCTTCGCCACCCGACCGGATCAACCGGTGACGGTGGAGGTCCGCTGGCCTGGCGGTCAACGCAGTCGCTTGAACTCAGTTCCACCCAATTCACACGTGGAAGTGCTGGAAGACTTTGCCGTCGCCCTGGGTACGACCGAGCAAAGCCCCATCGCGACTTCTCCGCTCTCGACCACGGCTCTCTTCGAAGAAATCTCAGCTACGCTGAATCACCGCGATTCAACCCAGGCGTCCACCGAGGATTTGGAGCGCCAACCCCTGCTCCCCCGCCGACTGTCCACCGAGGGCCCCGGGGTCGCTTTCTTCGACATCGACACCGACGGATTCGACGACCTGCTCTTGGCCGGACGAGGAGAATGGATGGTCTTCCGGAACGACCATGCGGGAGGTTTCCAACCGCGGCCCGACCTCAGCCTCAAGTCTGGGCAGGCCCATTCGGTGACGGGCATTGCCGCCGCCGTCGATCGCCACGGTATGGTGTTGACGACAGGTCACCAACCCTCTCCCGGCAGCAACGCCCCTGGGCCACTCGGCTCCGTACTGAGGACCAACCAACTCCGAAACCTCGACCAATCCCTTCAAGCCTCCGGCAGCGTGGTGCTGGCAGACTGGGATGGAGACGGGGAACTCGACCTCGCCGTGGCTGGGCGTCATGTGCCAGGACGCTGGCCGGAGTCGGCAGACACCCGAATCTTTCACGGCCAAAACGGCCACTACCTACCCTGGCTCACCCTAACCAACACCGGCCTGGCCACGGGCATGATCGCCAGCGACCTCACCGGTGATGGACGCCCGGAACTGGTCTTGGCTGCGGAGTTCGGTCCCCTGCGATTCTTTCGAGCTGATGGAACCAACCTGCGTCCATGGAAACCGGGCCTGATGACCGCCGAAGGCAACGCCGCCGACTGGCTCGACTACCAGGGACGCTGGACCGGACTCACCGCCGCCGACTTCGACAACGACGGCCGACTCGACCTCGCCGCAGGCAATTGGGGCTGGAACTTCGGCGAAGGCCGCATCGATCCCGCTCGCGACCCCGTGCGAATTACCTATGCCGAGTTTGTACCCGGCACCGTCACCCCCCTGATCCACTCATGGGACCCCCTGCACCGGCGCGAGGTACCCTGGCGAGAACTCGGCACCCTCCGTGAGGCCCTGCCCTTTGCTGCTGAAACCGTCCCTTCACACGAAGCCTACGGCAAAGGGGGCTTGTTGGCTCTTCTCGGGCCTCATGGATCCCGAGCCCGACGCGTCGAATCTCAATGGCATGCTTCGACGGTGTTCCTCAACCGGGGAGATCGATTCGAGATCCGCGCGCTCCCTGACGAAGCCCAGTGGGCCCCGGCCTTCGGATTGACTGCCGCCGACTTCGACGGGGATGGTCATCAGGATTTATTCCTGGCGCAGAACTTCTTCGGAGTCGATGCCGAGACTTCCCGGCACGACGCAGGTCTGGGGCTTCTGCTCATCGGCGACGGTCGGGGTCATTTCAAGGCGTTGTCACCGGCGGCTTCGGGCATAGTCCTCACCGGCGAAGGCCGCGGCAGCGCAGCGGGTGATTTCGATCTCGATGGACGGGTCGATCTCGTGGTTACCCAGCACGCCGGGCCCACCGCTCTGCTCCACAACCGGCGGGCCCGGCCTGGTTGGGGACTGCGACTCGAACAACCCGGGCCCAATCCGATGGCCATCGGCGCGGTCGTTCGGGCCGAGTTCGGCAACTCCAGCGGCCCAGCCATCGAGATCCGAGCGGGGTCCGGATGGTGGTCCCAAGACTCCTCGCGCGTGCTCATCACCGGGGCCACGCCACCGACCGCGGTTCACGTCCGCTGGCCTGGGGGACTTCAGCAGCGCCACCCCTGGAGCCCAAATGTCCGGGAGATGCGCATCCGCCGATCTCCTTGATCGGCTTGGGTTTCCTGTTTGCCCGCCTTGAGGCATTGCCGGAGTGTCGACCTCAGGATGTCGTTTTCTGAAGATCTATTGATTCGTGCCCGGCGGGTTCGCCTCTTTATCTGCGATGTCGACGGCGTGTTAACCGACGCCACCGTCAGCATGGGAGGCGGGGTCGAGACCAAGGTGTTCCACATCCGGGATGGCCTGGGCTTGCGACTCCTGCAAACCGAGGCGTCCATTCGCGTGGGTTGGGTTTCGGCCCGCCCCAGCGAAGCCACGATCCAGCGAGCCCAGGATTTGAAGATCGATTTCCTCCACCAATCTTCCGGGCCAAAGGTCGCCGCCATCGAAACCTGGCTGCGCGAGACGAACATTACTTGGGACGAAGTCCTCTACATGGGGGATGACTGGGTGGATCTAGCCGCGCTCAAGCGAGCCGGTCTGGCCATCGCCCCAGCCGATGCCATCGAGGAGGCACGACACATCGCCCACTGGGTCACCCAAAAACCCGGCGGCCATGGAGCGGTCCGCGAGGCCGCCGATCTGCTGCTCAAGGCCCAGGGTCATTGGGAACGGATGGTTGAGAAATTCGCTTCCTAAGCCGCGACCTGGATTCCAAGACTCTTTAGCCATGTCCTCGACAAACCTCCGAACCGGGCTCACCGCCCTCCTAGGCTTGATAGCCTGCGGGGTATTGGCCCAAGGCGGTAGATCGGCCGGCGTCACCAACGCCACGTCGGCCTCGGCCGCAGCCACCATCCGTCAGTGGGGCATTAGCCTTCGAGACACTGTCACCGGCCGGGTCCAACTGCGGTTTTCGTCCACCGAGGCCTCGCCTGCACCCTCAGATAAAGGAGGGCTCGTCCCGGCCCTGTGGGATGTCACCGGACTCAAGTTAGAATCCTTCCGTCCCGACGAAAGTTCGGACTTCATCATCGAATCCCCCTCGTGCCGGGTGAATGTCACCACCAAGGATGCCGGATCCATCGGCAGCTTTACGGCCCGACGAGAAGCCGACGGCATCTCCATCCGCGGCCGCGGTTTCCAATTCGACGGCGTCGAACGACGCCTGACGGTCTCCAACTCGGTACAAATCGAACTGCGCACCCGTCTCTTCCAGCCCAAACCCGCTTCCCCATGATCCGCAGCGTCCTCTTCCCACTCTTCGCCCTGTTACTGACCCTGGTCTCCGGTTCAGCGCAGGCACAGCAACAAGACAAGATCCTGCTGTCCGCCACCAATTGCGTGCTGGAACTCGAAAAAGGCGTTTATCATCTTTGGGATCATGTTCGAGTGGAGTCCCCCGGTGTTCTGCAAATCACCTGCGACGATCTCCGCGCGGCTCTGCCTCAGGATAAAGCCTCCGGAACGGGAGGGCCCCTTCCCACCGGCGGCAAACTCCAATCGCTCATCGCCTCCGGCAACGTGGTCATTGAACTGTTCCAACCCGGAGTCAACGGTTCAACCAATGTCGTGCGGGCCTTTGGCAAGCAGGCCGAATACGGCTCGCAGCAGGAGATTCTTATTTTGACGGGAGACCCACGAATCGAGACGGCCTCTGGTGTTATGATTGGAACCGAAGCACTCATCTACGACCTGAAGTCCCGGACGATGCGCAATCGAGGTTCCTACCGGATCGAGCTCAAGGCGGACATCCTCAAGGGTTCGACGCTCTTCAACCGGGGCACCAACTCGTCCAAATCCCGCTGACCATGGCCACTGCAGCCAAGACCGCAGCCAAGTCCGCCGCTCCGGTGGTCTCTCAAGATGCGACGCCTCTGCTGTCGGTCGAAGGACTAGCCAAGGCTTACTCGGGCCGTCGAGTGGTCGATGGTATTTCGATCCATGTGGGTGCAGGCGAAATCGTGGGTCTTCTTGGCCCCAACGGTGCCGGCAAAACGACCTCCTTCAACATGACCGTGGGGCTAGTCCGCCCCGATGCGGGTTCGGTTCAGTTCCGCGGCATCGACATCACCCGCTTGCCCATGCATCAGCGAGCCCGCCTGGGCATCGGCTATCTCACGCAAGAGCCCAGCGTGTTCCGAAAGTTGACCGTCGAGCAGAACCTACTGGCCATCCTGGAAACTTGCGAAGGTTCCGCCAGCGAGCGCCAATCGCGGCTGGCCTACCTGCTGGATGAACTAGATCTCGCCCGCCTTGCCAAGAGCTATGCCTACCAGTTGAGTGGTGGCGAAAAGCGCCGCCTCGAAAT
>SYMJ01000104.1 GCA_005805505.1 Verrucomicrobiales bacterium | reverse complement strand
CGGCCATCAACCCCGGCAACTCCGGCGGGCCGTTGATCAACCTGCGTGGCGATCTCATCGGCATTAATGTGGCGACATTGCGACCGCAAATGGGCGCTCAGGGGATTGGTTTTGCCATTCCCATTAAACGGGTTAACCAGGCCTTAGCCGAAGTGCTCAGCGGCGAATCGGTGGGGCGCTTTTGGTTTGGAGCCCGACTCAAGGCGGCGACGCGGCCCCTGACCATTCAGGCGGTGCAACCCGGCAGTCCGGCTGAAAAAGCGGGGCTGAAGGCGGGCGATGTGATCGCTGCGATTCAGGGAGATCCTCCCAGCGGTATCATCGAATTTAATAGGGCTCTGGTGAAGGCTGGGGATTCAAAGGACATCCCCCTGAGTGTTCGGCGGGGAGGTAACCTCAAAGAGTTGCGACTGCGCCTCGTCGACGAGGCGGACTTTTTCAACAACGAGTACTTGTCCGCACGGGCCGGTTTCAAAGTGGCTCCGGTGCGGGGAGGAGGGTTTGTCATCCAGAATGTCGATGCCAACGGCCCGGCGGCCGCATTGGGGCTCAAGCGAGGGCACCTGATCCGCGGGTTGGATCGCACCGAATTCCCGGATGTCGTGGCCTTGGCCCGCTATTTGTTTAGTCGGCCTAAGGGCGAAACCGTGGAGCTGGGGGTGTTGTTTGATCAGCGCACGGCCTTGGGAGTGGTTCGTCAGGCGGGAATCGTGGCACTCAAATTGCGGTAGAGCCCCCGAACAAACAGCCCTGTTTCTCAGCCCTCCCCGCCGATTTGCGTGCGGTCTCGAGATGGACCGGAGGATTAATCAGGCCGAATGAGGCTTCTTGAGGCATCAAAAAATTTGCCAATGAGGCCTCAAGAGGCTACATCTGAGTGATGAGACACTCCACCACCACCCCGGTGCGTTATCCTCTAGGGACCTCAGAGGGCGCCAAAACGGGCGAGGTCCTTCGAGAGGTGGCTGGGTTGCAGCCGCAGTCCACATCGATCAACGTCCGTGCTGCCAAGGATCAGTTGTCTAGCCTTCTCGAGCAGGCCTCGCGGGGCGCTGAAATTATCATTACCAGCGACGGTCACCCCAAGGCCCGACTGGTGCCTGTGAGGTCCCACGGCAAACCCTATTCGGTGGACTGGGAGTGGTTGAGGGGTCAGCCGCTGGTTTGCGGCCCTTCGGCGGAGGTGCTCATCCGTGTTGAGCGCGATGGACGGGATTGATCCAAAAATTCCTCAGCCTTCCCAATCTCAAAGTCCCCCAAACCGCGAAGTCTTCTGCATGTATCTCGACTCCTGCATTCTGGTGAAACTTTTGATCCGCGAACCGGACAGCGAGTTCTACGCCCGCCTGGTTGAGGGACACCCCGTTTCGTCCTCCATGTTGGCCTTCACCGAGGTCTGGTCTGCCATGCTGGCCCGGGAGCGAGCCCAACTCATCGGAACCCGACTGCGTCTCGAAGCCTGGCAACGGTTCGAGGATCAGATGCGAACGCAAATGGTCGATTTGTCGCCCATTTCCGAGGCGATCATTCGGCGAGCCCATTGGACTCTGGGGCGCGTGCATCCGAAGGTGCCCTTGCGATCCCTCGACGCCCTTCACTTGGCGACAGCCGATCAGCTCCAAGACTGGCCTCTGGTGACCAGTGACCAACGTCTCCGCGAGGCGGCCCTCCACCTAGGGTATCCCCTCAACGACCTGCCAGGTCCGATTCTACCCGCATACTGACCCCTCAACGTTCCTTGGCCATGACCGGGTTTTGCTATCTACCTGCACAGCGTTGAATCTCCGGGGTTTTCTGTTCCTGCGGTGAGGCTTCCCGAGTACTTTCAGAGGCTTAAAGGCGGATGTCTGACTCCACTCCCATGATCGAGGTCCGGGACCTCACGAAGCGCTACCCCGGACGCACCGCGGTGGACGGGATCTCCTTCACCGTGGGTCGAGGGGAGGTTGTCGGATTCCTGGGTCCGAATGGGGCAGGCAAATCGACCACGATGCGCATCCTGTCGTCGTTCATGCCGGCGACCAGTGGCACAGTTCGCATCGCTGGCTTCGATGTGTTTCATCAGCCCGACGAAGTGCGCCGCCGCATCGGCTACATGCCGGAGAACAACCCCCTGCATATCGACATGCGGGTGCGGGACTATCTCAAGTTTCGAGCGCGACTCAAGGGATTGGGCATCGGCCGCAGCCGTGACCGGGTGGATCGGGTGATTGAGCAATGCGGGCTCAAAGACGTCGAAAAGCGAATCATTGGCCAGCTTTCCAAGGGTTACCGCCAACGCGTGGGGTTGGCCGATGCGCTGGTCCATGAGCCTGACCTAATCATTCTCGATGAGCCCACCATCGGTCTCGATCCCCACCAGTTGCGATCCGTGCGAGCCTTGATCAAGGAATTGGGGCGTCAACATACGGTGCTGCTGTCTACGCACATCCTGACCGAGGTGGAGATGACCTGCTCCCGGGTATTGATCCTCAATCAGGGGCGCATTCTGGCGGCCGATCGGGTGGAAGACTTGGAGAGTCGCTTCAGCCAAGATGGCCGGGTGGTGGCCGAGATTGACGCGACGCCCGAGGCCATCCGCGAGGCGTTCCGCGATTTGCCCGAGGTGGCTTCGATCGAAATCCAGGCCGCCGCGGGCAGTTTTCAGCGGGTGGCCATTACTCCTAGGGCCGGGGAAGACCTCAGGACTTTGGTGTTCGAACAAGTACGCCAGCAGGAGTGGAATTTACGGGAATTGACCCGGCCTCGGTTGTCGCTGGAAGACATCTTCATTCAACTCACGCAGAAGAACAAAGGAGGGGGCCTTTGATATGAATGTCTTCCTGACCCTCGTGCGGCGCGAATTGGGAGCCGCCTTCAACTCGTTGACGGGCTATGTGGTCGTGGCCATCACCTTGCTCCTGGCCGGGTTCGGCCTGATGGACATCGTGGAGCGACTCAATTCAGACCGTACGCCTTCGCCGATCCCTGAGATTTTCTTTGCCGATGGCATCGTGTTCTGGGTGACCCTGATCCTCACCACACCGGTGATCACCATGCGCACGTTTGCCGCCGAAAAGGCGCTCGGGACTTATGAGGCATTGATGACCACGCCCGTCGGTGAATGGCAGGTGGTTTTGGCCAAGTTCACCGGTTCCCTGGCGTTTTATCTTTTGAGTTGGGCTCCATTGATTGGTGTTCTGGTCGTCTTGCGGCAGGTGACCCATCAACCTCAGTTGTTGGACCCTTGGGCGATGTGCGGGGTGCTCACGGGCATCGCCTGCATCGGATCGACCTTCCTGTCGATCGGGGTGTTTGCGTCATCGCTGACCCGCAGCCAGATCATCGCAGCCATGACCTCGCTGCTCATCGGCATCGGACTGTGGACGATGAGTTTGCGCTTTTCGCAGACCGACACGACCGGCGACCGGTTGGGACGCCTGATGGATCACTTGTCGGTCACCCACCACATGCAGGACTTTGCTCGAGGCGTTATTGACGGTCGGGCTTTGGTCTTTCACCTGAGTGTGACGTTTTTCTTCCTGTTCCTCACTCAGCGCGTGATCGAAATGCGGAGGTGGAAATGAGCGACCCGATGACAGAGCCTTCCAGCGTGCTGCCTCCCAGCTACGAGCCCGGCCGCCGTTGGAGCGCTGGTTTCAATTCGCTCATCGGGGTGGTGGCTTTGCTGGCGATTCTGGTGATGGTCAATTACCTGGCCGCGACGCGCCTGCAGTGGCGCTATGACTGGGTTTCAGCCCAGCGTCCCCAATTGTCGCCGCTCACCGTAGCCACCCTGAGCGGACTCACCAACGAGGTGAAGGCCATCGTCTTGTTCGACCCGTCTTCCGACCTTTACCGCCACGTGAAGGGCTTGCTCCGGGAATATTCCCTGCAGTCGCCGCGGATCTCGGTCCAACTCGTTGACTACGTGCGGGATGCAACCCTTGCGACGGCCATCAAGACCCGCTACGGCCTCGGGGCCAACACGGGCGATTTGGTCATTTTTGATGCGGGTGGCGGACGGTTTCGCACCGTCGATGATTCCGAGATGTCCACCTACGATGCCGACGTGAAGGGCATGATGGCCGGCAAGAATCAGGAGATCCGCCGTGTGGCCTTCCGAGGTGAGGCTCTGTTCACGGCGGCACTGGCTGGATTGTCCGAGGCTTCTGGGACCCGTGCGTATTTCCTCCGTGGACATGGAGAAAACGACCCGTCCTCCGACGACGAGCGCAATGGATACTCCCGATGGGTCCGGCTATTGGCCGAAAAGAACGTCGAATCGAGGGTGTTTACCAATTTGCTGGCTGGCGTGCCCGAAGGTTGCAGTTTGTTGGTGGTCGCAGGACCGGTGCAACCGCTGCTCGCTTCAGAAGCGGCCGCCATCTCGAAGTACCTAGACCGAGGAGGTCGAGTTCTGGTGACCCTGTCGCTGGAAACGCTCCGTCGTCAGGGTCCTCTCGAGGGTTTGCTGGAGGAGTGGGGAGTATTCCTGCCATCGCAATTGGCCAACGATGAAAAGGCCTCGGTGCGAGGGTTCGACATCGTCGCCAGCTCTTACGGATCCCACCCGGTCACCTCACCCCTGACTCGGGCCGGGGCGAAGGTTCATTTTCAGGCTCCGCGCGTCGTGGTGCCGATTCCGGCCAATCGCTTGCCTGCCGATGCGCCGAAGACCACGGCGCTGGTCTTGACCGGTCCAGAGGGTCGAACTCTTTCCGATTTTGACGGACGGGAATTTTCCTATGTTGAGGGCAAAGACCGTCGTGGTGAGATCCCCTTGGCCGTGGCTTCCGAAAAGGGTGGGGTCAGCGGGCTGAGTGCGGGCCGTGGTACCGCACGGTTGATCGTTGTCGGGGATTCGGCGCTTTGGGCCAATGGGCCGCTCCAGAGTTTGGGGAATCGCGATTTTGCCGCCCTCTGCGTCAACTGGTTGCTGGATCGTCAGCAGTCGATGGCCATCGGGCCTCGGTCTATTTCGGAATACCGGTTAAATCTTACTGGGCCTCAGTTGCGGCTTTTGAATGGAGTCCTACTCGGAGCGCTGCCCGGTGGGGTATTGATCCTGGGCTTCATGGTCTGGGCACGGAGGCGGGGTTGATGCGATTTCATCGATGAACCGAAGAACCACATGGGTGTTGGTGTTGCTGGCCGTCCTGCTCGGGGGATGGCTGGCCATGACCGAACGCCGCGATGAGGTCCGGGTGGCTGGCGCCACCGGATCGGTGCGCTTTCGCCGATTAGACCCGCGTGAGGTGATCTCGGTCGAAATCCTCCGATCCAATGTGGCCATCCGCTTGGAGCGGACCAACTCGGGATGGTTCCTGAGGTCTCCGATCCATTACCCGGTTCAGTCGACGAGCGTGGAACGTTTGTTGGAGATGATCGGTAATCTCGCACCCCGTTCGCACCAGTCGAGCGCCGAGGTGACCGCGCAGCGTGGGGCCTTGGCGGCCTTTGGGCTCGAGCGTCCCGACGTGCTCACCATCCGCACCCGCGAGGGCATGAACATTCTGCGCCTCGGCGGTCGAACGCCGCTGGGGAGTCAGTTTTATTTCCAGCAGGTCGGCCAAGACGGGGTGTTCACGGCCGAGGCCGGCCTTTTGGAGGCCTTGCCGGCTTCGCCCGAAGACTGGCGCGACCGCCGCCTCTTTGATGCCGATTCGCTGCCCTTCGATCGCGTAGAAATTCTTGGGGAGACCGAGTTTGAGGCGGCCATCACGACCAACGGGACGTGGCGTCTGATTCGTCCGTTGGTGGCCCGGGCCAATGATGATCAAATCCGCCGACTCCTGACCGATGCGGCGGATTCCCGGGTGAATGCCTTCGTGAGCGATACGCTCACCGTGTCGGCCGAAGAGTACGGATTAACCAAGCCCACCGCCCAAATGGTCTTGAAGCGAGGCACCAACGAGCTCTTGAGACTCCAGTTTGGCCGGGCCTCGACGAATGCGCCGGGAGAAATCCTCGTACGCCGCTCCGACTTCGGGAACATCGTCCGGATTACTAATTCCATTTTGGAATCACTCAAACGGCCGCTGGCCGCCTACCGGGATCGCCGGTTGATGCCGGCCATCGCAGGATTGGAGCGGCTCGAGGTCAGGGCGGGCAGTGAACCCTTCACTTTAGAGAAGCAGGGCACCAATTGGTGGGTCATTTCTCCGCGCCGTTTTTTGGCTGATGGTCCCTGGGTTCGGGAAACCCTTCAGCGATTCATGGGGCTGCGGATCGAGGATTTCTTGGACGACCTGGGGACCGACCCGGGTCGTTACGGCTTGGATCAGCCCGCCCGCGAGTACTCCTTTTACCTCGGCAAATCCAATGGCTCCCCAGTAATGCTGACTCGTCTCAGTGTGGGGACCCCCTTGGGTGAGGGTCGACGGCTCTCGATGCGTCGGTCCGATGAGCCTGGGATCTACGGCATTGCCGCAGGGGATCTACAAACCCTGCCCGTGTCGGCTCCACAATTCCGCGACTGGAACTTCAATCCCAGCAACATTGTCCAAATCGAGATTCGCCAACAGGGACGCGTGCGGATGCTCCGGCGGAATTCCCTGGGCCGATGGGATGGCGTGATCGCAGTGCAGGGGTTGCTGCCGGATCCCGCCATTGACGAAGGACTCTACCGCATCGGCCAGGCCCCAATCGGTCGGTATCCGGTTCCGAACGACGTCGCATTGAAACAGTTCGCCTTCGACCAACTCGACCACGCGGTGACGTTGACCCAGAAAGAAGGAGGTCACTTCCGCTCGCTGCATCTCCGGTTCGGTGGCCGCAATGCCATCAACCAGTTTGTCTGGGCCGCCTTCGACTCCGATGAGCCCGCCATCTTGACGCAATTTCCGCTGAGCCTCTATCAGGAGTACATCGGCCCTTGGTTCAGTGTCCCGCCGGCCACCTCTAACGAAACGAAGCCGTGAACCCCGTCGATGGCCCGGATCCTGAGAATCGTCCGACTCAACGGTCGATTTGGTCCCGTAGAGCATGGCCACGACGCCTCTTTCGGATCGGGCGCCGCAGCGTCTATTTAGTTTTGGCTTTGATCATCGGATTGGGAGCCTACCTGAACCAAGTTGGCATTCCCGAGAGCCTCAAGAACCGCCTGCTCGAGACCCTTCGACAACGGGGAGTGGCCATGGAGTTTGAACGCATCCGTTTCCGGGCAACCCGGGGCATCGTGGCCGAACAGGTGACCCTCGGCCGTTTGGGCGACCTCGGCGGGGAGCAATTTTCGGCGCAAGAAGTTCAGTTAGCGTTGGATTGGGGCCAGGTGCTGGCCCTCAAGCCCGAGGTGAGGGGACTCAAGATCCGCGGGGGGTCGGTCTCTATCCCACTGGTCGAGAGCAATCGGGTGGCATCCCGTTTTAACCTCCATGGATTCGAGGCTCGGATTCGGTTTGAGGGCGCCGAGGAATGGGTCGTCGAAGATTTGCGTGCGACCACGGAGGTGGGATCCTTTCGTGCCTCTGGAATTTTGAAGCACCCGACGGCCTTGCGATCGGTTTCTGACCCAGCACCCGCGCAAGCCTCCCCAGCGTGGCGCTCCACGTTGCTTCGGATCCAACGCACTCTGGAAGAAATCCGCTTCCAGACACCGGCCGAGGTTCATCTCCAATTCCAGACGGACTTGGCTTTACCCGAGGCGTCCTCGGCTGAGTTCACACTTTCGGCCGGACAGGTGACATGGAATGAACGCTCGTTTCAGCGCCTGAAGTTGGAGGCTCAGATGAGTCCGCTCACCGAAGTTCCGGGGCAATTGGCCGTGCATGTTCAATGGGAGGTAGATGGGGTGTCGGCGCGCGAAGGATCTGTCCGGGGACTGCGAGGCCAACTGAAGTCCACCCAACCGATCGACGCCGTGCTTCCCGCCAAGGTCGATTGGAACCTCAGTGCGGAGGGGGTCCAGACGCCTCAGTTCTTGTTGGGCAGGGCTCAGGTCGAGGGTAGATCCGAGCGCTTGGCTTCCAATGCCATCCCGGTTCGTCCCTGGGATCCCAGAAACGAAACTTTAGTTACGAAGGGGCTCACCCCTCAGTTCCAGTCCTCCCTGAAACTTCACCTGCACGAAATCAAGACCCTTGCCCCCGAGGTCCGCCTGAATGAGGCAATGGTTCAGGTGGTGCTGGGACACGATTTGTCGGGATGGCATGAGGCGCAGTTGGAAGTCCGGGCTCCGGATTTTCAGAGCCCTTGGTTGGACTGCGGTCCTCTGGAACTCTCGCTGACGGGCCACCCTCAAGGCCCTGGTCCCGGTCCCGAAGACGCCTCATTTTGGCGTTGGATCCGCCCGCTCGCGATCGCCGGCAGCCTGGAGGCCCGCGCCGTGAATCACCCGCTTTTGCGATTGGACCGTTTTAAGACCCAGTTGCGTTTCGCTTCGGCCCGCGCCCGGTTGGAGGACACGCAAATTGACCTCTTGGGCGGCACCGTGGCGGGTAACATCGAGTGCGATCTGGATACGCGACGCTTGAGTGTGCAGGCCACTTCGTCGGCCCATCCCTCCGGAGTCATCCCCGTGCTAACGCCGGCCGGCCAGCGTTGGTTGGGGCAGTTTTTCTGGCCGACGAATCAAGCACCTCGGATCGCCGCCCAACTGGGGCTGGTGTTGCCGCCCTGGACCAACAGCAATCCCGACTGGCGTGGCACCGTGTTACCGACCGTCACCATCGCCGGATCGGCCACGGGAGAGTCCTTCAGTTTCCGGGGCATCACGGGGGATTCTGCCAAGGGGGCATTCACCTACACCAACCGCGTGTGGCGGATTCCCGGCATGACGGTGGTTCGGCCCGAGGGTCGGGTGGTCTTCGATTACGAGGGCCACGAGGTGACTCAAGACTACCGCTTCCGACTGACTTCCGGGGTGGATCCCAAGATCGTGCAACCGCTCATCGCTGAGCCGGGAGCCCAGCGGGTATTCAATGACTTGAAGTTCGGCCAACCGCCCCAAATTAAGGGTGAGATTCGCGGGCGCTGGTTCTCTCCGGAATTGACGACGGTTCAGGTGGAAATCGCGGCGACCAATGTCACTTATCGGGGTGAGCATTTGGATTCAGCGCGTGCGAAACTGGGCTATACAAACCGGTTTTTGTCGGTCGGCGAGGCCCGCGGTCGAGATGGGGCGCAGTGGGTTACCGTGGATGGGTTTGCCTTCGACGCAGCGGTCGGACTCATTTCCTTCACCAATGCTGTCAGTGTTTTTGATCCGTGGAGGATAACCCGATTGATTGGCCCCATCACACATCGGGCCATGAGCCCTTACCATTTCATAGAACCCCCGCTGGTTCATGTGAATGGCGTGATCGGCATTCGCGGAGACATGTCGCGTAACGATATTCGTTTCGACGCCGAATCCGAGGGGTCTTTTGAGTGGTGGAAATTTCGAACCAAGGGGGTTTCTGCGAGCGTTCTGTCTATTGGCAGCCAATTGCATGTGACCAATATCCAAGCCGGCTTTTATGGAGGGCGTCTTCGGGGAAATCTCCAATTCGAACTCGGAAAGGATGAGAACAATCGCCTCCGAATGGACACCGAGTTGAGGGACGTCGAATTGGGTGCGTTGGTGGCCGGCGTGTCGGGGCGGACCAACCGTCTGGAAGGGCGCCTGTCGGGAACCTTCCGCGTCGACGAAGGTCTCACCTCAGAACCGGCCTCTTGGAAGGGCGGGGGACAGGCCACCTTGCGCAATGGATTCCTTTGGGGATTCCCGGTTTTCGGTGTGTTTTCCTCCATCCTCGACGGCATGTCCTCCGGATTGGGGCAGGCTCGATTCACGGAGGGAACGGCTACGTATTCGCTGGCTCAGGGGGCCGTCCACACTCGCGATCTCCAAATGAAGTCGCCCTCGATGTCGCTGGGCTATTCCGGATCGGTGACCTTTGACTACAAAGTCGACATGCTGGTGCAAGGTTCGATGTTTCGCCGGGTGCCCTTGTTCGGTCCCGTGGTTTCCATCGCTCTGTCTCCGCTCGAGAAGCTCTTCGAGTACCGACTCACCGGGACTCTGGATGAGCCCGTGACCGGTCCGGCCCATGTGCCCACCTTGTTGCTTTTTCCGTTCAGACCCTTTGGAACCCTGAAGGATCTCTTGCCCGAGGAGCGTCGGGCGGTGTCGGATCCGACGGCGTCCCCGGCCTCCAAACAACCCCAAAATTCTCCCGCGGTTCCCAAACCGTAATCGTGCCCTGTGCCCATGAATCGATCGGAACTCATTCCGTTTCCCGACACCGAAACCCTCGTGCAACAAGTGGCTGGCCGCTGGTTGGATGCGGTCGATGCGGCCGCCACGGCGAAAAAGCCCTTCCATGTGGCCCTATCGGGTGGTCGGGTGGCCGGTCGATTTATGGCTGCAGCCCATGGGCTGGGAACTGCTCGGCGCACTTGTTGGGACACGGTTCACTTTCATTGGGGTGATGAGCGCTGCGTGCCACCCGAGCATGCCGACAGCAATTACAAGCTGGCTCAGACGGCCTTGCTAGATCCGGCCGGGATCGCGGTTAAACAACAGCATCGTCTGCGCGGTGAGTTGCCGCCGGACGAGGCGGCCCACTTGGCCGAAGTCGAGTTGGCCCGGGTGACCGGCACCGCTTCCGGCAGCGTGCCCGTTCTCGATTTGGTGTTTCTCGGCATGGGCGAAGACGGTCACGTGGCCTCGCTTTTTCCCGGAGCCCCGGAGTCGGTGGTCTCCTCCTCTCGCTGGGTGATCCCAGTGATCGGGCCGAAGCCGCCGCCGCAGCGTTTGAGCCTGACGTTCCAAGTGCTGGCCGCAGCCAAAGAGGTGTGGGTGCTGGCATCGGGTGTGGGCAAGGAAGAGGCTCTCAAGGAGTCATTGCGCATCGGTGGAAACACTCCGCTGGCGCATTTGTTATCTCTGCGATCCCACACGCGCATCATGACCGACCTCCCGCTGCCTGCGTGAAGCAGTCTTAGCGCCGCGACAATGAGGTGATGTGAGTCCGTTGATGATACCATGACTACATCCCATCCGGTCCGACATTCTCGAATCCCACTCGGCCTGAAGCTGGCGGTGGGTGCGTCTGGTGCTTCTGCGCTGGGCCTTCAGATGGTCTGGTCACGGATGTTCGCGCTGGGTCTTGGACAAGAGTTACCCTCCACCTTAGGGGTAATCACCGCCTTCTTTGGTGGACTCGCGGTGGGTTCGCGTTGGGGCGGTCGTGCTCTGGATCGCCTGCCGTCTCCCGGGATTCGTTGTGCAGTGCCTGAGGCTCTGACGGCCTTCTGGGCGCTGGCGACGGTGCTCCTCGTGCCGTGGGTCGCGGAGTTCTCCTGGCGGTGGCTCGGGCCTGCTCCCGGGGTCGGGCTTCACTGGGTCGTAAGCCTGCTGCTGCCGGGCGTGGTTCTGTTGCCGGCGACCCTGTGTCTGGGAGCCATGATACCGGCGATGGAACGATTGATCTCGGGTTTCCGTGCCGATGGACTTCGGGTGGGGCCCTTGTATGCCGTCAACACCCTGGGTGCGGTCGTGGGCGTCCTGTGTTCGGTGCTGTGGGTGCAACGACGCTGGGGGCTGTCTGGATCGGTGATCGGATTTGCGGGCCTTCAATGCCTTTGTGCCGTGTTGTTCTGGTGGACGGGACGCGGGGTGCGGTCGGTGGAACCCGTGACTTCGACGGTGGCGCCGGGTGGGGACCGCCTGGGCCCTTCGCGGCTCCGGGCCACGTTGTGGCTCAGTGGCCTTCTGGGGATTGGCTTCGAAGTGTTGGCCACCCGGCTTCTGTCGCAAGTCTTCGAGAACACGGTCTTCACCTATGCGGTGATTCTCGCCGCCTATTTGCTCTTCACCGCCTTGGGCGGGGCCTTGCAAAATCGGTTCGCTCCAAAAGCCAGTCGTGCGCTGGGGTGGTTACTTCCGGGGGTGGCACTGAGTGTGGCGATCGCGGGATGGGTTTTGCGTCAGACGCCGCTGCTGGTTTCGATGCTGCGTGGCGGCATAGGAACGCTCGCATTGCCGGCCATGGTTTCAGAATTTCTGGTGGCCAGCTCCGTCGTGGCTCTTCCGGCGCTGGCCATGGGAATGCTCTTCGCCTCGCTCATTTCTGAAGCTGGAAGGTATCCACGTTTTCTGGGGGTGGCTCTGTCGTGGAACCTGATTGGTTCGGCCCTGGCACCCGCGGTGATGGCGCTCGGCCTGATACCGGCCTTGGGGACCCGCTGGAGTTGGATCTTGCTGGGTTTGGGATACCTCACGCTGATCCCGGGGTGGCGGCGAATGCGTTGGGTCGCGATGGCGGGGTGGGCTGTGGCGGCGGTGGCACTGCTCAATCTGCCGAAAGACCTCCATTTGCAAACCCCTCCGCCCGGGGGGCGCATCGTCACCTTGCGAGAGGGGCCCTCGGACACGGTTACCACAGTGGTCCAAGCCGATGGGCACCGCATTCTCCGTATTAATCAGCGCTTCACCATGGGTGGCACCGCCTCCGCCTTGGCTGAGCGACGCCATGGTCACCTGCCGTTGCTCCTGCATCCGGAACCGCGCCGGGCGTTGTTCCTGGGAGTCGGCACAGGCATCTCGTTCTCCGCCCTCGATGCGCACCCGGGATTGGTGGCCGAGGGAATCGAATTGGTGCCCGAAGTCGCCGAGGTGATGCCTGAATTCGCATCGCACAATGCCCACAGTGATCGGCTTACCGTACGGGTTGCGGATGCCCGGCGATTCGTTCGAGCATCTACTCAACGCTACGATGTCGTGATCGCCGACTTGTTCCATCCGGCGCGGGATGGGGCGGCGGGCCTCTACACCCTCGAACACTTCCAGGCGATCCGGGATCGCTTGTCGGACGGCGGGCTCTTCTGCCAATGGCTACCGCTCTTTCAGCTCGATGCCGACGGGCTGAGGATGATCACCGCCACGTTTCTGGAGGTTTTTCCTGAAGCCTCGGCGCTGTTGCTGCGGCTCAACGCCGACACTCCGGTGATCGGACTCATCGGGGGGCCAGGGCGACATCTTTGGTCGCCGGAGGCCCTAGAGCGGCGCCTGAACCAGCCGAGCCTGCGGGAAGCCCTCAAGCCCATGGCCTTGGCCGAGGTCCTGCCGGTGATGGGCACCTGGTTCGCTGATACCGAAACCCTCAAGACCTACTCCCAGAGCGTCGGGATCAACACCGACGATCACCCGTTCTTGCTCTTCGACGCCCCCCGGATGTTGGGCCCGCTTCCGCCGAAGGGACAGTCCCTGCTGTCGGAGCTTCTCGATCTCCAGCGTCCGTTTCCGGAGGACTTGTGTGCCGGGCGACCGGCCGACGAGTGCCGTCGGTTCCGTGCCTATCTCGAGGCGCGTGACGCTCACCTCCGCGGTCTCATTGCTGAGTCTCAAGGACGGCCCGAGGCTGCGGAGCAGGGTTTCCTTCGGAGTGTTGTTTTGAGCGCTGATTTTACGCCAGGGTATGCCCAATTAATTACCCGTGCCTCGCTGCGTGCTCATTCCGATCCGAATGGAGCCCGCCGGTTGTTGAACCTCCTGATTGAAGCCCGACCGGAGCGCACCGTCGCCCGCGATCTCAAAGTCCGTCTGGGACTCTGACTTGAGACTTCATGGTTTGGCTGCCTCGGAGGAGGCCCGGTCCCGGACATAACAAGGCCGAATCGATGAGCGTGTTAGATAGGGACCGATCTCCGAGCAGTCCGTCCCCATGGTGCTGCCCTGGATGTAGCCCGATGACCTCGGAGGTTCATGGGTGAGGCTGAAACAGCGGTGCCTAGCCCGGGCTGTCGGGTTTAGTCGGTTTGTTGTGATTGCTGGGCTGATCCTGCGATCGCTGTGTTGGGTGGGGAATGCAAAGTTATCCAATTGTGGCGTGACAAAGGACGAACAGTCGTAGAAACCAAGACCGGTCTTACTGGATCGAAACTTCAAGCGGCGTCACCGTCATGAATGCGCTGAAACCTTGTGAAACGGTCGAGCTGCTGCCCCAACGCCAAGGCTGCAAAGCGTTCACGCTCATCGAACTGTTGGTGGTCATCGCCATCATCGCCATCCTGGCCGGCATGCTCTTGCCGGCGCTCTCCAAGGCCAAGGAGCAGGGCAACCGGACCCGTTGCCTGTCGAACATCAAGCAGTTGCTGCTCGCGACGCAGATGTACGCCAACGACAATCAGGACTACATGCCCTACACCTCGTGGAGTTCGGGCACTTTCAATGTCGCCAACTGGTGCTACATGCGCGTGGCTACCAATCGGCCAGATCACACGGTGGAGCGCAGCTTGTTGTGGAACTACCACAATTCCAAAGCGTTGACCTTCTGCCCTCTGGACCGCACCAACACGCCACTCTTCAAACTTCGGGACCAGAAGGTTTCTAGCTACATGATGAATGGGGCCGTTTCAAAGTACTCGACCGGGCCAAAGGAACCTTTCTCGACCTACAAGCTCCTGCAGTTCAATCCGAATTCCATGCTGTACTGGGAGGCAGACGAGAAGCAGCCCTCCAATTTCGACAATGTCGCCAGCCGTCCGGATGAAGGGGTTACCCAGCGACACAATACGGGAACGGTCATGGGAATGTTCGGCGGTCAGATAGAATACATGAAGTTCCGCACTTACTATCAGGAAGCCGGAATTGGTGGCTTCCGAGGGGTGCGTCCCGGTCGCTTCTGGTGCGTCCCCGACTCTTTGACGGGTGAGTAAATCTGGAATTGGAGGAGCGAACGCATGAGGATTATCGATGGTGCCACAGTGTTGTTGCTGTGCGGGTGGCTGCTAGGCTGTGGCTCCCGGGAGGGCGAGGATTTAAAGACTGCAACCACACCCGCGGAGGCGGCCAGTCAGATTGAGCGGGCCTTCGCCCATGCCCCGGAAGAGACTCGGCGGGCCGCGGATATGGCCGCTGAGGCCCTGCGTCGTGGCGAATACGAGAAGGCGGTGGTTTCCCTGACCACGGTGCGTGCGGCCACCAATGTCACCTTCGAGCAAGGTTTGGCGATCCATGGATCCACGGTGCAGCTCGAAGCGCGGTTGGCGGCGGAGATCGCCTCCGGCAGCGAATCGGCCCAACGTGCCTATGGCCTCCTGAAGGCCATGAAGGCGAAATGACGCTCACCTCCGGGGCCTTATTGCCGAGTCTGAGGGACGGCCCGAGGCACTGCTTGTCGAGAGTGCTTGTCATGAAGAGCGCCGCATCTCTGTCCTGTTCGCCGGAGTGGCGCTTTCGGAGAAATCGCCCTACCTCGGAGGTGGCAGCGGGGCCTAAGGGCCCGGAAGGCCGGTAGCGGCAAGTCGGTAGGGACGGTGTCTCACCGTCCGCTCCCTGGGCTGCCGGGCGAGGAGGGGATGGCCCGAGAGACTCGGTCCCTACCGGGGAGGTTCATGGGTGAGGCCGAGTTTGTGGCAGGAACCTGGATGTAGCCCGATGACCTCCGAGGTAGGGACCGATCTCCGAGCGGTCCGCCCCCGAGGTGCTGCCTTGGATGTATAGCCCGATGACCTCCGAGGTAGGGACCGATCTCCGAGCGGTCCCTCCCCGAGGTGCTGCCTTGGATGTAGCCCGATGACTTCCGAGGTAGGGACCGATCTCCGAGCGGTCCGCCCCCGAGGTGCTGCCCTGGATGTAGCCCAATGACCTCCGAGGTAGGGACCGATCTCCGAGCGGTCCGCCCCCGTGACACTGGCCGTTGAGAGTCGGCCAAATCCTATTGGTCCAGAGTGAGGAAAAGGGATGGCCGTAAATCCAATTTGATCTTACATTTTTTAATTATCCCTTTGGAGCCCGATTTGATGATGACTCTCGAACCCCACCTCTTCCGTTCCGGTGTTTTTCAGATCGGCTCACTGTGGATGACCTCGTTGCTCGTGGCGTTGCTCGGGACCCAGGTCTTGCCGGTGCTCGGTGCCGCGAATACGCGCATCGATTTTAACCGGGAGGTCCGTCCGCTGCTCGTTGAGCACTGTTACCCATGTCACGGGCCCGATTCGGAGAAGCGCAAGGGTGGCCTCCGGTTGGATCGGCCTGAAGGGGCAACACTGAAACTGGCCTCCGGCGCGCGTGCGGTGGTACCTGGAAATCCCTCGGGATCCCGCTTGCTGCAAGTCATCTCGAGCGCCGACCCCGATGAGCACATGCCGCCGCCATCCACGGGCAAACAGTTGTCTGCGCCTCAAATGGAGGCGCTGCGTCGGTGGATCGAGGAGGGGGCGGAGTTTAAGGGACATTGGTCTCACCAAAGGCCCGAAGACCCCACACCGCCCTCTGTCCAGAGGCAGGGCTGGGTGCGCAACGGCATCGACGCCTTCATCTTGTCCCGATTGGAAAAGGAAGGACTCTCTCCCTCTCCCGAAGCCGATCGCCGGACACTGCTGCGACGTGTCAGCCTCGACCTCATCGGACTCCCGCCCACGGTGGACGAGGTGGATGCGTTTCTCGCCGACAACTCGGGCGAAGCCTACGAGAAGCTGGTGGACCGATTGCTGAACAGTCAGGCCTATGGCGAGCGCATGGCCGTGCCGTGGCTCGACTTGGCCCGTTTCGCCGACAGCGACGGGTACCATGCCGACGCTCCGCGCTCCATGTGGCAATACCGCGAGTGGGTGATCCGGGCCTTCAATGCCAATCAGACGTTCGACCGTTTTATTATCGATCAGTTAGCAGGGGATCTCTTGCCTCATCCGACGCTGGATCAGCGCGTGGCCACCGCCTTCAACCGCAACGGCATGTCGAGCACGGAGGGAGGCGCTGACCCCGACGAATACCTTAACAAGTACGTCACCGATCGGGTGACTACCTTTGGGACGGTCTTCCTCGGTTCGTCGATTCAGTGCGCCGAGTGCCACAACCACAAGTACGACCCGTTCACCCAGCGCGAGTACTATCAACTTTACGATTTCTTCAACCGCATTGCCGAGAAGGGGCTCGACAGCGATCCGGCTCCACCGTTCATCCAGGTTCCGACGGCCCGTCAGGAGACCGATCTAAAAGCGCTCCAAGAATCGACCCGCACCTTGGAAGCCAGCCACACGGAGCGCTTGAGCGTAAAAAGTCCTGAGTGGGACTCCGCCCAGACCGCCTGGGAGGCCTCCTGGCTCGCCGGCACCGAATTGACGGGAGTCCTTCAGTTGGGACCCTGGCGACGCGTGGGCCCCTTCGTGGAACCCGACGGCAAGGTGGCCTTCGAGCGGGAGTTCGGGCCAGAGAAGGAGTTTCAGGCGGACGCCGTGTTCGGCAACGATCGGAAAGCGTGGGTCCTCGAAGCCGGTTGGAAGGATGGCTTGGTGCAGGCCTTGTCGAACGACCTTGGAGCCACTTATTTGCACCGCATTCTAACCTCGAGCCAGGTGCGCACCCAGGCGCTCTTCTTGGGAAGCGATGACGGAATCCGCGTTTGGCTCAACGGCCGCGAGTTGCTGGCCAAGGATGTGAGTCGCGGTGCTGCCGCCAATCAGGAAGAGGTTCAGGCGGCCCTGAAAACCGGAGAGAATCACCTCCTGCTAAAGATCGTGAACCGGGCCAGTGGCAGCGGATTTTACTTCGCCACCGACCGTGAGGCTGGAGATCCGAAGATGGCCGCCTTGCGTGAGATTGCCCGACGGCCGATAGACCAGAGAACCCCGGCTCAAGCTTTGGAGTTGCGGACGTATTACCGCACCACCCGCATCCCCGAGGTGAAGGAGTTGACGGTGCGTTTGGCAGCCGAGCAAAAGCGTCGCGACGACTTGAACCGTTCCATTCCTACGCTGCGCGTCATGGAAGACATGAAGGAAGGGCGTGCTAGTCACATCCGGGTTCGCGGTGACTACCGCTCGAAGGGTGAGCGGGTCACAGCCGACGTTCCCACGAGTTGCCTGCCGCCGGCTCAATATGTTTCGGGAACCAATCGATTGGATCTGGCCCGTTGGTTGGTAGATCCATCGCACCCGCTCACTTCGCGAGTCGCGGTCAACCGGTTCTGGGGGTTGTTTTTTCCTAATCCCATTGTCCGCACCGCCAACGAGTTCGGCACCAATGGCCAACCCCCCACCCATCCCGAATTGCTGGACTGGTTGGCCCGGCGCTTCGTCGAAGACGGTTGGAATGTGAAGACCTTCCTCCGGCAAATCGTGCTCAGCGCCACCTACCGTCAATCGTCGCGGGTCTCGCCAGAAGTTCTTGCTCGCGATCCAGAGAATCTCTTGCTGGCGCGTGGCCCCCGGTTCCGGTTGCCGGCCGAGATGCTGCGAGACAACGCGTTGGCCGTCAGCGGATTGCTTTCCCAGCGTATTGGCGGAGTCAGCGTTCGCCCGTATCAACCGCCCGGTTTGTGGGAAGAGAAGATGTTTGCCGGCAACAGTTATCAGCTGGGACAGGGTGAAGACTTGTACCGACGCAGCCTGTACACCTTGTGGAAGCGGACCGTGCCCAATCCCACGCTCCAAACCTTTGACGCGCCCGACCGAGCGTTGTGCACGGTGCAGCGGCCGTCCACCTGCACGCCGCTTCAGGCCTTCGTGACCATGAACGATGTGACCTTCCTCGAGGCGGCCCGGTTCTTCGCCCAGCGGATCTTGCGGGAGTCGCCCGGCCGAACTCCGGCCGATCGCATCGATTTCGCCATGAAGTCCCTCTTGGCCCGACCGGCCTCTGATCGGGAGCAGGCCGCATTGAAGCGCCTGTTGGAGGATTTGCTGGAGGCCTACACCAAAGACATTCCAGCCGCCGAAGCCATCACGCGCGTCGGGCAGGGGCCCAAGATCCAGGCTTTTCCCGTTGCCGACCTGGCCGCTTGGACCGGCGTCGCCAGCGCTCTCCTCAATCTCGACGAATCGGTCACCCGCGAATGAATATGAAGACTGAAGATTCCATCCCTCTGCATCTGACGCGGCGCCATTTCTTTTCTCAGGGTGCCCGAGGTATTGGAGCCGCCGCCTTGGCCTCGCTGCTGGGATCGTCTCACAGCGCAACTGCTGAGGTTCCGAGCCTTCCCAAGGACGCGCGGGTGCTGCACCGACCGCCGCGGGCCAAGCGGGTGATCTACCTCTTCCAGTCGGGTGCCCCGTCGCACCTCGACCTCTTCGATCCCAAGCCCCAGTTGGTGAAGATGAACGGCAAACCCATGCCGGAGAGCCTCACCAAAGGCCAGCGCATCGCACAGCTCATGGGCCAGCCGCTCAATTGCGTGGGCAGCCGTTTCCGTTTCGATAAGCACGGCCAATCCGGCATGGAAATCTCCGAGTTGCTCCCGCACATCGGTTCCATTGCCGACGATATCGCAATGGTGCGTTCGATGCACACCGAGGCCATTAACCATGATCCGGGTGTCACCCTCATGCAAACCGGCCACCAGCAGGCGGGTCGGCCGGCCATGGGTTCCTGGATCTCCTATGGATTAGGCAGTGAGAACGAGCAGTTGCCGGCCTTTGTGGTTTTGGCTTCGGGGCAGGGGCAAGATCAACCGTTGCTCACCCGGTATTGGGGCAGTGGTTTCTTGCCCACCAACCATCAAGGCGTGGAGTTCCGTTCCGGGGCCGAACCCATTTTGTTTGTAAACAATCCGCAGGGCATCTCGCCGGAGATCCGACGCCGGTTAATCGACAGCACCCGAGAGATCAATCGAGAGCACTTGCAAGCGGTGGGAGATCCTGAGATTGCCACTCGTATCGCCTCGTTTGAAATGGCCTACCGCATGCAGACCAGCGTGCCGGAACTCATGGACATCTCGAAAGAGAATCGGGCCACGCTCGATATGTATGGGGCTGAACCAGGCAAGTCTTCGTACGCCAACAACTGCCTCTTGGCTCGACGACTGGCTGAGCGCGGTGTGCGATTCATCCAGCTGTACCATCGGGGTTGGGACCACCACAACAATCTGCCGGCCGACATCGCCAAGACAGCCAAGGCGGTGGATCAAGCTTCGGCGGCGTTGGTGCAGGATCTCCGCCAGCGGGGCCTGCTCGACGACACCCTGGTGATTTGGGGTGGCGAATTCGGCCGCACCCCCATGAACCAAGGCGATAGCTCCAATGGCAACTATGGCCGCGACCACCACATGAAGGCCTTTTCGTTGTGGATGGCGGGTGGCGGGGTCCGGGGCGGCACGACCTATGGGTCTACCGACGACTTCGGCTACAACACCGCCGACAACCCCGTCCACGCCAACGATTTTCAGGCCACAGTCATGCACTTGCTAGGCATCGAGCACACCCGCTTCACCCATCGATTCCAAGGTCGGGACTACCGCCTGACCGATGTCGGAGGCGAAGTGGTCCGAGGCATCCTAGCCTGAGCAGGTTTGATAGCGGCAGTGTTTTAGCGAGAACGAGGCAGTTGAGAGGAACGTGTTGGAGCAGCTGGCACACCCGATCCAATTGAATCGTCCCTGCTCAGGTTGATCAGAAGAATGACATGACAAACCGGCGACAATTTCTCCACGGCCTGGGCCTGGCATCGTTGACGGCAACTTCTCTGGGAACCTTGCCTGGGTGCATCACCGGAGCGGTTGGCGGATCGGGCTCCTTGTCGGAACTTTCCGTAGCCGAGATCCAGCGACGCATGGCCGCGGGTTCGCTCACCGCGGAGCGACTCACCAACCACTTCCTTCATCGAATTCACCGACTCGACCGCAATGGACCCCGTCTCAACTCAGTCATTGAGTTGAATCCCGAGGCTGTGGCCATGGCCCGAGCGCTCGATGACGAACGGCGTGCGAAGGGCCCGCGTGGCCCGCTCCACGGAGTGCCCGTACTCATCAAGGACAACATCGACACCGGCGACCGCATGCAGACGACCGCGGGTTCGCTGGCCTTGGCAGGTTCCACGGCACCTAAGGATGCGTTCATTGTCACCCGGCTCCGCGCGGCCGGCGCTGTGGTTCTGGGCAAGACCAACCTGAGCGAGTGGGCCAATTTCCGTGGCGATCGTTCCATTTCCGGATGGAGCGGACGTGGAGGTCTCACGCGCAATCCGCACATGCTCGACCGCAGCGCCTCGGGCTCGAGCTCCGGTTCTGGCGCAGCCGTAGCGGCTGACTTGTGCACTGTGGCCATTGGCTCCGAGACCGATGGATCCATCGTCTCGCCCGCGTCGTCGTGCGGCATTGTCGGTTTGAAGCCCACCGTGGGGCTTCTCAGCCGATCGGGTATCATCCCCATTTCCTCGACGCAAGACACCGCCGGCCCCATGGCGCGCACCGTGGCCGATGCGGCGGCGTTGTTGAGCGCATTGACCGGCATCGATCCGTCCGATACCGCTTCGGCACATTCAAACGGCGCATTAGCCGGGCAAGACTTCACCCAATTCCTCGATCCCGGCGCGTTGAAGGGCGCACGCATCGGCGTTGCCCGGAACTTTTTCGGATGGCATGGACGCATCGACCAAGTGATGGAATCGGCCCTCAAGATGATGCGCGAACACGGGGCTGAATTGATCGACATCAGCAGCCTCCCTAGTCACTCAGCATTCGGGGACGCCGAGTTCCAGGTGTTGCTGTACGAGTTCAAGGCGGGCCTGAACGCGTATTTCGCATCACGGGGCGATGCAGCGCCGGTGAAGTCGTTGGCAGAGCTGATTGCCTTCAATGAGCGCCATGCGGACCGGGAGCTGAAGTTCTTCGGGCAGGAGACCTTAATCAAAGCGCAAGCCAAGGGGCCGCTGACCGAATCGCGCTATCTGGAAGCGCTCGCCCAATGCCGCAAGGTGGGCCGCCAAGATGGCATCGACGGCGTGATGGATCAGCACCGACTCGACGCCCTCGTGGCACCGACCACCGGCCCGGCCCATGCCATCGAGTTGCTGGCGGGTGACGGCGGCCTTGGCAGTAGTTCATCCATCGCGGCCGTCGCCGGTTACCCGTCGATTACCCTGCCAGCCGGGATGATCTTCGGATTACCGATCGGCCTCTCGTTTTTCGGCCGCGCCTGGAGCGAAGGAAAACTCATCGGCCTCGCCCACGCCTTCGAGACCGCCGCCTCGGCCCGCCGCACCCCGCGATTCCTGCCGTCCTTTGACGAGCTCAGCAACGGGTGACCCCTCGCCGGAAGCCGACGGCTGCCCAACGACGGTCTCCGCAGTGTCCTTTCGGGGCAGGCAGGAGGCCAGGACATGGCATTCCTTGGGCTCAATTTCGAAGACGAAGACTTTGAAGGTGATGGCCGGAATCGGCCAATCCTCGTCAGTGATCGGCTGAGAAAACCCAATGTTATTGGGCTCGTTTCGACCGCCCGGGCAGGAAACCGAGTCCCTTCAGCTCGGCCAGCCCTCTTTTCGGACTCTCTCAAGGCGAGTTGGCAATCGAACCCAATCGGATCCTCCTAAGAAGTATCCCAGCAAACCGAGGGGCGTGAAGAAGTCGCCGCTTCCAGGACAAGTCGCAGGCAATTCATCCCGCGTGAGAAGGCCCATAGGAGGCGGATTTATTCACAACGATCGAATGCTGGTCATTTTCAGCCACCTATCACCTAGCCAATCAAAAATTGCTGTCTCCAAGCCAAAAAAAATTACATTTCACTATGAAAAAATATAAGAACTCTAAATATTAATAATAACGAGCCCCGCAGTCTGCTTTTTTGGCATTCCCTATGTTTACAACCATTTTGTTGGTCGAGGACAACGAACTCAACCGTGACATGCTGAGCCGACGGTTGGAGCGCAAGGGGTACGTGATCAAACTGGCGGTCGATGGCGCTCAAGGGGTGAGCATGGCCACAGAGTTGCGGCCGGCCCTCATCTTGATGGATCTGAGTCTTCCGGTGATGGACGGATGGGAAGCCACGCGTCGACTCAAAGGCAATCCAGAGACCGCCGCCATTCCCATCATCGCACTGACAGCCCACGCCCGAGCCGAAGATGAAAAGACGGCCCGGGATGCGGGGGCCAATGATTTTGACACCAAGCCCGTCGATCTCAATCGCCTGGTTGGCAAGATCGAACACCTGCTGACAACCCACGGAACCGGCCCCATCCCAGGGAACGAGTAGTCACCCAAACCATGAAAACATCTTTCGTTCTTCCGATGAGTGCTAGCCTCGTCCTTCTCCTTCGCTCCTGGGTTTTGAGCGGCCGGAACCTCGCTGCCCGCTTCGGATTTCTTCTTGCCCTGGTTACGGGATTCTCCGCCCAGTCCGTCAGTGCCGCGGAGCCCACCAACTCGGTGCTCCACTTCGATGGCAATGGAAGCTACTTAGAGTTACCGCCCCACTGCCTCGATGGATATAAAGCAATTACGGTAGAGGCCTGGGTGAGGCCAGAACGATTGGGATTCTTCACCCGGTTCTTCGAGTTTGGAACCCAGAAAGATCGGTTGGTGGCGTGTTGGAATGGGGAGTTTAACATTCACGCTTCCAGTGTTGGAATGACATGGGATGGGTATGCAAACGGATTCATTAGTCGACTTGAAAACAATGGGTGGATGCATCTTGCAGTAGTTTCTGATGGTAAGTCTTTTAGCGGATATATTAATGGCGCGCAAGTGATTAATGAAAATACTCCCAAACCATTTCACCCTTCCGGAGACGGTAGTAAATATTATTTTGGAAAGGATACATTTGGTGGCGAAGAGGAGGACTTTGTCGGTCAAATGGATGAAATTCGCATCTGGGACAAGGCACTATCGTCAGACGATATAAAAATCAGATTGTCCCAGCGAGCGCCATGGGGATCTTCCAATTTAGTGGTACTAGTAAACTCGAATACCAACCGAGTGAAAGCCATAAACGGGTACGAGAAAACGGCTTTGTTTCGCGGTAATTTGAATTGGAAAGTTCAGGAACGCTCGTTG
>SYMJ01000103.1 GCA_005805505.1 Verrucomicrobiales bacterium | reverse complement strand
CGAGTCCCTCGGCAAGCAACTTCTAGCCCGCCTGCGCGGCTGCGGTCAGTTCTGGGGACAGCCGGGCCTGCCGACTCTGCTTCGACTCTGCGTCGCGGTCAAAAACAAGGACGCGCACCTTCTCTGGAACTGACTTCCACCAACAACTTCGGGATGCACGGCCAGCCTATAGTGAGAAAACTCCGGGCTTGCCCCATTTACCGCAGCCCCTTAGCTTTGCAATTCAGGATAAACGGAACCGCTTACTGGGAGGCACCAAGCTTCCCGACACCGAATCATGCTTGAAAAAAATAAAACCATCGCCGAACACCGCATCCACGCAAAAGACACCGGCTCTGCCGATGTCCAGATTGCCCTTCTCACTGAGAAGATTAACTCCCTGACGGAGCATCTTCAGAAGAACAAGAAGGATCATAGCAGCCGTCGTGGTATGTTGCTCATGGTGGGCAAACGCCGCAGCTTGCTCGATTATCTGAACCGCACGGATTCGGCCCGTTACCAGGCGCTGACCAAGAAGCTGAAGCTCCGGAAGTAATTTTTTGCGACGCCGGGCATCCAGCCCGGTTTTCGCTTTAGGACACCCTGCAGGCCACGATTGCCGCGACCACAGGATTGTCCAGATTGTCCAAAGCGGACAATTGCGGGTGCAGCGCCCATTCGACGCGCGCGCAAAATCACCCGCACCAAAAACCCAAAGACGCGTCAAAGAAGTTAAAAAGAAACGCCCGGTCCGCCCGGGAAATTTCACTCGCTCTCCAAACACGAACCTTCAACAGGAAGAAGTATTCGGTGGAGGCTGAGTGAAGTTCCTCAGGGCGGTCGGGCAACTGCTAGTATGTCCCATACCGTTCAAATCCCCGTCGGTGGTCAACACATCACCATCGAAACCGGCCGCTTTGCAAAGCAGGCCGACGGAGCCGTGACCGTTCAACTCGGCGAAACCATCATCCTCACTGCAGCGGTTGCGGCCTCCAAGGCCAAGCCCGGTCAGGATTTCTTCCCCCTCACCGTGGATTACCGCGAGAAGGCAGCGGCCGCTGGCCGTTTCCCCGGCGGATACTTCAAGCGTGAAGGCCGGCCCTCCGAGAAGGAGATCCTCACCTGCCGCCTCACCGATCGCCCCATCCGCCCGCTCTTCCCCAAGGGCTGGTACAATGAAGTTCAGGTCCAGTCGTTGCTGCTCTCGGCCGACGGCCAGAACGACGCCGACATCCTCTCCATCCTCGGAGCCTCGGCCGCATTGACCGTTTCCGACATCCCTTGGGATGGCCCGCTCGGCGCCGTCCGCATCGCCCGCGTCGCCGGTGAGTTCGTGGTGAACCCCACCCACGAACAGCAGGCCCAGTCCGACCTCGACCTCATCTATGTCGGCAACAAGACCGACGTGGTCATGTACGAAGGTGCCGCCAACGAAATCTCGGAGGCCGATTTCATCTCCGCCCTGAAATTCGCCCAGGCCGCCTGCCAACCCTTGATCGCCGCTCAGGAAGAACTGGCTGCCAAGGCCGGCAAGACCAAGCGCGCCATCACGGTGACCATCGTTCCGGAAGAGATCCTCACCGCCGCCAAGACGCTGGCGGGTGATCGCATCATCCCGGCCCTCCTCACCCAGCAGAAGCTGGCCCGCGAGGCCGCCGTCAACGCGATCTTCGCCGAAGTCGGTCAGAAGCTCGTCGCCCAATTCGGCGCCGACAAGGTGACCGAGTTCGTCCTCAAGGACGCCCAGTATTACATCCAGAAGGAAACGATCCGCAGCCTCGTCCTCGACCACTCCAAGCGCCTGGACGGCCGCGACTTCGACGCAATCCGCACCCTGACCAGCGAAGTGGGCTTCCTGCCCCGCGCCCACGGTTCGGCTGTGTTCGCCCGCGGCGAGACCCAGGCCGTCTGCTTGGCCACCTTGGGCACCAGCGACGACATCCAGCAGTTCGACTCCTACACCGGTGGCGCAACCAAGAAGCAATTCCTGCTGCACTACAGCTTCCCGAACTACTCCGTCGGTGAGACCGGCCGCATCACTGGCCCCGGCCGCCGCGAAATTGGCCACGGCGCTCTGGCTGAGCGCAGCGTTCGCCCGGTGATCCCCCTCACCGAGTATCCCTACGCCGTCCGCATCACCGCCGAGATCATGGAATCCAATGGTTCCACCTCGATGGCTTCGGTCTGTGGCGCGACGCTGGCCCTCATGGATGCCGGTGTGCCCATCACCCGCCCGGTGGCGGGTATCTCCATCGGTATTTGCACCGAGTACGGCGCCGATCACCAAATCTCCCGCTACAAGCTCCTGACCGACATCATCGGCTGGGAAGACGCGTTCTGCGACATGGATTGCAAGATCGCCGGAACCGAGAAGGGCATCACTGGCTTCCAGCTGGATCTGAAGCTCAAGGGCATCCCGCTGCCGATCATGGAGCAGACCATCGAGAAGGCTCGTATCGCCCGTGGCGAGATCCTGGCCCACATGCTCACCACGCTGCCGGCTCCGCGCTCGAATATTTCCAAGTACGCCCCGCGCATCGTCACCCTGAAGATCAACCCCGAGAAGATCGGCGCGTTGATTGGACCTGGCGGCAAAAACATCAAGCGCCTGGTCGAAGAGTCCGGTTGCGAAATCAACATCGAGGACGACGGAACCGTGAAGGTGTTCTCCGTTTCCCCGGAAGGCATGGAAATCGCCCGCCGCGAAATCGAAGCGCTGAGCGCCGAGATCGAAATCGGCAAGGTCTACAAGGGCCGTGTCGTGACCATCAAGGAGTTCGGTGCCTTCGTCGAAGTGTTCCCCGGTCAGGACGGCCTGGTGCACGTCAGCGAGCTGTCCAACAAGCGTGTCGCCCGCGTTGAAGACGTCATCAAGATGGGTGACGACATCTGGGTGAAGTGCATTGGGGTCGACGAAAAGGGTCGCGTGAAACTCAGCCGCAAGGCCGCCATGGAAGAGCGTGGAGAAATCCCGCCCTCCACCGGTGCCCCAGAAGAGGGAGCCCCTGCAGCCAGCGAAGAAGCCCGTCCGGAGCGTGCTGAACGCCCCGAGCGTAGTGCTGAGCGCGGATCCGATCGCGGTGGAGACCGTGGCGGAGACCGTGGCGGAGACCGTGGTGCTCGTGGCGGAGATCGCGGTGGCCGTGTCGCAGACCGTGGTGCTCGCGGCGGAGATCGCGGTGGCCGTCGTAGCGACGCCCCGGCCGGTGGCGAAGGCGAAGGCTCCGGCGAACCCCTGGAGATCGGAAAGATCTACCGGGCCAAGGTTGTGACCATCAAAGACTTCGGAGCCTTTGTGGAGTTCCTCCCGGGCCGCGAAGGTCTGGTGCACGTCAGCGAGCTAGCCAACTTCCGCGTCAAGCAGGTCGAAGACATCGTCCAGCTCGGCGACGAGATTTGGGTGAAACTCCTCGGTCAGGATGAAAAGGGCCGTGTCCGCCTCAGCCGCAAGGCTGCCATGGAAGAGCGCGAAAAAGCCTCTTCGGGTGATGCACCTGCTGCCAGCGAGTCCGCCAGCGGCGGCTCTGATGCTCAGGAATAATCCACTCAACGTATCTCAAGGGCGCCTGCGGCAACGCAGGCGCCTTTTTTGTTGGGGACGCTGTGCCACCGAAAAAAAGGTGCTATCGGAGAACGGCTACCGAAGAGGAGTTCACTGCAACGACGAACTCTGAAAACCCAACTGGGCCACGATCAACAAGCGTCGCCCGGAGACCCGCAAACCCAACGAATCCCTCCAAAAGACCGGCCGGCGGCGGGCCCGGTCATGCAAGTCGGTGATGGCCAGCTTCACCTGCTCAGGCCGCGTGGCATTCAGAGCATCCTCTACCACGCTAACATCCTGAATAAAGGCCTTGGGCTGAATCCATCGAGCCAGCTGGTACTGGGGCCGTTTCCAGGGAGAAACGCACTCCATCAACGCCCAGAGGCCCACGTCGGCGGGCTCACAAGCACGCACGGTGGCCAGACGCTGGCGCAAGGTCATGGACAAAGCCTCGCTCATGCTCGGTGTAACAGGGGTAACAGAGAAAAGAAGGCCTCGGAGACTGTGTTCGGGTCAATCTGTTTCTGATCCCAGTAAACAAACTTTCTGCGTCAGTCCCGCAAACCTAGCAGGCACTCGTCAGCGATTACTGCAAGTAGGGTGCTGTGGACTCCGGTCCCGAAAGCTTGAGGGGAGCCCCAGGGAAAATCTTCTTCCCACCCTCCACCACCACCTTCTCGCCCGGCTCGATACCACTGAGAACTTCAACCTTGCCGGCCAACCGCATTCCCAGGCGGACCGGACGCATCACGGCCTGGTTTTGAGAACTCACCACAAAGACCAAATTGGTTTCTCCACTGGCGATGACCGACGGCTCCGGAATGACCAATGCCGATTCCCGAAGTCGCACCGACAAGCCCAACTGGGCCAGCATCCCGCCCCGAAGGCGCGCCTCCGGATTGGCCACGCGAGCCTTAACCAAGGCGGTCCGGGTGCCTGGGTCTAATTGCGGGGAAATGAAATAGACCTCACCCGAAAAACGCTCCTTCGGATAAGCATCCACATAAAAGTCTACCTTCTGACCAATGCGCACCTGGCCGAGGAACCGTTCCGGCAGACTCAGCTCCACCTTCATGACTGAAAGGTCCACCAAGGTGGTGAGCGGCGTATTGCGGGAGATGACTTGGCCGGGACTAATTTGACGGGCCCCGGTGGTGCCCGAGAAGGGAGCCACGATGCGGGCGTCTTTGAGCAACCGTCGGCGCAGCTCGACGGCACTCTGGTTGACCTGAAAGGTCGCCGATGCCTGATCGAACTCTTGCTGAGCGATGAGCTTGCCCCGGAACATTTGCTGGGCTCGCTCGAAATTGGCCCGACTCAACTCCAGCGAAGCCTCCGATTCCTGGAGGGCTGCCTGGAACTTCGTATGATCGAGAGACAGCAGGAGCGCACCCGCCTCGACCGACTGACCCTCAGAGAAGCCAATGGTCTGCACCACACCATCGGTTTCGGATTTGATTTCCACCGACTCATTGGGGGTCACGGTTCCCACCAACGAGACCACTTCGGCCACGGGCTGCAGGCGAGCCTCCACCGCCACCACCTGAAACACCATGCCTCCAGCCCCTTTGGCCGCAACCGCACCGGGCGTGGTAGCCGGCTTGCAGCCGCTGGCGATCCAACCGCTCACCAAGGCCAAGACGGTGCTAGAGATCAGGGGGTGAACGAAGCGCTTCATGCAGAGTCCGAGGAGGCTGCCCGGGGGGGGGAATCCGGCGCCAGATCAAAGTCGATCCTACTCTGGAGAGGCAAGGCTTCTGCCTTTGTCCCGCGAAGCCTTATCACTCCCTCGTAGGACCCAAATAACCTCGGACCTTGCTCTGAAACAGGCCGCCGAGTTCCGGTCAAAGCCTTTGACGATAGGAGTGGGGTTACTTAGCTTGCCGGTTCTTTAAATTGAGACACCCATGATCGGTCTGATTTTCCGTAAGATATTCGGGTCCCGCAATGACCGTGAGGTCAAGCGCCTCCGTCCGCTCGTTGCCCGGATCAACCAGATCGAGCAGGAACTGCAGTCGCAGCCGGAGTCGGTGCTTCGCGAGAAGACCGCCGCTTGGAAGGCCCGGCTGTCGACCATCCAGGACAACGATGAGCTAAAGCGTGAGCTCGAAGCCCTGATCCCCGAAGCCTTCGCCGTCGTCAAAAACGCCTGCCGCCGTCTCTGCGGCACCGAGGTTGAGGTCCGCGGACATCCCATTCGCTGGGAAATGGTCCCCTTCGACGTGCAGCTCATTGGCGGCATGGGGCTGCATCTCGGCCGGATCGCAGAAATGGCCACTGGCGAGGGCAAGACGCTCGTCGGAACCATGCCCGTTTACCTGAACGCCCTAACCGGACGTGGTGTGCATGTGGTCACCGTCAACGACTACCTG
>SYMJ01000102.1 GCA_005805505.1 Verrucomicrobiales bacterium | reverse complement strand
CGGCTTTGGGCACCAGCGCGGCCACCGAATCGATGACGATGATGTCGAGGGCTCCAGAACGGGCCAGCGTCTCGCAGATGGTTAGAGCCTCTTCGCCGGAGTCGGGTTGGGAGACCAGAAGTTCATCGACGTTCACTCCGAGTTTCTTGGCGTAGGAAGGGTCCAGAGCGTGCTCAGCATCGATGAAGGCAGCCACGCCACCGGCCTTCTGGGCGTTGGCGATCAGGTGCAGCATCAGAGTGGTTTTTCCGGAGGATTCTGGACCGTAGATCTCCACGACACGGCCACGAGGCACGCCGCCCACACCCAGCGCCAGATCGATGGCGAGTGCCCCAGTGGGGATGACCTCGATGGGACGGGAAACCTGGGATCCGAGGCGCATGATCGCCCCCTCGCCATAGGCTTTGGTGATGGAGGAGATGGCGGATTCAAGTTCTCGCTGTTTGGCTGCGGAGATCTTAGGCACCTCAGCAACGGCGGTGGCTTTGATCTCGGAGGGTTTAGTCTCGGCGGTTGGAATCTTCTTTTCTGGGAGTTTTTCGGCCATAGGGGAGTCGGTTGGAATGAGGTTAGAGAAACGGTTTAGTTTGAAAATTAATGCGAATGGGTCAGAGCGAGGTCGATGTCCGGATCGATCTGCCAGCGCGCGGCTAGGGCTTCAAGTTCGCTGTCTAGCTCCCATTGATCGGGCAGCGCGGACCCCACATGGCGGCGGTTGGAACCTTTCAGTGCCATGCAGCCATGATTGTTGCCAATTCGGGCGATTTCGGACAACTCGTCGGGTGTGAGCCGGACAGCCTTCAAAGCAGCCAGTTCATCGACCTTGGAAGCAATCGGGCGGGTGCCCTCCCCCAACTCTTGGATCAGGGTTGGAATCACACTATGCACCGACGGTTGGTGTAGGTTCCAAGTGCAGGCCAACTGCAACGGAGTGATGCCATGGCGTTGAGCGATGGGTCGCAAGGATTCGAGTTTTTCGACGGCGGCCTCGACCCAGCCTGCGGGTCGGAACGATCGGTGGTCGGACGGGCCGAAGCGGTGTCCGGAACGGACGTCGTCATGGAATATACCGCCGTAATCCACCACACGTGTAATGAGTTGGACCTGATGACGAATGGCCGCAGGGAGGACCAGCTTGCCGGGCCATGGCTCCAGTGGGCCTAGAATGATCATCGCCCAGTCGATGAGAGGTCCGAAGCGTTCGAAACACTGGATTAGGTCCAGCGTGAATCCATTGGCCGGGCCCGGCGCTATTCCGAGGGAACGTGTCAGACCGGCCTCGCGCAAGGTCTGCATTCCGTTCCAGACTCGGTCGCTCGTGTAGCCGCTGTGGTCGGGATTGTGCAGGAGGACCAGGTCGAACTGGTCGGCTTGGCACCGCTCCAGTGATTTCTCGGTGGCCATCCTTAGATAGGAAGCGTAGTCGGCTGGCACCCGCAGCCCGGATTGGGTGAAGCGCGGAAACCCCTTCGCGCCATCGCGCCGAGCCGAGTAAAAATCATGTCCGATACAACCCACGAGGCAGTAACTCTCGCGCGGCACCCCGGACAACGCCTGTCCTAGGAGGCTGTCTGCCTGACCCGAACCATACACGTCGGCAGTCAGGAAAGTTCGGATGCCTCGGTCCCAAGCGTGGCGCACCAGTGCGATCCATTGGGCATCATCCAGAGGCTGTCCGTAATTCATGAATCGGCCCCCATTCCAGGTACCGAATGCCGTTGGTGTGACTTCCATCTGCAGGTAGTTTCGGGACTTCTGCAGCGGGGGGCCATTGAATTCTCGGTCTAGAGCCCGAAGGAGGTTTGCGGCGCGAGTCGGTGGTGGGATCTTTGGAATCGAAGCGAAGCTTCGGAAGCTGGATCTCTGATGAAGCAGTTTCATCAGGGATTCCAAAGGGGTTGATCTTGAGTCGCCAGCGACCCCACCACAGTTGGCTGGATTCGGCGAACACCGCCATCGAGGAAAAGAATGTTGGCCGTACCCCGATGGAGTGTGCGGTGGAGGTTGCCGGGCCCGGCCACTGCCGCTCGCTGGCCGTTATCGAAGAGCCAGACGGTTCGGGACGGAGCCGGGAGGGATTCCAGGCGCATTCTCCGGGATTCCCGTCCGCTGCCGTTGATGAGGCGGTTCAGGGCAAAGTGGAAGAGCAGATGACCGTTGCTACGTCGCGGGTTGGACGGACAGAACCAGAGTTGGTTGCCCAGTGGAGCGAGCGCATTGGTCCGCCAAGGTCCCTCGTCGTGGTAGCTAGGGACTCCTATCATTGGGGGCAAGTTGGCGTACCAAGCATTGTGGGTGGAGATGCCATTGGGAGCTCCATCGGGGGGCAACCAACCGCCAGAATCTATTTCATACAAATGGGTGGCGATGCCCCACTGCTTAAGGTGGGAGAGGCAGGAACTGGTGCGTGCGGTATCCCGAGTACGGGCTAAAGCTGGCAGCAGCAGCAACGTAAGGATGAAAATCACACTCAGAACGACCAGTAGTTCGAGCAAGGTGAAAGCCCTGAGTGGAGGTGATATTCTGGGACTTGAGGCGTTCATAGCAGCTATCTAAGGATTCGCGCCATCGACTGGGTTTCTTTCATCTTAGAAGAGGAAATAACGCCAATCTTCATCTGACACCCATATCGCAGCGGTCACCGGTTCGCACAGTCCCTCTGTCCCTTGTGGAGCCTGTCCCTTGTGGAGCCTGTCCCTTGTGGAGACCCTCGGCTGAAAATCAGGAAGTCAACACCATGGCCAGGTGAAAGAAATTTGGCTGAGCCGAAACGGTTTAATCCGATCGGTCAGCAACAGAGAGAGAGGGGGCTTCTTCTGCAGAATTTTTGTGGATCAAGCGGCGCGAGCCTCGCTCTGACCGGTGCGACGCTCATTGTGTCCTGTGCACGAGAAGCTGTGGCAAAGTTCGATCGTATCCCGTTTGCCTCGTTTTCAGAGGTTCCCGCCGCTCCAGCCGAATTTCTCGCGAAGTGTTGAAAAAAAACTACTACCCTCGGGACGTAGGAGTTTCACCACATGGTGGCTCCGGCGTATCAGGACCCGGTCGCCGGTGCTGAGGTGGGTCTGTTGCTGGCCGTCGCCAGCGAGGGTGGCCTCCAGACGGCGGCTGAGAAGGGTGATCTGGACCACCGAGTCGAGGCTCATCACCACGGGGCGGATCGAAAGAGTGTGCGGACAGATTGGTGTCAGCGTCAGCACATCGGCATCAGGGCTCACAATGGCGCCACCAGCTGCCAGGGAATAGGCCGTGGATCCCGTGGGTGAGCTTGCAATGAGACCATCGCAACGGTAACGCGTCAGGAGTTCACCATTCACTGCGACTTCCAACTCAATGAGGCGGGATGCCAGTCCGCGGCTCAGAACAAAATCATTCAGCGCGGTCTGTACCGTGGATGATCCGTCGCGGTGGATGACTGCCTCTAGCAGTGCCCTGTTTTCGATGCGAAACCTACCAGCAACGACCGTGCGCAGCGCGTCGGCGACATTGGCCTCCTGAACGGCTGCAAGAAACCCCAGGTGCCCGGCATTAATTCCGAGGATGGGAACCCCAGATCCAGCGGTTTCACGGGCCACCTGAAGCATGGTTCCGTCGCCACCGAAAACGAGCAGGAGATCACAGCGCTTAGCCAGCGTGCCGGGATCGGTGGCCGTGGGAACTGTATTGAGTCGTGCGAACTGAGCAGTGACCGAGTCGCAGAGAATCTCTTTCCCCAGGCGTTTGAGCTGGGTGACAGCCTTTCGGATGACCGCGATGCTTCGAGGTTTCTCGGGATTGGCGATCAGGCCGATTCGTCGGAGTGCGTCAGCGGTTTTTTTCACGTGATTCGTTCCAGGTACGCCAGAAACTCCTTGTTCCCGGCTGGGCCCCGCAAGGGAGATTCGGTGACCCCACGCCAGGCCAGCATGGGGAGGTCCGTGGCGACGAAGCTTTCCAGGTTAGTGATCACGCGGGCATGAATTTGAGGATCGGTGATCACTCCAGCTCCGCGATCCACATCTTCCTTGCCTGCTTCAAACTGGGGTTTGATCAGGGCAATGATGATGCCGCCAATTCTGAGAAACCCTGGGATGGGAGGCAGGATCAGTCGCAGGCTGATGAAGGAGCAGTCGGCCACCGCGACATCGAATTGAGAGGAAGAGGATCCGAGTTGATTGGGGGTCAGGCTCCGGGCGTTAGTGCGTTCCAGCACCACGACCCGAGGATCTTGTCTGAGTTTCCAGGATAATTGTCCGTGTCCCACATCAACGGCATGGACGGAGGCTGCGCCGTGTTGGAGGAGACAATCAGTGAATCCTCCGGTGCTGGCGCCCAGGTCGATGCACTGACAGGCGTGGACCGAAATGGCGAAATGTTGCAGAGCGTGTTCGAGCTTGTGGCCGCCTCGGGAAACATACCTATCCCCGCTGAGCAACTCGACGGTGTCACCGTCGCGGACCCAATCACTCGCTTTTTGTGCGGGGTGTCCGTTGATTCGGACCTGTCCGGCCATGATGGATCGCTGGGCTTGCGAACGAGATTCGCAGAGACCGCGGTCCACCAGGCTTTGATCGATGCGGGCCTTCAAGTGTCATGGGAGTCTGCGTGTGCTGGAGGGCTGAGGCAAAGCTCGATAGCAGAGCATAACGAGTCTCCATGGGATCGGTTGCCTAAACCAAGTCGTTTGGATATAGTTTGAAGATGTCCGAGATCGCCAGCTATGTGGTTCATGGAGCCGCTCAGGTTACTCCTTCTACGTTGGAAAAAGTCCTTCGGAGTCTTCCGATGTGGAAGGTTGAGTTTGCGCAGATCAACGCACCGCACTTTCCTCATTTGGTCAACCAGCTCGAGTTCTTGGCCGACCTGGTTGAAGATGTCGCCGAGGGTGCTTACAAAGACTTGCCCTACAGTGCATTGGCTTCTGCCGTTTTTGCCATCACCTACGCCCACAAGAAGACAGACCTGATTCCGGATCTTACCCCGATCATGGGGCACGCCGATGATTCGAGTGTGGCTCGAGCAGTTTTAATCCTCCATGAAAAGGCTCTGGCCCGTTACGCCGAGACCATGGAATTGGATTGGGAGACCATCACCAGTAAGCCCTGACCGGTTGGGCGTGGTTTTGGGTGAGTTTAGGGCCAAATTTTCTCTAAGCTTTCCGTGCCGCTCGATGTGATCCGGAAAGTCAGGGCGTTTGGCTTGCTCATAGGACTGGCCAAGTGTTGAGGATTAGTCGCAGGGCGTGACGGGGGTGGCGATGGTAGGGTTCGAAAAAGTGCGCCAAGGATTGGCCGGGCTCCCGGGAGGCCGGCGCAGACTGGCGT
>SYMJ01000101.1 GCA_005805505.1 Verrucomicrobiales bacterium | reverse complement strand
GGCGGCCAACAACGAGACCGGCACCCTTCAACCCGTGGCCGAGATTGGGCGCTTGTGCCGCGAACGGGGCGTGATCTTTCACACCGACGCCGTCCAAGCCTTCGGAAAACTGCCCTTCGAGCGCATCGACCAATTCGAGGCCGACCTAGTGTCGGTGTGCGCCCACAAATTCCACGGGCCCAAGGGGGCCGGCGCGCTGTTCATCCGCTCTCCCCTGCTCCCACATCCCACGCAACATGGCGGAGCCCAAGAAAACGAACGACGCGGTGGCACCGAGAACCTGACCGCCGTAGCTGGTCTGGTGAGCGCCTTCGAAACCCTCGTCCTTCAACCGGTTGTCCCGACGGCCCCACTGAGGGGCTGGACCGAACGCCTAGCCCAGACCGTGACTTCCCTTCCCGGCGTCGAACGCCACGGATGTCCAGAAAATCGCCTACCCAATACCCTGGCTTTCTCGGTCGAAGGCACTGACAGCATCTCCCTCTTGGCCAATCTGGATCTGGAGGGGGTCTACGCCTCCAGCGGCTCCGCGTGCACGGCCGGATCTGTCGAACCGAGCCATGTGCTCCGGGCCATGGGCGTGCCCGAGTCTCGCGCCAAAGCCCTAGTCCGTTTCTCGCTCGGCCGAGAATCCACCGAAGAGGAAGTAGCCCGGGTAGAAAGCCTGCTCCCCACCCTCATCGATCGCTGCCGCGGGTGACCCCGCTGGAATCTTGCACCCCAAGCGCCGATCCGGCCGCCGGCTTGGCAATCCAGGGCGACGGGTCCCCCACAAAGTCCGCCAGCATCGCTAACTGCCGTTCCGAGGGAATGGGCAGAAACTTGCCGGTGGCCTCGGCATAAACAACACCATCGGGCCCCAAGACATCCCCGCGTGTCAGGAAAAGTCGCCCCCGACGATTGGCCGTCAGTTCGGCACGGACCTTCAGAGAGACTCCGGGGGGCACCGATCGCAGGAACCGCACGTTCAACTCGGCCGCGAAGGCAAACGAGCGTGTGTTCACACCAATTACTCAAGCCATGACTTCATCCAACACCGTGGAGATCAACCCGCCATGCACCACGCCGGTGAACCCACAGTGTTCATCACGGAACTGAACCAAGACCTCCACGCCGCGACCATCGCTGAGAAGGGTCAACCCAAGCCCAGCGGAATTATTGATCCCACAGACAAAGCAACCCCGGGTGACGGGCAGGCTTTTCCAAGAGCCCTCTTTTTCAGCGCGCTCAGGAGGGCACATGACTGAGGGTCATTCCCAAGGCCAGCAGCGCGATCAAGCCAAAGTAGGCGATACCAATCGTCCAACGTTGCTGAGGCTCGACTTCAAAGAAACGCCGCGACTCTTCATCCCGCGCCCGGAAGAGGGAGAACAATCGAGGCAAACCCATGACCAGCACCATGAGTAGAATTGGGCTAATCCAGCCCCGCGTCATCGCCTCATAAACCAGGTAGGCAATCATCAGGGCATAGCCCGCCACCCACAGCCAAGGAGACAGCGCAGTAACAATCCGGCCTCCATCCAAGAAACCGACCGGAGCCATATTGAACAAGTTGAGCGTGAAGCCCGAGTAGGCCAGGGCCGACCAAAAGGGATCGCCCGTGGCCACGTGGATCATGTAGCAGATACCCGCGCCGATCGTTCCAAAAATAGGCCCACCGATGCCCACCACAGCCTCGATCCACGCATTCCGAGGGGCGTCCTTGAGCGCAATGAAAGCACCCATGAAGGGAATAAAAACCGGCGCCCCGACCCGGAGCCCCTGACTTCGGGCGGCCACCAGATGGCCCAATTCATGAACAAAAATGAGGACCACAAAACCCAAAGCAAACTTCCACCCCCACAAGAGGGCATAGGCTCCCACGCTCAGGATCATCGTTCCGCCCGTCTTGAGAAAAACCGGAAGAAACTTCAGGAACGGCATTAGGAGCAAGAGCTTCGAGCCGAACTGAAACACGGTGGCCGCCAGCAGGGCGATCGTGCCCCAGAGCCCCTTCTTCTTCTTCGGGGGCGGTACCACCGTCACCGGAGACCGCGCTGGTCCGGAATATCCCGGGAGTACCGGCGGTTTTACGGCGGAGGATGGAGGTTCATCGTCCATGGTTCTGAACCCGACTCCAGTCCGAGGAAAACCGCAATCCAATTGCGGCATTCCGTGGCGGCATCGAACGCGAGAACCCGTTCAGGGAATGGCGGTCCGTGTCTGCGGACGTGGCGCTTTCGGAGAAATCGCCCTACCTCGGAGGTGCTGGGGTGAGGTTGGGTTTTTCGGCCACCCAGGGGTCACCGAGGAGGGGAAGCCAGCATCGTCTCTTCGGCGGGGAACGGCGGCTTCCGGGGCGAAGTAAGGGCTTTTTCGACCAAACGACGCCAGGCAGCGCGATCGTTGGGACTCATGGCCTTCCAGCGCTCCGCCCTCCGCAGGAACTGCTCCCGGTCGGTAGGGCTCAGGGCCTCGAATTTCTGGAACCCACGCACACACCGCTCTCGAGCATCGGGCGTCAGGGCGGCAAAGTCGCTCAAGGCCCGTTCCATTTGATGGCGCTCGGTTTGCGATAGGGTACCCAAGGCGGCCTGACGCTCGTCGACCGTGAGGTCAAAGAACCGCGAAAAGGCAGCCGCCTTCCGACTCCGTTCAGCCAAAGGCAGAGCCAACCATCTCTCCATTTGCTCCCGGGCCACCTGCTGGGCGGACGGTGAGAGAGTGGCCATATAGGCTTCGACCCGCTGTCGATCGGAGGACACCTCGGCTTGGCGGACAAACCATGACAAGCGTCGCTCACTTTCGAGGACATCGCGCCGCTCGGCCTCGGGGAGCAAATCCCAGGCAGCCAAGCGCTCCTCAATCCAGGGAAGGTCTTCCTCAGGCACCGCGGCCATCAAGGGACCTCGCTCTGTTGGGGGCATTGGCAGGAGGGTTCGCAAGGAATCCTGAAACTGAGCCAAACGCAGACGAATCTCACGCTCGTCGGGGCGGAGAGCCCCGAACTCCCGAAGCTTGGCCTCGATGAGCGTCCGAGCCGCGGGAGTCTTTCGCGACAACAAGGTCTCCCGTTGTTCTAGGTTGGCGGCCAAGAGTTCCCGGAAACGGTCGGTGGGGGTCCGAACTTTGGGCACCGGAGGCAAGGTGGCCTGTTGAGGCAGGGGTGGACCCGATCGAACCTGAGGTGTTTTCGGTACCCCCAAAGGATGCGGAACCGAAGGATCGATCTTTATCTCACGGGTCGTCTCACGAGTGGTCTGAGGACGCACTAATTGCTGAACACCTTGCTGAACAACCTGCTGAACAACGGACTGCCCAGAATTGGATTGAGGATCTAAAGACTGCCCCAATGCCACAGGAAACCCCGTCGAAGCCACGACCAGAAAACCTATCACCCAAAGACCTGCAATTCGCAAGAGTGGCAAGAGTGGTCTGAAGGGCGTGTTGCCCAAAGACAACTGAACGAGAACCCCCTTGGGCCTCTGCAAAAGAATCTCCTTGAGCAACCTCATAGAACCTCTTTGGGCAGTCTCATGGAACGTCCTCGCGGAGGGCCTGCATGAGCGTCACGTCGTCGGGGGCTGAGCGGGTCTCCAAAAGTTGGACCGCCTCGAAATCCTGCAGAACAGCCACCCCCGGCATCGCGGCAGCGACCGACAACTCAGCCGCCGTTCGAGCCATCGTTCCATGTCGATGCACCTGAACCCGTTGCCAACCCCAGTTGAGGGGAACCGCCACGCAAACCAAGGCGACAACTATGGGGATCGAGTGCGCCCAAATTCGACCGGCTATCCCCGAAAAAAAACCGAACCCTTGCGAAACTCGGACCACGCTCTGAGTCCAGTATCGGGAAATCCACGGTCGGGAAATCCACGATTCTTTTTCAGGAGATTCTTGGAGGTCGGAAAGGACTCGAGCAGTAAAGTTGCTAGAAACTTTCGGCTTGGGCTGGGAATCCAAAAGATGATTCAGCGCTAATTCCTCTTCCAGACGCCGCGCCTCGGACGGTCGTTCAGACAACTGCCGGCGCCATTGAGCAGCCTCGTCGGCCGTCAAACGGCGTTGGGCCACCTCATCCAGCCAGTCTTGGTTCAGCGGAGAATGCATTGAGTGGTCGTGGGTCAGTCAAAACCAGTCTTTCCGGAAAGTTGCGCTGGGAGTTTCCCCCGGTGAGGTGGGTCCGGCAAACATCTGAATGACTGACAATCGGCAAACATCCCCTTAATCTGTTCCCTCTTCGTACCGATTGCTTGCCAGATGCAACCCTTGCCCACCGAAACAGTGGCTCCTCGTCCCGGCTCCGGCTGGTTGACCGGAGGGTTGGCCGTGCTGAATCCACACGGGCGCATCCTCTCAGTAAACGAGCCCTTGGCCGAATGGCTGGAAGAGACCGCCGAGGGACTCATCGGGCGCGACTGGTCCCAAGTACTGAGCCACCGCCACCCGGAATGGGAACCAGAAATCCGGGCCTGGACCGAATCGACGGCTGAATTCCGAACCCAAGAACTACCGGGCCCTCCCGACCAGCCCGACGGTTGGATCCGCCTCACCGGGGGCCGCAGCCCCGGCGGACTTTTTGCTCACATCGAATCCTCGGTCCCCCCTCGAACTCGCCTGGAGGAGGAGTCTTGGCCGACCGCGGGTCGCGGCGGCGAGGCGAACCAGCGACTGCGTCTCCGACTGCTGCAAGCCGAGGCGCAAGTCGACAACCTGATGCGACGCTGGCCCGGGGTGATTTTCAACCAACGGAGTGACATGTCCTTCCACTACGCCAGTTCGCGTTTGGAAGAACTCACGGGAGTCCCCCTCTCGGAGTTCCTGCACCGATCCGACGTGTTCTGGAATGTCATCCACGAGGCGGACATGCACGAGGTCCAGAGCCACATCCGCCGCGCGATCCGCAGTGAGGTGGGCCTGAGCACCCATTTCCGCATCCGCCATGCGCGAACCGGTCGCGTTGCCTACATCTTAGAACGCCGCCAGGCACTGCGCACCGAGAGCGGGCTTTTGCTTGGATTCGAGGGAACCTGGCTCGATGTCTCCCGGCAGACGATCGCCGAGCGACGCCTCAGTTCGGCCGCGTGGCGGGACACACTGGCCACCCTCACCATGGGCATGGCTCACGATTTCGGAAACATCCTGGCCGGCATCCACGCGCTGGCCGAGACGTTGGAACCCGTTGAGGGCGTCGATGAACCCCTTCGGGAAAGTTTAGATCTCATCAAGCGCAACGCCATGCAGGCCAGCGCACTGGTGCGGCGGGTCTTGAGCCTCCATCAAGGGCGCATCGGCGAATACGGCTACTCCGACCTGAATGAACAAGTGAGTGATCTCTCCGAATTAGTCCGGAAGATTCTCCCTCGACGCATCCGCTTCGAGTCGCAGCTAGCCTCCCTAACGCTGCCGGTCTACGTCGATTCCGTCGAACTGCGCCAAGTCTTCCTGAACCTGGTGATGAATGCAGCGGACGCCATGCCGCACAATGGACAACTCTGGTGCTCGACCCATCGAATCACCGAGACAGAGCCCTTGCCCCACCTGCAAGGAACCTTCCCTAGGCTGCCAGCTGTTTGCGTGAGCATCCGAGATAACGGAATCGGAATCCCGGAACGCCATCTAGGGACCATCTTCGATCCATTCTTCACGACCAAGCCGGTGAACAAAGGATCCGGACTCGGCCTCTACAACGCCCGACTCTTTGCCGAGAAACATCACGGAGCCATCTCCGTGGAGTCGATGGAGGGTCAGGGGACCACCTTCCGACTTTGGCTCCCCGAGGCTGACTTCACCGAACAGGAACGCGTCCAAGAGGGAGAAGAACGGCGGCGGCGCACCTTGCTGGTGGTGGGAGCGGCCGGCCGATCCCTAGACACCACGGTTGATTTCCTGCGACGGGGCGGATTCTTCGTCGTCGCCGAGAGCCGGGAGAATCAAGTGCTCGAGATGCTAGATTCCCTCGATTACGAGTTCGATGCGGTGTTGGTGCAAGTGGCCGCCGACACTTCGGATCGCATCGGTCAATTGCTGCGTGAAATTCGCCAACGCAAACCTCCGGTGAAGTCCATCTTGCAGATCATTGGCAAGAATGAAGATGAAGTGCACAGCGCCTGGCTCAAAGATGCCACACTCACCCTGCCTTCGGACCTTCAGGAGAGCGAGTTCCAGCGCCAGATTGATGAATTGTTCGACCCCAACACCAGCCGATGAACTCACCCGACGCCTTGTTTGAGCCCTCTCTCAAGCGAATCCTAGTCGTGGATGACGAGGAAATTGTACGCATCGCCTTGCGGCAGACGCTGCGGCGGGAGCACTACGGAGTCACGGCCTGCTCATCCCCCGAGGAGGGCCTCGAGGTTCTCAAGACGGAGGCGTTCTCGGTCATCATCTCCGACTATCAAATGCCGGGGATGACTGGCCTGGATTTTCTGGCCCAAGCCAAGCAACTCCAGCCCGACGCCACCCGCATCCTCATCACCGCCGTCCTCAGCCTCGATACGGTCATCGAGGCCATCAACAAGGGAGAGATCTACCGCTTCGTCGTAAAGCCATGGATCCGCGAAGAACTCCTGGCAACGGTGCGCAACGCCATCCAACGCCATGACCTCATCGTGCGCAACACGGTCCTGCAGGCGACCACGCTAGCGATGAACGATCAATTGGTGTCGCTCAACAAGACACTGGAATCCCGCGTCTCTGCCGAGGCCGATCACCGTCAGCGGCTCTCCGAAATGAACCAGGCGCTGGAACTCAATTTGCATCACTCGGTTCAGCTCTGCCTGAAGGTGCTCCAATCGTTCTATCCCACTCTGGGCACCCAG
>SYMJ01000100.1 GCA_005805505.1 Verrucomicrobiales bacterium | reverse complement strand
CTCTCCCAGACCACCGGTCATTTCGGCTCCACCAGTTCCAGCGTCCCGTTGAGCGAGATTGGACCCGAGTAAGTCTGCCGTCGCCCCGAGGGCCAAACCACCTCGATGCGATCCACGGCTGTCTCCGATCCCAGCCCGAAGTAGAGCGGCAGGCTGCTCTGGGCCAGGTATCCCGACTTGCCATCATGGAAGCGCGTTTGAACCCGCGAACCGCAATGGACCCCAACGGTCGCGCCGAGTCCGTCGCGATTGGACACCGTTCCCACCAGCCGCACCTGCAGGAAGCGCAGCGTCGTGCGTGAAGAGAGATCGCTGATGAGCACCTGCGGCGCGTCATTCCACTCATTGGTCACCAAGTCGAGGTCCCCGTCGCCGTCCACATCGAGAGCCACCGACGAGCGCGAACTCGCCGTTCCCATCACCTGGACTTTGCCGGTGCGACCCTTCGCCAGCGGATGGCGGCGGTCTTCAGGCACCGCCGTATCGAGCACGAAGGCCTCCCGAAGCATCGGATCACCCCGACGCGGCTCGAGCCCCAGCACCCACTCCGCATCCACGAAGCGCTTGCCCCCCTCGTTGAGCAGCAGCGAATTGGCCACATAGCGCAGCGGATAGCCCATGCCGGCCGTTACGAACACATCCTCGTCACCGTCGGCATTGAAGTCGGCCACCGTCACGCCCCACGGCCAGTAGGTCTCGGTCCCCACCGTCGCAGACACTTCCGCAAACGCGTGACCAGAACCCTGATTCTGGAAGAACGCATTACCGAACACACTATTGGTAGCCCGACGGAACAACTCCGGCTTCCACTCCACCGCGCACCATGCATCGCTCTTGGACTTGTCGAAGGCCACAGTCAGATTCGTATCGCCCGCATTGATCTGCGCAGTCGTCATGTCGGAGTGCATGTCGGTGATGATCAAATCCATCAGTCCATCGCGGTTGTGGTCGAAGAACTTCACGCCCATCGAACCCCATGGCGTCTTCGGAAAAAACACCGCCGTCCGGTCCTCGAAGCGGCTCCCCTGACGGTTCACGTAATAGCGGTCCTCCCCCGACATGCTTAGCACGTACAGTTCCGGAAATCCGTCCCCGTCCAGATCGCAAAAGGTCGCATCGCCGCTCCAACCCCGATGCATCAATCCCGTCGTCTGCGAAGCATTCTCGAAGCGGGCTCCGCCCCGATTGTGGAAGAGCGGGCTCGCCTCACTGCGCTCCGGAAACTGCCAGCCCTGGAACGCATCCGAACGACCCACATATTCGCCGGAGCGCCCCTTCTCATTCCGCGTGTACACCCCGACATTGCAGACGAAAAGATCCAGCTTTCCATCCCGGTCATAATCGAAGAACACCGCACCCGATCCGTGCCCCGGCTCGCCCGCCGAAACACCCGACTCGGCCGTGATGTCCCGGAACCGACCCCCGCCTTCATTGTGAAAGAGCACCAACCCCTGGCGTACCGTCGTCACCAGCAAGTCCGGCCGCCCGTCGTTATCGATGTCCGCAAACGAAGCCCCCACGCTCACCTTGCCCGCCATCGCCACCCCGGCCCGCGCGGTGATGTCCTCAAAACGACCCCCGCCCACATTGCGCCACAGCTGATTGCCCCCCCGCTGATTCGCAAAGAACAAATCCGGCCGGCCGTCCCCATCCACATCCGCCGCCGCAATGGCCGTACCATGATCATAATGAACCGCCTTATAATCCCGTGCCCCATCATCCACCGGCACCTGTCGAAACGTAATTGCGCTTTCCGCTGCCTGGTCTTTGAACTGAAACCCATGGAACACCTTCCATGCCGCCGCAGCGCTCCGCTGGCGTTCACCGTTCGCCTTCAACCCCAAGCCCACGGAATTTTGCAGCGCCGCATCTGGAACCTGAACCATCGAATCGGCGGCCCCGGCAGCAGCCATCAAAGACAAGACACCGACACACGGAAGCCAGTTGGAGAAGGTCATGGCGAAATAGATTTCTGGCATCAACATACACACCCCAATCCCGACTCTGCAAAACCTCTTTACCTCACGCCTCACTAAGACGCCTGAGCCGCGGAGCCACCTCCAAGACGAAGCACACCACCTAAAGTCCCATTCCCAACCCGTTCCCCAAAGAGCCTGTCCCCAACCAACCAATCCCGATTCCGCAAAAGCTCTTTACCCCTCGCCCCCCCAAGACAAACCGGGCTGCAGCGGGATAGGGCCGGAGCGAGCATTGGATCGAAGCCACCCATTCCCACAGCGCGGCAGCGCGATAGCCCCACCTCCCGTACGATCCCTGCGAGCGCTGGCCCTGTCCCGCGGAGCCACCAAAAAAAAGAAGCACACCACCTGAAGTCCCAACCCGTTCCTCAAAAGCTCTTCACCCCACGCCCCACCCAGACACCCGAGCCACAGAGCCACCCAAGAAGCACGAAACCGTGTTGAGACTTCCCAAGCCCGCCCCGGACTGTTTGATTGGGCTCTTCTCTCCCAATTGCGCATGAAACCGTTCCTGTGGATCCTTGCTTACGGAGCCCTCTGGGCACGATGGAGCCTCGGCGCGGAAAACCCGCCCCCCGCTCACTCCCTGCGCACCAACGACATCATCGCCCTCATCGGCGGCGGCTCCGCCGAAGCCCGGGCCCGAAGCGCTCATTGGGAAACACTCCTCATTGCAGCTCACCCCGGCCACCACCTGCGAATCCTCAACCTCGCCCGCGAAGGCGACACCGTCTTCAGCCAACTCCGCGAAGTCAATTATCCCAGCCCCCTTCAACAAGTGGCCGCCGCCAAGGCCACCGTCTGTGTCCTCGATTTCGGCCAAGGCGAAGCCTACGACGGACTCCAACACCTCGAACACTTCGCGGAACGCCTCAATCAATGGGTCCTCGACTGCCAAGCCCTGGGAACCCGCGTCCTCCTCGTCACCCCCATTCCCCTGACCCGTAGCAATCCACCCCCGATCGAAGCCTACACCCAACGCATCCGAGACATCGCCCGGCGCCAAAACCTGCCCATCATTGACGTCTTCGAAGCCGCACGATCCCAGAAAAACTTGTCCACCGACGGACGCAAACTCACCGAATCCGGACAAGCCCGAGTGGCCGCCAGTGCCCTCAAACCCTGGCTTCACGGACTCGTGGTCCCTCAAACCGATCCGGCGGGCCGATTCTCCGAACCCTCTTGGGAAGCCCTACGACAGGCCGCTACCGAGCGCAACGCACTGTGGAAAGCCTACAGCCGGCCCACCAACTGGGCCTTTCTGGCGGGCGACCGCACCGAGCAACTCAGCAGCCGCGACCACCTCGACCCCAAGATCCGCTGGTTCCCCAAAGAAATGGAACAATTCGTCCCGCTCCTTCAGGCAGCAGACCAGAAGACCGACACCCTCGCCGCCCTCCTGACCCGCTTGACCCCACTCCAGACCGCCCGTTAATCCGCCATGACTGCTCACCGCTTGCACCCCGTCTCCCACCGAGCACTCCTTCAGGCGGCGGCCTTCGCAGCCCTCTGCCTGCCCGCCACCCTCCTGGCCACCCAGACGCCCGCCGAAGAACTGGCTTCCTTGAAAGTCGCCGACGGCTACTCCATTAGCCTCTTTGCCAGCGAAGCCGACGGCGTGGTCAAACCCACCCAAATCCGCTTCGACGGCAATGGTCGACTGTGGGTCACCACCACCACCAGCTATCCACAAATCCGCCCCGGCGAGACCCCGCGCGATCGCATCGTCGTACTCGAAGACACCGATCACGACGGCCGGGCCGATCGGACCACCGTGTTCGATGACCAACTCCACATGCCCCTCGGGCTGGAACTCGGCGATGGCGGCGTTTACGTGGGAGCGGCCGACCAACTGCTCTTCCTCAAGGACACCGACGGCGATGGCAAGGCCGACGTACGACGCGTGATCTTCAGCGGATTCGGAACTGGCGACACCCACCAGACCCTCAACTCCTTCACCTGGGGCCCCGCTGGTGAACTCATGATGAGCCAGGGCCTCCACGCCATCAGCCGCATCGAAACCCCTTGGGGCAACGAGACGCTCCACCAGGCCGGCCTCTGGCGTTTCTGGCCCCGGCGCATGCGGCTCGACGCCTTTTGGGACGGAGCCATGGGCGCGCACAATCCCTTCGGCACTACCTTCGACCGCGCCGGCCAACCCTTCGTCTTCGCCGGCAACGGCCACGGCATCGCCCACCTTACGCAGGCGATGATCCGCACCGAGCACTTCGAGGCTCATCCGCCTTTGTGGAATCAAGGCCGCAAGTTTGGAGGAGCCGATATCGCCGACAACAGTCAATGGCTCCCCGAGCACCGCGGAGAGTTTGTGGCGGGCGGTTATCTCCACAACAGCGTCGAGCGATTCCGCCTCACCCCGCGGGGGGCCACCTTCCAGGTCGACCGACTGCCGCCCCTGGTTGAATCGACCAACACCGCCTTCCGAGTGGTCGATGTGCGCTTTGGCCCCGATGGCGCCCTGTACCTCTGCGACTGGTTCAACTCCCTGATCGGCCACTACCAGACGAGCTTCCGGCATCCCGACCGCGACAAGACCCGCGGACGCATTTGGCGCGTGTCCGCCAAAGGGCGTCCGGCCCTGCGTGCCCCTGCGCTCGAGAAGGCTCCTCTGCCCGCACTGTTCGACGCGCTGCTTTCTCCCGAGCGCTGGAACCGGCAACTCGCTGCCCGCGTGCTCAAGGACCGACCGACCGAACCCGTGGTCGCTGGCCTCCAAAATTGGGTGCACGCCGGGCCGTCCGCAGAGGCGGGTCTCGATCGAATATACGAAGGCATTGGTGTCCTCGCCTCACACGAAGTTCCCCATGCGGAATTCATCGAACTCCTCTCCCACTCCAGCAATCCCGACCACCGCGCCCGCGCCGCGCGAATTACCGGTCACTGGGCCAGTCGCCTGAAAGATCCGCTAGAAGTGCTGACACGCCTGGCTGCGGACACCCAAGCCACAGTGCGTCTGGAAGCCGTGGTCGCCTGCGCCTATGTGCCGGACGCGCGCGCCGTAGAGGTCGCTTCCATCGCCATGGAGAATGCCACGGGTAAGCCCGAAGAAGCCCCCGTAGCCTATGCCTTCACTCAATGCGTCCACGCCCTCAAGCCGCTGTGGAAAGGTCCCTACACGCAAGGTTCTCTGAGCTTCGGCAACAACCAGCGCCGACGCGACGCCTTTGCCCGAGCCGATCGGAGCGCCGATACTGTGGACGAAGCGGCGACCCGATTGCGGCGCATCCAAGAAGTCGCCCTACCCGCCGACACCCAAGCCTCGCTCATCGAGTCCGTGCTGGCCGCCGCCCGGCCTCAGGATATCCCCCTGCTGCTGGCTCCTCGAACGTTCACGATTGGAACTGCCTATGATCCCGGAGCCCACGCCCGAGCCTTGCTTCAGTTGGACACGCTGGGCCTGAACCTCGGACTCAAGCCCACCCAAGACGTGGGCTCGGCCCTGGGCGCGCTCCTGTCTTCGGCCCATCTTTCAGTTCAAGCGGCGTCGGCCCGATTGATCGGTCGCTGGCAAATCCGCTCATTGGAATCCGAAGTGGTCCGTCTTCTCGAATCCCGAGAGACACCCGAGGCAGTCCGTGCCGGAACCATCGCCGGCCTAGGCCTCTTCCCCAGTCCCGAACACACGGCTCGAATCCTCCGCGCGGCGAACCCTGAGGCGCCTACCGTTCTGAAGACCGTCGCAGCCGCTGCCATCGCTGCCAGAGATCTGGGGGCTGCCTGCCGATTGGCATCCGAAGTCTTTGCCCACGAGGCCAACACCGCTGCGATCGAAACCGTAATGACCCCGATCTTGCGTCAACCCGGCGCGGCCGGCGCTCTGGCCAAAGCCCTCCAAACAGTTGCACCGCATCCAGAATCGGCCCGTGCTCTGGCCGGATTTTTGGCCCAGGCCGGACGCCAAGTGCCCGAGCTCACCCCGGTATTAGCACAGGCGCTCGGTCGAACCGCCGGCAACCAAACCCTCACCGAACGACTGGCCAGCGGCCCCGCCCGCCAAGAATTTCTGAAGACAGTCCAAGCCTCGGGTGATGCTCGGCGCGGGGCTTCGGTATTTACGCGGGCCGAGCTCGGCTGCACTTCCTGTCACGGCGTCGGGGCTTCCCAGCCCGGACTGGGGCCCGACCTGGGCGCTCTCGGCACGGCTCAGACGCCTGACTTTATCCTGCGTGCACTCCTGGAACCCCAGGTGGAGGTCAAAGAGGGATTCATGTCGTGGACCCTCACACTCCAGAACGGCGAGGAGATCCAAGGCCGCATCGAAAGCACGTCTCCCCAAGAGGTGGTGCTGCTGGACGCGGCCACCCGGAAACCTATGCGGTTGGCCCGCTCCGAGATCCGCTCCCAGACCCAGGCCGGCTCGATCATGCCGGCCGGACTCGTGGACGCACTCAGCGAAACCGAACTCCGAGACCTTCTTCGCTACCTGTCCGGCCTCGGCCGCCGGGATTGATCGGATCGACCGGCCACCGAAACCCACGGTCCGGAGCGTTGACGGAGAGGAAGACCTTCGGGGAAGGTGACGTCATCGTGCCCGTCCACCCGCTCATCGACCTCATCACGTCGCCGGAGCCCTCCGTGCGGAACCGCCCCCTGGAGGCATGGTCCAGGCCGGCCACACTGGCTGAGCTGCTGGACGCTTGCTCGGCCTTGGACCGGTTCCGCCGAGAGGCCCAAAATTTGTACGAACGGGTGCGGGCCCTGTTCTTTCTGTCGGCCCTCCAACGATTTCACCTTCCACCCAAACTCAGCGCCTCGGGCCATGCAGGTTTGATCCCGTTTGCCGGCTTCGAACATCTCCTCAACCGCCGCTTCGAAGAGGCCATCGACTGCTTTCTCGGAGAGCTTGAGACCCAAGGTCCCTCCGAAGGCATCGCTTCGGCCCTGGCGGCCGCTTACCATCGATTGGCTTTCCAGACCCTCGCCGATCAGGTGCGACGCAGTGTGCGAACCGTGCGGGGCAATCAGTGGATGTTCCGCATGGGCCATCCCGCCGATCAGCCACTGAGACTGCGGCCAGAACTCTTGGAGCGATCCCCAGAGGGCGCCTATCCCATTCTCCGCGAACTCACACCGGTGCGGATGGATCTCACCCACTCGGCCTGGTCCGACATCTTCTTTTTGGGCATGGACTACCCCGAGGGGGCCAAGGTGCTCAACATCTCCGTGGACCTCGGTGTCCACGGACGCGATGCGGCTCCGCGGCCACCAGTGAGTGCCTGGCTGCGCGTGCTCGATGAACCGCTGCTCCGCCTCACCTCGGTGGATCTTGGAGCGACCGCCGACATCACCGCATTGAGCGAGGTCTTCGATTTCGCCAAAGACCATCTCGGGTTGCTGAAAGCGGCCGTCATCGCCGCAGGCGTGGTTCCTCCGGGCATCGAAGGTTCCGGTCAATCGCTGGCCGACTTGCTCGCGCGCATCGTCGGTCCCGGACGCGGCCTCGAACTCTGCTCCAGCGTCAACGACATCCCCAAGGGATCGCGGTTGGCTGTCAGCACGAATTTGCTGGGCTCGCTCATCAGCGTTTGTATGCGGGCTACTGGGCAGGCCTCTTCATTGACCGGGTCGCTTGAGGAATCGGAACGGCGGCTCGTTCTCGCACGGGCCCTCTTGGGCGAGTGGCTCGGCGGCTCCGGTGGCGGATGGCAAGACTCGGGCGGGGTCTGGCCGGGCATCAAGCTCATCACGGGCGTGGCGGCCACCGAAGAGGATCCCGAGTGGGGTATTTCCCGGGGATGCCTCATGCCAACCCATCATGTTTTCAGCCGCCAAGAAATCCCGGAGTCGTCTCGCCGCGCGCTCATGGATTCGCTGGTAGTGGTCCACGGAGGCATGGCCCAAAACGTGGGCCCCATTCTCGAAATGGTGACCGAAAAATACCTCCTGCGCTCCGCCTCCGAATGGTCGGGACGCCAAGAGGCACTTGGGGTGTTGGACGAAATCATTGATGCGCTCCGATGCGGAGACATCCACGCCGTCGGCAAGGCCACCACGCGCAATTTTCGGCAGCCCCTGCAGGCCATTATTCCCTGGGCTTCCAACCACTTCACCGAACGTCTGATTCAACAGTGTGAGACCGAATTTGGTGCTGATTTCTGGGGCTTTTGGATGCTCGGTGGCATGTCGGGCGGCGGCATGGGCTTCATCTTCGCCCCGGAGCGGAAGGCCGAGGCTCAAAATCGACTCCTGAATTTGATGCTAGAGATCAAACGTAGCCTCGCGGAGGCCCTGCCCTTCGCCATGGATCCGGTGGTCTTCGACTACGCCATCAACGAGCACGGCACCATGGCCGACTTGCTCTCCGGCGAGGAGGCACTGATGCCGCTCAATTACTACGCCCTCACGGTACCCACCCTGCTGCGCGCCGATCGCCGCTCTTTGACCCCGGCTCGCCGTACTGAACTCGACCGCGTGGGAATGGCCGCACGCACGCGTCCGGAGCTGGGCGGGATGATCCAGACCCTGTTCGATGCCCTCCTGCCTCGCTCCCGAAACAGTGCGAGCGAACGCAGCGGATTGCAGGGATTGCTCGAAGAGAACGGATTCGATCCCGCCCAGCATGAGCAAATCCGCTCAGATCTGCGGGAGGGTCGCATCGGACTCGCCCAAAATCGCCTCCGTGCCGACAGCCAGATCGAAGACGTCGAAGCAGACGATGTGCTCCGTTGGGACAACCCTTCAACCACGGTGCCGCCCGAGGTCCGCGCTGCCGGTGAAGCAGCCTTGCGAGCCGGCGAAGTGGCCGTGGTGACCTTGGCGGCGGGAGCCGGATCGCGATGGACCGGCGGCGCTGGCACCTGCAAGGCGCTGCATCCCTTCGCCCAATTCGCCGGCCAGCACCGGACCTTCATCGAGACCCACCTGGCCAAGTCCCGGCGCTCAGGTCGCCTGGCGGGTCACGTCCTGCCGCACCTGTTCACAACGAGCTACCTCACCCACGAACCCACCCAGCGGTTCCTCCAACAAGTCGAAGGCTATGGCTACCCGGGGCCCCTGATTCTGTCACCTGGCCGCAGCGTCGGCCTCAGACTCATCCCGACGGAACGCGATCTTCGCTTCGCGTGGGAAGAAATGCCTCAACAGGTACTCGATGTTCAGCAGCAGAAGGTGCGAGAGAGTCTCCGGTCGGCCCTCATTGGCTGGGCCCTCGCTACAGGCGAGGCCGGCGACTACACCGACAACGTGCCGCTGCAATGCCTGCATCCGGTCGGCCATTTCTTCGAAGTTCCCAATCTCTTTCGCAATGGCGTGCTGGCCGCACTCCTGAGTGAGCGACCCCAGCTCAAATACTTACTGCTCCACAACATCGATACCCTCGGAGCCTCCATGGATCCGGCCTTGTTGGGGCAGCATATTCTCAGCGGGGCTTGTCTCACCTTCGAATTAATTGGGCGACGGCTGGAGGACCGGGGAGGTGGCCTCGCTCGGGTCAATGGCCGCCCTCGGCTGGTCGAAGGGTTGGCGATGCCGCGAGAGGAAGATGAGTTCCGGTTGCGCTTCTACAACTCCATGACGACCTGGATCCATCTCGACCGGTTGCTAGAAGCCTTCGGATTGACGCGGGAGGATATTCTTTCCCAGAACCAACCGAAAATTGCCTCTGCGATCCGCACCATGGCCAGTCGGCTGCCGACCTATGTCACGATTAAGGACGTGAAAAAGCGTTGGGGACACGGCCAGGAAGATGTCTTTCCTGTCGCCCAGTTTGAGAAGCTCTGGAGCGACCTGAGTGCCTTGGGCGAGATCGATACCCGCTTTGTGGTGGTGCCCCGAATTCGGGGTCAACAGTTGAAGGACCCCGCTCAGCTCGATGGCTGGCTACGCGATGGTTCTGCCGCCGCGGTGTCGGCGCTCTGCGATTGGTCTTGAGGAGAGTTCAACTGAATCCGGTCACTCCTTCACTCAGTCCCCCTGCGCTTTTTTAAGCCGCCAAAAGCAAACGCCCGTTCTGCACGGAGCAGGACGGGCGTCTGAAAACTTGAACGTGTCGGAAAGTGTAGAGAACTGGCTCAGGCGCGTTCCATGTACTTGCCGGTCCGTGTGTCCACCTTGATCTTCTCGCCCGTCTTGATGAAGAGGGGGACATTGATCTCAACACCGGTCTCCAGCGTCACCGTCTTCTGCACATTATTGGCGCTGTCTCCCTTGAGACCGTCTGGCGCATTGGACACGGTAAGAATGACGCTCGAAGGCATTTCAATAATGACGGCCTTCTCCTCGACGAAGGTCATGGTCACTAAGCTGTTCTCGGTGAGATAATTCTTGGCATCACCGACGAATTCAGGAGTCACCGTGACCTCTTCGAACGTCTCAGGATTGACGAACACATAGTCGTCACCGGACTTGTAGCTGTACTCCATCTTGTAGGTCATCAACGGCACCGTCTCTATCTTTTCCCCCGAGCCGAAGCGGACATCCATGCTCTTGCCGGTACGGATGCTGCGCAAAATGCCCTGTACGAAAGCCCGTAGGTTGCCGGGAGTCCGGTGGGTGACCTCAAGGACGACGCAAATGTCGGTATTGTACTTGATCGCTTGACCCTTGCGGAGTTCGTTCGCGTTGACTGCCATAAAATTGAAATGGGTGTTCCGCTGGGTAGTCCGGCGGAAAGAACCTAGAGCCTACCGGCCGACGAATCGCTGGCAAGCGTCCAATTCCAACGGCGTGGGTTCGCTCTGGGCCAGCCAAAGCCGCCAGAAATCTGCTTCACCTCCTTCCAGATGCTGTCTCATTCTCCTTCCTCCTTCGGGTTTCCCGAGGAAACTTCCGCTGCCATGAAAGCCAAGCTCGTCATCACCCCGAAAAAGGCCGTCCTCGATCCGCAAGGCAAGACCGTCGCCAACGCCCTCGAACACATGGGATACGCTGGGGTCACCGGCGTCCGCGTGGGCAAGTACATCGAGATCGACTTGGCCCCAGGCACCTCGGCCACCGATGCCCACAACGCCCTCAACGAGGCGGCCTTGCGTTTCCTGAGCAACCCGGTGATCGAAGATTACCGTCTGGAGATCGTGGAATGACGACCGCCTCGGTTATGCGATTTGCCATCCTCCAGTTTCCTGCCTCCAACTGCGATCAAGACTGCGTGCACGCTCTGCGCGTGCTGGGCAGCCAAGCCAAACTCGTCTGGCACAAGGACACCTCGTTGGGCGAGGTCGATGCCGTGATCGTGCCCGGTGGCTTCAGCTATGGGGACGCTCTACGTTGCGGGGCCATCGCCCGTTTCAGTCCCGTGATGCAGGCGGTGAGCCGCTTCGCGGACAACGGCGGGCTCGTCTTGGGCATTTGCAATGGATTCCAAATCCTTTGCGAGGCGGGTCTATTGCCCGGTGCACTCATCCGCAACCGGGACCTGCGTTTTCACTGCGAACAGGTTTTTCTGAAAACCGCCAACTTCGAGACTCCCTTTACTTCAGAAGTCCGCCGCGACGGTGTTCCCCTGCGCATTCCCATCGCCCACGGCGAGGGATGCTACTTCGCCGATGCCCCTACGCTGGATCGATTGCAGGCACAGCGCCAGATCCTGTGGCAGTACTGTGACGCGAGCGGTGCCGTAACTGAGGCAGCCAATCCCAATGGTTCCGTGCTGAACATCGCGGGCATCGCCAACGAGCGCTTCAACGTAGCGGGCCTCATGCCTCACCCGGATCGAGCAGTGGAAGGAATCCTCGGAACAGAAGATGGCCGTGGCATCCTGAACAGCATGATCTTGGCGCTGGAGTCCCGACGGGCTTCAGCCGTGGCGGTCGCCTGAAGGCTGGGGTCAGGACCGATACCGTCGGTCTTTCAAACCTCACCACCGTGAAGGTTGGCCTACAGCCCGGGCCAACCGATCCAAATAATCGGTCCGAGGAATTTCCATCGCTCCCAGCGAGCGGGTGACCGAGGTAACCATCTGACAGTCCAGCAAGGTGAATCCGCGGCTAGCCAAATGGCGGTCGAGGTGGACCAAAGCCACCTTGGAAGCATTATCCGCGCGGTGAAACATGGACTCACCGGCAAAGAAGCCTCCCACACTAACCCCGTACACCCCACCCACCAGCCGCCCTTCCTGCCAGCATTCCACACTGTGGGCATGTCCAGCCTGGGCTAGTTGTTCGTACGCCTCCAAAAGCTGGGGTGAAATCCAAGTCGAACTAGCACCGCTTCGGGGCACCTCGGCACAGGCACGAATGACGGCTGAAAAATTCTGGTCGAAGGTCACCGTGTAGGGAGCTTGCCGCAATGTCCGGGCCAGACTTCGGGAAACATGCACTGCGCCCACCGGAAGAACGCCGCGGGGATCGGGTGACCACCAGGTAATCGGGTTGGCCGACCACGGGAAAAGACCGCTCTGATAGGCTTCTAACAACCGCTCCACCGACAGGTCGCCTCCCACGGCCACCAGTCCATCTTCCCGGGCCTGGCTCGGATCCGGCAACCGATCTCCTGGAGATAGGAAGGCCACGGAACCGACAGGTTTGCTCATTCGAGAGATTCCTCGGAGATCAACCGCGCTTGGAAACGGGAGGCGATCTCCAGGGTCCACCAATGCAGAATGTTGGGTGAGTCGGGAGCCAGATCGTCGGGAACCTCCGGAGGATCGGGTCGCCCGAGTTGTTCCCAGGCCCCCAGGCGCAATTCGTTCAAGGCCTGAAGACAGGATTCACGGTCTTCAGAAGTAAGACGGAGGATCCAGCCCGAATCTTCTCGGGGTCCGGTGGGGGTTTGGATCGTCGTTTGGGCCGAAACCGCAACGCCCAAGAGCACCACCAATCGGGAACGTACCTCTGCTCGGTGCTTCTCCAACTCACCGGCTAAATCCGACTGGCACTGTTCCTCGAGGGCTTCGGAGGTACGACTCAGCCGTGCCGGTTGGCGGGGGTCGATGGGACGAGAAAAAAGCGTGAGCAGCAAATTGCGCTCTCCGGGTGTGAGAAACCAGGACGTCCCCTCGTCGTCGCTCGCGTGGAGTCTCACGTGGCGGGTTCTAAAGTGGCGGTGAGGGAATACTTCTGGAGCGCATACACATAGTACTCCGCTTTTTCGAAGCTGTCTCGAACCACAACACTGCGGCCTTGCTCATGGACTTCGAGCATGTGCCGCTGTGCCTTTTCACGCCCCCAACCGAAAACCTGCTGAAACACATGGGTCACATAGGGCATGAGGTTGACCGGATCATCCCAGACGATGACGGTATAATCCTGCTCACGAACCTTCTTGGGATCCGTCTCCACATCGACGTCGGGCGTCGGTAATTCGATGGTTCCCGGCATGCTGTTCACTAACTTAATAAATTGGGCTCGCTGAATTGGGTTGCCGGTGGCTCGGCTCTCCGAGCTGCTTCTTATCAGGATAAAGAAGGGTTTTCGAAACGCAACGGCCGCCGTGTGAGCGGCGGCCGTTCTGTCGACTCCGATCCGATAAATCAGTTCATCGATGCTGACGCCGCTTCAAATTCAACTGGGTCAGGGAGTGCATGAGAGAGGCTTGGGCCATAGCCGTTTCTTCGTCTCCCAATCTCTGAGCGATCCGCGCCTCGGCCTTTTTCCGGGCTTCTTCGGCGCGAACTTCGTCGATGTCTGCAACGCGGATAGCCATATCGGTCAAGATGGCCACCCGTTGACCGGTGATCTCCACAAAACCTTCTCCGACGGCGAGGAAGTGATCTTGGCCGCCCTTACGGACGATGATCTCGCCATGGGTGATCTGAGTCATCAGCGGGATGTGCATCGGGAAGATACCCATCTCGCCTTCGAGCCCAGGCAAGGTAACCATGTCGACCTCCTCGGAATAAATCCGGGCCTCGGGCGTGGCAATTTCCAGTTTGAGAGTGGCCATGTCGTTGGGGTTCTGAGCGTGGGACGGACAAGCGGTCAGTCCTGAATCTCGTCGATACCACCCTTCATGTAGAAGTTGGCCTCGGCGATATCGTCGTACTTACCTTCCAAGATCTCCTTGAAGCTCCGGACGGTCTCGGCCACAGGCACCTGCTTGCCCGGACGCCCAGTGAACTGCTCGGCCACCGTGAACGGCTGGCTGAGGAATTTCTGAATCTTGCGGGCGCGGAAGACGGTCAACTTGTCATCGGCAGACAACTCGTCCATGCCGAGACTCGCGATGATATCCTGAAGATCCTTGTAGCGTTGGAGCACCTTCTGAACGCCACGGGCCACGTTGTAATGCTCTTCGCCAACGAACTCCGGCGCCAGAGCGCGGGAGCTAGAAGCCAGCGGATCCACGGCCGGGAAGATGCCCAACTCGGCGATGGAACGTTCGAGAACGATCGTCGCATCGAGGTGAGCGAAGGTGGTGGCCGGGGCCGGATCAGTGAGATCGTCGGCCGGCACATACACCGCCTGGAAAGAGGTG
>SYMJ01000099.1 GCA_005805505.1 Verrucomicrobiales bacterium | reverse complement strand
CCATCCTCCAAGGGACAGGCTCGATCCATCCTCCAAGGGACAGGCTTGATCCATCCTCCAAGGGACAGGCTCGATCCATCCTCCAAGGGACAGGCTCGGTCCATCCTCCAAGGGACAGGCTCGATCCATCCTCCAAGGGACAGGCTCGGTCCATCCTCCAAGGGACAGGCTCGGTCCATCCTCCAAGGGACAGGCTCGGTCCATCCTCCAAGGGACAGGCTCGGTTCATCCTCCAAGGGACAGGCTCAATCTATCCCCTAAGGGACAGGCTAGGGCCATCTTAAGGGGAAATCTGCCAGTTCACCCAGACCCGTTGCCGAGCGCCTCTGCCGAATAAGGAGGACTCACTGACTCCAGTATTGACGGGGAGTTTCCGACCCCGACTGTGGGGCACGTGGACCACAACTCGGCCCGGGAACAGCTCGAAACCATCCGAACCCTCATGGATCGGGCATCGACCTACCGCCGTGCCTTGGCACCGGCGATGACGTCGGTAGGCCTGATCGGTACTCTCGCCGGACTCGCGGCCCCCTTCGTGATCCGGGACAATGCCCGATCCTTCGCCTTTTACTGGTTGGCCGTGGGACTGGCCGGGGCGTGCACGGCGTTCTTGCTCATGCGCCGTCAGGCCTTCGCTGCCGGTGAACTATTCTGGACCCCCCCAGCCCGCCGCGTGGCCTCAGCCCTAATGCCCGCCCTGTTTGCCGGCACCGCCGTTGTAGGTCCGTTGGTAAATATCCATCAAGAGGGGGCCATGATCGCCGTGGCGCTGCCGCCTCTATGGCTCGTTCTCTACGGATGTTCGGTGCATTCAGCCGGTTTCTTCATGCCCCGCGGGATGCGCTTGTTTGGTTGGGGGTTTGTCATCGCCGGTTTGCTTAGTGCACTGGCCGCGGCCAATCCTCACCAAATCGAACCCTCCATTCGCATGGCTCATGCAGTCATGACGGCGAGCTTCGGCGGCGGACACCTCGCCTACGGTCTCTACTTGCACTGGACGGAAAAGAAGCCCTCGGCGTGAACCCGGAACCTTTTCCCCATCTCGACCGGGTCATCCACGAAAAGGCCCGTCTAGCCATCATTTCCGCCCTTTCGGCCACCCCTTCCCTGACCTACACCGACCTGCGGAACTTGCTGGTCATGTCCGACGGCAATCTGACTTCCCACCTCCGGATCCTTCAGGAGGCCGGCCTGATTTCCCTCTCCAAGTCCACCGGCGAAACCCGGCCGCAGACCACTTGCACCCTGACCGACCTCGGTCGCAACGCCTTTACTGAGTACCTTGGGCATCTAGAACAAATCGTTGCCCAGTTCCGAAAAACGACTCCATCCGCTTGATTCTTTTTGAACAACCCCGATGGTCCATACTCAGAAGCTTTGTGACGCAAAGTAAATTATGAGAGTCTTGAGAGCGGAAGCAATGGGGATGTGTTTTGGGGTTCGTGATGCGATCGAATTAGCCCATGAGCGAGCCGCGGCCGGCCCGGTGACCGTCTTGGGAGATTTGGTCCACAATGAGTCGGTTTTGGCCGACCTCCGTGGGAGGGGTGTACTTATCCGACAAGACGCGTCCGACATTCCCACCCGGGAAGTACTCATCACGGCCCACGGAGCTTCAAATCGCCGCATCGAGAGCCTTCGCCAATTAGGCCTGACAGTGACCGAGGCCACCTGCCCCTTGGTTCACCGGGCTCATCAGGCGTTGAAAAAACTCGTGACCGCAGGGTTCCACCCGCTGGTGATAGGTCAAGCCGGCCATGTTGAGGTCCGAGGCCTGACCGAAGATCATCCCGAGTGCGACGTCGTGTTAACAGAGAGCGAAGTGGACCTGCTGCCTGAACGTCCCCGCTATGGGGTCGTGTCGCAAACCACGCAACCTGTAGCCCGGGTGCGGGAGTTAGTCGCTCACCTGAGTCAGAGATTCCCCGGCTCAGAGGTCCGTTGGATTGACACCGTGTGTCAACCCACCAAAGACAGGCAGACCGCCGCCGAGAATCTGGCCTCACGTTGCGATGTGGTCTTGGTCATCGGAGGCATCCACAGCAACAACACTCGCCGCTTGGTGGACACTTGCCGGAGCCGGTGTGCCCGAGTCCATTGGCTGCAGACCTCGAACGACCTCGACCCAGCCTGGATCCGAAAAACTGATACCGTAGGCATCACTGCGGGCACCTCCACTCCGGACAGCGTGATCGAAGCCATTGAAACGGCCTTGAAGAATCTGTCGAGCCAGCGAATGAGTCCTCAGACCGAAGCAGCCTGAACCTCCTTTCACCTGCGCAGCCCTCACCGCCCACTTGCTGCCGCGGATCTGCCGAAGCCCAGACCGCAGCCCCTCTGGGTCATCGCGCTAAACCGCGCTGGCTAGTTCGCACAAACTGGATCAACTCCTTCAACTCCGGAGTGGTCGGCAAATCCGACTCCATCCGAGACAGGGCATTCTCCAAAGTCAGGCCCGTTCGAAAGATGATTTTGTAGGCCTTGATCAGAGTACCGATGGTGTCAGCAGCGAAGCCTGCCCGCTCCAACCCCACCTTGTTCACAAACCGGGTCTCAGTCGGATTTCCGTCGGCCATCATGTAAGGCGCGATATCCTGAACCACCTTGGAGCAACCGCCCACCATGGCGTATCGACCGATCCGACAGAATTGATGAACCGCCGCCAGGCCGCCGATGATGGCGTGATCTTCGACGATCACATGCCCGGCCAAGGTCGCCAGGTTGGACATGATGATCCGATTACCCAACTGCACATCATGAGCCAAATGGGTGTTGGCTAAGAAATAATTATCAGAGCCCACCCGAGTCGCATCTCCGTCTGAGGTAGCGCTGTGCACGCTCACAAACTCGCGGAACACGTTCCGGTCTCCGATTTGCACCCGAGTCACGCCCCCCTTCCACTTTAGGTCCTGGGACTTCATTCCCAGGGAGGCAAAGGGGTAGATTTCGTTGTCGCATCCCAAAGTGGTATGCCCCTCCAGAACGACATGGCTATGCAGGCGGCAGCGCTCTGCCAGAACGACATGCTCACCAATCAGGCAGTAGGGGCCAATGTGACAGTCGGCTCCGATGAGGGCCTTGGAGTGAACGATTGCAGTGGGGTGGATCATTGGGGTCGGATATCCCGTCAGGCTTCAGGTGACTCAACGGTCCATCAACATGAAGGTCACATTGGCTTCGCTGACCACCTCTCCGTCCACGGTGCACTTGCCCTTGGCCTTGCCGATCTTACCCCGGGCCTTGGTCATCTCCACCTCGATCATCAAAATGTCACCCGGACGCACCGGCCTGCGCCACTTCACATCCTCTGCAGACATGAAGTAGGCCAGTTTCCCGGCATTCTCAGCCTGCCTCATCATCAAGATGCCCGCCACCTGGGCCATGGCCTCCAACTGAAGAACTCCCGGCATGATCGGATGGCCCGGAAAATGTCCCTCGAAAAATGGCTCTCCCATGGTGACGTTCTTCTGCGCCACAATCCGAGATCCATCGATCTTGGTTACTTTATCCACCATGAGGAAGGGAGGGCGGTGCGGCAGAATCTGCATGACCTGCATGGTGTCCAGGGTCGCACCATCACGGACGAGAGTTTCGGTGGAAGTCGGAGAGTTCACAGTGGGCGTAGAGGCTGCGACGGGAGACTTGGCAGGCTTGGTAACGACGGGCTTGACCTCGAGGGCGGGAGCGGGAGGCGGGGCGAAGGTTTGTGCGGCCTCCAGTGGTCGGCGCATCTGAGCCAAAATCGCCTTAGCCAACTCCGTGTTGGCATGATGACTCGGCCGGGTGGCAATCACATGGCCGTGGATCGGGCGGCCGATCAGAGCCAGATCACCGACGATATCGAGCATCTTGTGACGAACAAACTCCTCAGGATACCGAAGCGGTTCTGTAGTCAGGACGGCGTCGTCGCGGATGACGATGGCGTTTTCCAGACTTCCGCCCTTGATAAGCCCGTTCTTAATGAGGAACTCAATTTCCTCGTAGAAGCAGAAGGTCCGGGCATGGCTCAACTCCTTCTCCCAACTTGCGGGCGTGATCTCGAGCGTGAAAAATTGGGTGAAGCGCCCTCCTTTGTCTGAACTCGTGCAAGTGATCTTGAAACCCGAATGCGGGAACACCGCCATCTGAGAGCCTCCCACATTCACCTCGATCGGTGCAGTCACCCGATAAATTTCCACGGGGTCAGCCTGGGCTACCCGGCCCGCTTCCTTAACCAGGCGAACAAACTCCCGGGAGCTTCCATCGGCGATCGGAGGCTCGTTGGTATCCAATTCGATAATCGCGTTGTCGATGCCCGCGCCCGCCAGAGCCGCCAACACATGCTCCACCGTATGCACCTTGACCGCTCCTTTTCCGAGGGTGGTGGAGCGTTGGGTGTCTACGACATACTCGACCCGAGCCTCGATCTCCGGGGCGCCATCCAGGTCAATCCGCCGGAAGCGCAAGCCCGTGTTGGGCAAGGCCGGCAGGAGGTTCATCGAAACTCGGTTTCCGCCGTGGAGACCGATTCCGGCGAATGAGACCGACTGCTTGAGGGTGTGCTGGGACGACACGGCTGATTGTTCTAGCCAAGGGAAAAGCGCCGACGCAATGACCCTTTGTAAGGGATTGTCCCGAGCAACCCCGTCCACCGCAGAGGCGAACCCCTGCTCCGACGGCTATTCGAGCCCACCAAAAACGAGGACCCCTTCCAGTTTTCAGACAAACGCTTAGCCTCCGGGTCGTGAGTTCCATCGTCTCCTCGAAGCACCTGCGACTGGCCGAAGCAGGGCTCCTCGTTGTGGTCCTCGTCTTAGGAATGCTGCTGACCGTCTTCGGCGGATCGGTCGAGCGCCCCCTCTTTGAAACCGGACCCAATGGTGAGCGCCGAAGAGTCTTCACCGAAGACGCCGATGGAAACCGCACCGCCGCCAAGGAACGGGTGAACAAGTTCCTCAACGCCGAGAACCTCACCCAACTGGCCAAGGACACGAGCTTCTTCGCCATCATGGCCGTGGGCATGACCTTCGTGATCATCGCTGGCCAAATCGACCTGAGCGTCGGAGCCATCTACGCGCTGTCGGGAGTGTTGGCAGCCCAGGTGTTCCACGCCTTCGGACCGGAGGGGCCCGCGGCCACTTCTGCCACCGAAGGTGCGTGGCTCGGTTGCGCTGTGTGTCTTGGAACAGGCTTGCTCTGCGGACTGGCCAACGGCGGCATGAGCGTCGCCCTGAGAGTTCACCCATTCATCATCACCCTCGGCACCATGGCCATCTTTCGCGGCGTGGCCTTTGTGCTAACCCACGGACTCAGCACCGGCGGCTTCCCCGAAGGATTCCGGTCTGGGGTCAAGTGGACCACTCCCGGGGGACTCACCTTGGTCCCGCTGGCGGCCATGGTGTTGGTCGCCGTGGCCGGGGGGCTGTGGCTCACGCGCACTGTTCCCGGACGTCGCATCTATGCGGTGGGTGGCAATGAGACGGCCAGCCGCTTCAGCGGCATCCGGACCGGGCGCGTAAAACTTGGAGTTTTCGCTGTCTCCGGACTGGCCGCCGGCATCGCCTCACTGCTGTCGCTGGGATACTATGGTTCGGCCACGTCGGCCGACGGCAATGGCTACGAACTGAACGTCATCGCCGCAGCTGTGGTCGGCGGGGCCAGTCTCACGGGCGGACGAGGCACGGCTCTCGGCGCCCTGCTGGGAGCCCTGATCATCCAATTAATCTCCAGCGGGATCGTCATCCTGGGCATCGACCAGAACTACTCGCAGATTATTATCGGCGCGGTCGTTATCCTCGCAGTACTGCTCGATCAGACCAATCGCTGGCTGTCTTCTCGCCGACGGTGAATCACCCCGGATTGACTGTCGTGGTCTCGTAGCGATCCTGCTCAACTTGTAAGCGCATGCGCAGCGCGCTGAAGAACTTGCGTCCCTCAAACGCTGTCTGAAGTCGGCCATCGACCCATCGGCCATCCGGCAGGCGGAAGCGCTCAATCGAAAGCGTCATTTTTTGGATCGAGGCCACTACCCCAGCAAGCACGTCAAAACTCTTGCCCAGTCGGGCCTCCACCCGGGCCAGCTCGTGTTCTTCGGTGTCGATCCACAGGCGACCCTGCAAGTGGGACATAAGCCGGTCAGCGAAGGCATTGGCCGCGCTCCGACCGGGTTCAACCGATCGGGCCGAGAACTCCAAGACGTAATTGGTTCGACCGGCGATCACCTCATGGCCCACCCATCGGTAGTCAAAACGCCGGATGAGCGACTCGTCGATCACCTCCATGCCTCGACGCTTTTTTACGGCACTGTGTTTGCCGTACCTCTCGCGTGCCTCGCGATCTTTCCGCTCCTCGCTTCGAGCATCGCCCGGGGGCGGCTCGCGGTCATCGATGCGCACCAATCGTGCCGTCTCCACGCCATTGGTCACAGCCACGCGATACTCCTTGCTCTTGCGCTCAGAAATCTTGCCGTCGGCTTCAAGTGTTTCAAAAACGCTCAAACGACGGCAGACATGCGCTCGACCTTCCTGCAACTCCGGCATGGATTTGAGCCGTTCGACCAGCCCCTTAACGATATCTTCAACCGACGGACTCGTCTCGGAAACGCTCGCAGCGCAAACCGTCATCCAGAGGCTCAGGACCAAGATTAAACAGCGTGGCACCATCGGGATAGAATTGAGGCAAGTTACCAATTTCGCAATCGGTACGACATCGAAGCCACTGGACGCGGGCCTCACCCAGTACCACCGTCCGCCTGATGCAACCGGCCGACATCACCCTCTTCGCACAGGAACTCGCCATCCGCTGGGTGGATGGCCGAGAAGATTTTATCCCCCTGGAAAGTCTCCGTCGTTTCTGCCCCTGCGCCGCCTGCATGGGTGAGAGCGACATTTTTGGAACCACCTACCGCCCTCCGCAGAGGCCGTATGGGACGGAATCCTTTCAATTGCGCAAACTACCCTGGGTGGGCAACTACGCTGTCCAACCCCTGTGGGGAGACGGCCACTCAACCGGGCTCTACACCTGGGAATGGCTTCGCCGGATCGCCGACGCCGTCAAATCCCCGATGACGGAGTCCGAATGAGGGTCCGCCCAGCAGCTCCTGAAGCGGAGCCCAGCGGCCCCAATCCATGACCAGCCCTGCCGAACGCGCTCAAATCACCTTCCGGATGGAGCGCTGGCGCTCGGTCTTCGGGGGTATCATCGAGACGGCGGGAAACACCTTCCTTCTGCTCATCGCCACACGGGTCTTTGATCTGGGGCCTTGGGCCAAGGCTCTCATCGCGGCCGGCACTTCCGTCGGTCTGCTCATCTCTCCCTTAGTGGTCAATGCCGCCCGTAACCTCGGACTGCAGCCCTCCCGGGCCGTCTCTGGCTTACTAGGCCTTGGAGGCTTGAGCTGCCTGCTGGTGACCCTAGTACCTCATCCAGTGGTGTACACCGTCGGGTGTGTGTTGGCCTTGCTTACCTCGACCTGCGCCATCCCGCTGATGACCCAGATTTATCACGACAATTACCCGGCCGACCAGCGGGGCCGATTGTATTCCAGCGCCTTCATGGTCCGCATCGCAGCGGCCATGGTCTTTGCATGGATTGGTGGGCAAATCCTCAGCAGCGGCTTGATGCACACCCACGCGTCTCCGAGCGCTTCCTTCGCCTCCGACCGTTGGCGTTGGATGACCGCCCTCTTTGCTCTGGCCTACTTCGCTGCCGCCGTCGCAGTGCGTCGCATCCCGACCCGAGCGTTGGATTCGAGCGCTGCCACCCATCCTCTGCAGGGACTTCGCTTCGTCCGAGAAGACCCGGTGTTCCGGAACGCGTTAATCGCCTGGATGCTCATGGGTTTCGCCAACCTCGCCATGCTACCCATCCGCGTAGAATACTTGGGAAATCCACGCTTCGGCCTCGGACTGGGCGCGGCGGAGATCGCTTGGCTCACCTTGATCATCCCCAATGCTGCCCGCTGGATTATGAGCCCGGTTTGGGGACGCCTGTTTGACCGGATGAACTTCTTTCGACTCCGCGTCACCCTGAATGCTGGTTTCGCTATCGGTATCGCCACCTTCTTCATGAGTGAGACACCGGTAGGGCTCATTATCGGTGCGATTTTTTATGGAATCTCTACTGCCGGCGGCGACGTCGCCTGGGGCCTGTGGGTCACCAAGGTGGCGCCACCCGCCCATGTGACCGACTACATGGCTGTCCACACCTTCTCGACCGGAATTCGAGGGGTGCTAGCTCCCCTCTGCGCCTTCCAGGCTGTCCAGACCCTGTCACCGGCGACGATGGGATGGATCGCCGCGGCCATGATTCTGGCGGCCTGTGGTCTCTTGATTCCGGAGATTCGAGGGGCCGACCTACGCCGCCGAAAGCTTGTCTGAAACAAGCCCCCCCGGATCCAGTGACGGAAACCGGGGGGGATAACTCGATTGTGGAGGCTAGGATTCAGCCGATACCGTCTGAATCTAAAACCTCAAGGGCACCTTCAAAGCGCCACGACTTCGGAGCCTAAGACTACTTCTTCGGCTCTACTTTCTTGGCCTCATCCTTCTTGGCTTCATCTTTCTTCTCGACCGGAGGAGCCACCCAACCGCTGTTAATATCCAACCCCGGCAGCGCTGCCTCGAGCTTCTTAATTCCCTCTGGGGTCACCTGGGTTTGCCAGACATAGAGGTTACGGAGGTGCTTGAGCCCCGCGAGTTTGGCCAAACCCGCATCAGTCACTTTGGTGCCATACAAGTTCAGATACACCAGATTTTGGAGCCCCTGGATGTGGTCAAGCCCAGCGTCGGTGACCCCGGTCAATTCCAACCCCAGCGTCTGGAGGTGAGTGAGTCCGGAGAGTTGCTTGAGACCCGCATCGGTGATCTTGGTGTTACCCAAGCGCAGCTCGACCAAGCTGTTAATACCAGACACAGGACTTAGGGTCGTATCGGTCACCTCGGGGCCCTTCAGACGGAAGTTGGCTTCCTTCCAGGGCACTCCGATGGCAATCGGTCGAGCTTCGATCCCGGCCTTAGAAAGAGCCGCGATTCCGGAAGCCTCGGAGGAGGCCGCTTGGTACTCCTTGGGCAATTGTGGCAGCGGGGGCACCGGCCGGGCAGGACGGGCGGGATGAGCAGCCGACGGAGCTGGGGCCGCCACGGCGGCCGTCAGTACCACGCCCTCCGGCCACTTGGCTCCTTCTTTAATCCATTCCTTCAACTTGGCCCGAATGGGTTCGGCCAAGGGTCCACCCTCCGACGGCATCAACTCGTCGTTGTCCTTGTCCAGAAACACACGGTGGATGATCTCGCTCTTGTCCGGGTCCCCGGCAACCACCGCTGGTTTGTCACTCTTGCCTCCCTTGAAGGCGGCCTCCTTGGAGTCTACACGATATTTGCCCTTCTGTTTCTCGGTGCCGTGGCACTTGAGACAGTGCTCGGTAAGGATCGGGGCAATATCCTTGGAAAAATCGATGGCGGCCTGGGCCGCGAAGGCCGTGAGGCTTGCCGCTATGACGGTGGAAGAGAGGATCTTCATACGAACTCGGTTAACGAACAGTTTTGGTGAAGGCTTCGCCGTAGTTTCACTGCACCCACCGTCAAAGGGAATCCCAAAGACGGGCAAAAACGCGCGGAAGCCATCATTGCCCAATAAACGTCACCGTGGTTGTTTGGGTTGATGAATGTGCACCATCTGGAGCTTTTCTATTATGTGGCGCGGCACGGCGGCATTATGGAAGCGGTGCGCAACATGCCCTATGGAATCCAGCAACCCGCCATCAGCGGTCAACTGCTCCAACTGGAATCCTACCTAGGAGTGAAGCTCTTTCGCCGACGCCCCTTTGAACTGCTGCCAGCGGGCACGGATCTCTACGAGTTTATCCGCCCCTTCTTCGGCGAACTGGGCAAAATGGAAAACCAACTCCGAAGCGCTTCCCGGGAGATCCTGCGGGTGGCAGCCCCAGTAGTAGCTCTCCGGGACCACTTGCCTCGGGTATTACAGGAGGTGCGCAAAAAATTCCCTCACCTCCAACTCACGCTGCGGGCAGGTCAGCAACCCCAGGTGGAAGCGTGGTTGGAGCGGCAGGAACTAGACTTCGCGATCACCTTGCTCGAAGGCCAAGGTGCCAAAGGCCTGAACCACCTGCCGTTGCTAGAACTGCCACTCGTCTTGCTGGTACCCAAGGTATCCCGATTCCGGAACGCCTCGGAAATCTTCGAGGCCTTGGCGACGGAAAGCTTGGAAGACCCACTCATTTCCATCACCGCTGTCGAGTTGGCTCCCCGTCGCTTCCGGGAGTTTTTAGAGAGCCGCTCGCTCGAATGGCCTTCCCGAGTCGAGGTCACCGATCTAGAGCTGGTAGAAGTCTACGTTCAAAGTGGATTCGGAATCGGACTTAGTCTGGCTATCCCCGGGGGTTCTCTCGCCAAAGATCTGAGGGTACTCCCCATCCCCGACATTACCCCACTGCGTCTGGGAGCGGTCTGGCAAGGGACCCCTACTGCCGTGATGAGCACCCTTATCGAAACCCTCAGATCGTATGTAGAAAAGATCACAGGAAACCTACCACCCACGCCCGAAAGCCTGTCGATCCGGTCGAACCATTGATCCGCAGCCCCACCGGTGACACCGTTGCCGGGTGAGCCATCTGAAACTCGCCCGCCAGGTCTTCGACATTGAATTGGCCGCCCTGCGCTCCGTGAGAGGATCTCTGGACGAGTCCTTCGACCGGGGAGTGGAGTTGGTCTGCTCGATACTTTCAGCCCGCCGGAAGATCGTCGTGCTGGGTGTCGGTAAGTCGGGCAACATCGGCAAAAAGATCGCAGCCACGCTCAGCAGCACGGGCTCCACGGCGGTGGTCCTCAATCCGGTGGACGCCCTCCATGGAGACCTTGGTATCGTGCAGGACGGCGACCTCATCCTTGCGCTGAGCTATTCGGGAGAGTCTTCGGAGTGGAACGACCTCCTGCCGGCGCTGCGTCGGTTTTCCGTCCAAATCATCGCACTGACCGGCACTCCGGGTTCCACCCTGGGTCAGCACAGCGATGTGATACTGAATATCCAGGTTCCCAGAGAAGCCTGTCCCTTCAATCTAGCCCCAACGGCTTCCACCACTGCCACACTGGTGATGGGCGACGCCCTAGCCATCGCGGTGATGACCGCCCGTGGGTTTCGGAAGCAGGACTTCGCCCAACGCCACCCGGCCGGCGCCATCGGTCGTGCCCTACTCTACAAGGTCGGCGACATCATGCGACGCGATCATCGCAACGCCGTGGCCCGCCAAGATCAGACCGTCCAGGACGGGCTCCTGACTATGACGCAAGCCAAGACCGGCTCGGTCAGCGTGGTCGACGGCAAAGGACGCTTGGTCGGTGTGTTCACCGACGGAGATCTCCGCCGACGGCTGGCGGCCCACGAGAACCTCCTTCAACGACCGCTGAAGGAGGTCATGACCCGCAACCCCATCACCATTCGTGACGACGCGCTGGCCGTGGATGCTCTAAGAATTTTCAACGATCGCAACATCGACGACCTGATCGTGGTCAACGCCCGCAAGGAACCGGTAGGACTGGTCGACTCACAAGACCTCCCCAAGCTCAAGCTGATGTGAGCGGCTCACGAATCCATCGCGTTTTCCGCATTCACGCCGGGCCTCACCGGCCATAGAGTGTGCTGCATGGTACACGTCGGCATCGGATACGATGTCCATTGTTTAGTCCCCGACCGCAGGCTGGTCTTGGGGGGCGTCGAGATTTCTCATAGCAAAGGCTTGGACGGTCACTCGGACGCCGACGCCCTGCTTCACGCCATCACCGATGCCGTCCTCGGGGCGATCGGCGAGGTTGATATTGGCCATCTCTTCCCCAACACCGACCCGGCCTGGCGGAATGCCCCAAGCCGAATCTTCCTCGAAGAGGCTGCCCGCCGGGTCAAAGCGCGGGGCGGAAGGATCGTCAACATCGACGCCACCCTCATCGCCGAGCAGCCGAAGATCTACCCCCACATCACGGCCATGAAGACCCACATCGCCACCGCGCTAGGCATCCTGCCGAGCAAAGTCGGTGTGAAGGCCACGACCAATGAAACTATGGGTTTCGTTGGCCGAGAAGAAGGCATCGCCGCCATGGCGGTCGCCTCAGTTGATTTGCCGGAAACTGAATCCTGACACAGATCATGGGAGCCAAAGCAGACATCGGGTGGACGACCCCGGGACCCGACGGAATCAAACGCCACGTTTACGCCCAGCATGTGGGGGTCCAGTGGAAGTTCTTCGAACGCTCCAAGCGGCGAGGCTCGGACATCGAGTGGGTTTCGATGCCCGAACCGCCGCTCTTGGACTGGCTGGAGCTGCTCGACGCCCTAGAGCGAGGCTATGTGCGCCGCCGATACCCACCCGAACACATCGAGGCTGTGCGTAAACACATCCGGGAACAGTTTCCCGAATACCGGTTTGAGTGAGCCAGAGGGTTTCCCGTTTGAATCGCTGTAATTTCGGAACAGACTGAAACTTATGAGCCGCCCGATCATTCTGGTGACGCCCAGCACCCACGCCGTCGGCGCGGAGTTTCCTGATCACTCCATCAGCGTCAGCAGTCGGTACCTGGAGGCTATTTTGGATGCCGGAGGCCTTCCTCTGGCATTGCCTCAACTGACCCACCGTGGGCGTTTGACCGAGTATTTGGAACGAGCAGACGGGGTGCTGCTGACCGGTGGCGACGACATTCATCCAAAGCTCTACTGGCCCGAGGTTCCCTCGGATCTGCTGGAGCGTTGCGAGTTCCCAGAACCGGATCGCGACGTGATGGAGTTGACCTTGTTGGACGAACTCTTTCGGCACCCCAAGCCGCTGTTGGCCATTTGCCGAGGGCATCAACTCGTCAACGTGGCCCTCGGAGGATCGCTCTATGTAGACCTCCCCTCTCAGCGTCCCGGCGATATCCCCCACGCCCAAACGAACCGACGATTCGAAGTGGTTCACCCCGTCGAGATTGTTCCAGACACTCAGGCATCCGCCATTTACCGCACCAAGACTCTGGGTGTGAATAGCACACATCACCAAGCCATCCACCGATTGGCAGATCCGCTCCAGGTAACGCTCAGTGCGGCCGACGGGGTTATCGAAGGGACTGAGCTTCGGGCGGAAAGTGCCGGACTGTTACCCTGGTTCGCCTCGGTCCAATTCCATCCTGAACGCCTCTACGCGACCCATCCCGAACACGCCCGAATGTTCCGAGCCTTTGTAAAAGCCTGCACTCCGAACCGCTGACCCATGAAACACTTTCTCTACGTTCTCCTCATCAGTATCGGATGCTCAGAGCTCCAGGCTGCGGATCCGTCGCAACCCACCCCACCGCCCACCTACGAATACCGCCCGGCATCCTTCGACGGAACGGGCAAATGGTTCGTCGACCGCGAGATCGCTCATTTCATGTCCCATCAGGGGGCACCCTGGCTGGAGCGGGAAGAGCGCGAAACCGAGGAAGCCCCGAATCGGTTGGTGAGCGCCCTGAGCCTGAAGCCAGGGTATCAAGTGGGCGATGTCGGCGCAGGCAGCGGCTACCTCACTTGGCGCATGGCCCGAGTCGTGGGTCCGACCGGCAAGGTTTACGCGAACGACATCCAACCCGAGATGATTGCGTTTCTGCGCACCAACCTCTTGGTGCGAGGCATCACCAACGTGGTCCCGGTGCTCGGCACCACCACCGACCCCCGACTGCCCGACAACACCCTCGACCTCATCCTCCTAGTAGATGTTTACCACGAGTGCGATCACCCGTTGGAAATGACCCGTCGGATGACGGATGCACTCAAGCCGGGAGGCCGACTCGTCTTTGTCGAATATCGTGGCGAAGAGCGCTGGATCCCCATCAAGCCCCTGCACAAAATGACGGCGACCCAAGTCCGAAAGGAAATGGCGTTGCACCCGCGGTTGGCATTCGTCGAAAACCTCACAAACCTACCTCGTCAGCACATTCTGATCTTTCAGAAAAAAACGTCCCCGCCCGGAAGCTCCCACTGACAAACTTGAACTCGCGGTTGACGACCCTCCAGAAAACCGCCTAACGTCGCGGCTCATTTCGGTGTTCCAGAGTAGCTCAATGGTAGAGCAATCGGCTGTTAACCGATGGGTTGAAGGTTCGAGCCCTTCCTCTGGAGCCATCGTTTCCCCTTTCGCGGTTTTCTTCTTTCGCGGTTTTCTTTTTTTGCGGTTTTCTTTTTTTGCGGTTTTCTTTTTTTGCGGTTTTCTTTTTTTGCGGTTTTGTTCT